>CAZWIL010000001.1:0-38015 GCA_964634175.1 uncultured Vicinamibacteraceae bacterium
CCAGATTCGACCATGACTGCACTCAACTTAATGCCTGCAGTCTCAACAGAAACGTCCCATTCAGTCAGATTGGTAGGAACCTCTTTTCGAACAAATCGCCGTTCAAACTCTTCGGCCGCAGCCTTGGCTTCAGCGTCAGAGTGGAAGTCGGTTATCACGTGCCGCGCCAAATCAACCTTGGCCTGTCTAGGGTGCAACCGACCATCGGCCGCTTTTTCCTTCATCGACGAAATTTCGGAAACCGACAAATCAGTCAACAGTGTGTAGTAATCCCACATTAGCGTGTCAGAGATGGACATGACTTTCCCAAACATCTCATCCGGTGATTCTGTGATCCCAATATAGTTCCCAGAAGACTTCGACATTTTGTCTGCCCCATCGAGACCAACCAGCAGAGGCATCGTCAATACTGCTTGAGCTTCCACACCGAACGCCGGCATGATGTCGCGACCGACATTCAGATTAAAGAGTTGGTCCGTACCGCCAAGTTCAACATCAGTTTTCAAATGAACTGAATCGTACGCTTGGGCAAGAGGGTACAAAAATTCGTGAATTGCAATTGGCTGGCCACGATCATATCGTTGCCGAAAATCGCGGCGTTCCAGCATCTGCGCAACGTTGTAGCAAGCGGTCAGCCGTATCCATCCTTCACTCCCGAGGTCACCAAGCCAACCACTGTTGAAATCAATGACAGTTCGGTCCGGATCCAGCAATTTAAAAATCTGGATTTTGTAAGTTTCAGCGTTTTCTCGAATCTCCTCTTCCGTGAGAGCCGGCCTCGTCTTTGAACGCCCTGTCGGGTCGCCAATCAATCCAGTGAAGTCCCCGATCAAGAAAATGACCCGATGACCCAAATCCTGAAAATGCTTCATCTTCCGGATAAGTACAGTATGTCCAAGATGTAAGTCTGGCGCAGTTGGGTCAAAGCCAACCTTAACCGTTAATGGAGGGCCACCGGCCTTGACTCTCTCAAGCTTGCGCTGGAGGTCAGATCGACGAACAACATCGACACATCCTTTCGCGAGATATTCAATTTGTTCGTCAATGGTCATGGGGTGGTGTCTCGACCGAATCTACGTCCGTCGATGCGCCATCGCCCATCTAAGAACAACCCAATCGCTTCGGGATAGATTCGGTGCTCCTGTTCTAGAATCCTAGTCGCCAGATTGTCAGCCGAGTCTTCCGCATAGACCGGAACGACTGCCTGAAGAATAATTGGGCCGCTATCGAGCAACGGCGTGACAACATGGACTGTTGCACCACTTAGCTTCACACCATACTCCCACGCCTGTCTCTGTGCGTCGAGGCCTGGAAATGCTGGCAGGAGGGAAGGATGGACATTAAGAATCGCGTTTGGGAAGGCGTTCACAAATTCTTCGCTCAACAATCGCATAAACCCAGCCAAACAGACGACCGCAACATCGCGTTTCTTTAGTTCAGCCACTAGGGCAAGATCGAACTGCTCGCGTGACGCATAGGTTTTGTGATCGACATAGAGACTCTCGATTCCGGCCTTCTTGGCGCGATCCAGTCCAGCAGCGTCAGCCTTATTTGAGATAACAACCGTAATCTCGGCATCAAGACTCCCACTAGCAACCGCATCAATAATGGCCTGCAAGTTGCTTCCCCGGCCGGAAATCAGGATGCCGATTTTACGATTCATACTGAAGACCTGCGTAAGCGTCTAGTCATACTCGAGTTGACCATTTCCTTTTGTAACCTGACCAATAATCAAAGAGTTGCTCTCGCCAGCCTTGGCGAGCTGATTCTGCACAGTCTCAACATCAATAGGCGAACACACCAAAACCATTCCGATGCCCATATTAAAAGTCCGAAACATTTCATCATCCGAAACCCTACCCATTTGTTGAAGGTAGTCAAAAAGTGCCGGTACCGCCCAAGTCGAACGCTCGACCCTAGCGGACCGACCATTCGGTAGAATTCTAGGAATGTTGTCAGTTAAACCACCGCCAGTAATATGAGCTAAACCTTTAACTCGTTGTCGGTCTTCTGAATTCAACAAGGGTTCAAGAACATTTAAATAAGACCGGTGGGGACGCAGCAGCATTTCAGCTACCGAAACACCTGGCTCTACATCGCCCATCTCTGAATCAACAGACAATCCCAAATCATCAAAAATGATTCGCCGCGCAAGTGAGTAGCCGTTCGTGTGAAGACCGGTTGACGGAAGACCAAGTAAAACATCCCCTTGATCAATGCTCCGACCATCAATCACATTAGGACGGTCTACTACTCCGACGATAAAGCCAGCGAGGTCGTACTCCCCATCCCGGTAAAAACCGGGCATCTCCGCCGTCTCGCCTCCTAGTAACGCACAACGATTCTCCCTGCAGCCAACCGCAACGCCTTCCACAACTTTCGTCGAAACCTCAGGCAACAACCGGCCAGTGGCCAGGTAATCAAGAAAGAACAACGGTTTTGCGCCTTGAACCAAAATATCATTAACACAGTGATTGACTAGATCTTGGCCTATGGTGTCGTGACGTCCAGCCAGGAAGCCGACTGCCAGTTTAGTTCCCACGCCGTCTGAACTCGCAACTAGAACTGGTCGCTCCAAACCACTAACTCTTGGTTCAAAAAGGCCGCCAAAGGATCCAATTTCAGACAGGACCCCCTCAGTAAAAGTACTCTTGGCAAGCTTCTTGACCTGTCTTACAACCTCATGACCGGCGTCAATATCAACACCTGAATCCTTGTAGTCAACCATCACACATTCACCAAAATCCTGGAGGCAATCGGTAAGATCATCTCATTCAAAACTCCAACACACGTATCGCAGCTGCCGCAACTGCTCTAGCCTTAGCGCTACCAAACCCCTCCCAATACCCCTGTCGCATCAGCACATAAAATCTTTCCTCGGCAAAATCTTCATCCAACATGTCAAACGCATCGCGAAGCAGCAATAGTTCCGCCTCGGGCATGGTTGCCTCACTAGCGGCGTCAACTAATGTGTTTTGAACGATCTGCGGGTTTCGCAAAGCTACTTTTCCAAGGGCCAGCGCTATAGGCGCTCGAGCAGACTCACTTGCGTTTACTCCAAGCTCAAACAAGGCATCCAACGCGCGCTGCTGGCCAGCGGTCGCCAACGCAGACAAGGCTGTCGATGCATTCCGGATCAACTCTTGATTATTTTCGTTCGAAGGTTCTATGCCATACCGAAGAGTATCGACGATGTAGCTCAATTGACCATCACATCCAACGTCAAGCAAGCATGCAGCAGCAGAAACGATGGGCTGTATTTTGGTGTCGCTATCCCGCTGCAACTGGCGCAGGGGCTGAATAACCCGCCGGTCGCCAATCTTTCCAAGAGCTAACAACGCATCGTCTCGGAACGGCCCGTCCTCTGCAATCAATGGAATTAGAGAGTCCACCGCATACAAAGCGCGATGATCGCCGAGTGCTTCAATGACAGCACCACGAAAGTAACTCTGTCCGCGATGAATGTCTTGAACGAGTCGTTCACGCACACTGGAATCGTCATCATTAGCGGCAAGCGCGCGCACCAAATAGGGACGTACAAATTCAGAGGTTTCCGTGTCGAGCGCACCGAGAAGTTGCGAACCTACATCCGGCGCAGGAAAAGTTTCAAAATACTCGTAAGCCGAAGCTCGCACACGATCGTTTGAAGAATTTAACGCACCACTGAAAACTTTATCGACATCAGGTAGATCCAAGCCATAAATTAGAACGAGTGCACGGAACTGAACATAACTGTCTTGGTGATGTTCCACCGCGTGTAGCAGAGCTGGCCGCACCACATTAGGATCAGCTCTACGTAAAGCACGGGACGCTTCCACGCGCACGGCATAGTCGAACTCAGCAAGTTGGTCGATAGCTTCGTGAAGTTGGTCTTCAGCCGTCTGCGTCCAGCCAAACCCGACCGACAAAATCAACCACAAAAGCACTCGACCAGACCACTTCATGGCTCAATTGGTTCGGCACCATCAGGAAGTTTGAAGACCATCTGCATATACGCCTCCTGGTCTGAAGGAGGCTCGACCGGATACTCGCGTGTATAGCAGGCATTACAGTAACGATTGTGAGTAGAACCAACCGCCTCTTTTAAGCCATCCAAACTCAGATAGGCCAGCGAATCAGCACCCATATAATCCCGGATCTCAGAGACACTGTGGGTTGCCGCAATCAATTCGTCTCGGTGAGGCGTGTCAATTCCGTAGTAACACGGTGAAACTGTTGGCGGACAACTAATTCTCATATGGACTTCTTTGGCACCTGCCGCCTTGATCATCTTGACAATCTTTTGACTGGTGGTGCCTCGGACTATGGAATCGTCGACTAGAACTACCCGCTTACCTTCTAGAATGCTCCTTACGGTGTTTAACTTTACCTTGACCTTGAAGCCACGAATCGATTGTTGGGGTTGTATGAATGTCCGACCCACATAATGATTCCGAATTAATCCCATTTTCAAAGGCACGTCTGCCGTCTCAGCGTAACCGGATGCCGCACACAAACCCGAGTCCGGAATCGGCACTACAACATCAGCATCGACTCCAGATTCTTTGGCCAGAAGACGCCCTAAGTTCGTCCGAACCTCATTGACACTTTGGCCAAAAACATAGCTATCGGGTCGCGCAAAATACACATGTTCGAAAACGCAATGCGCGGATGGCTTCGGCGCAAATGGCGAGTACGACCGAGGACCGTTTTCATCGACAACGAAGACTTCTCCGGGTTCGATGTCTCGCTCATATGAAGCTCCGATAAGATCCATCGCACATGTTTCAGAGCAAACCACGTAAGCATCACCGAGTCTCCCAAGTGCGAGTGGCCTAAAACCATACGGGTCGCGCACAGCGATAAGGCTGTCCGGCGTCAACATCGCCAGCGAGAACGCACCTCGAACACGGGACACCGACTCTACGATTGCGTCTTCCGCCGAACGAGCCGCCGACCTTGCGTAGAGATGAAGCACCACCTCGGTATCACTGTTGGTCTGAAAGATTGAACCTTTCCCGACCAGTTCTTCTCGCAGCTCAGTCGCATTGACAATATTCCCGTTGTGACAAAGTGAAATTTGGCCGTGAGCACAATCAATCAGTATCGGCTGAGCGTTCACAACTCGACTATCTCCAAACGTGGAATACCGAACGTGCCCAATAGCCGACTCACCGACCAATCCCTCCAGAACACTCTCGGAAAAAACGTCGCTGACGTAGCCCATGGCCCTAGCTAACTTGATGTGCCGATTTCTAGCCACAGCGATTCCGGCACTCTCTTGCCCACGATGCTGCAGTGCATACAAGCCAAGATAGGTCATGTGTGCGGCGTCAGGATGTCCGAAGATTCCAAAAACCCCGCATTCATCCTTAAATTTATCGGCGCGCATTTCATCGCCCTTAACTGTGTTCATGCGGCTCGATCCTTAAAATGACGCGCGAAACCATTCGTCCACGCACTTTCGATCTTCGCAAGGTCGTCATCAATCACCATAGTTTCGTCGACCGAAATCCTAAAACGGGAACCACCCGTGCGACCAACCACATATGCTGGAACATCCATTGCAGCCGCACGGCGAAGCAATTCGGGTGTCTTACTGTCTTCTATCGAAACCACAACACGAGAGGCCGTTTCGCCGAACAGTGCCTTTGCTAACAAAACCTCATCGTCATCGTCACCATCCGCGGCAATGCCAGGTAACGAGACTTCAAGTCCGATGCCTCCGCTCTCAAAACAACATTCCGCCAAGGCAACTGCCACCCCGCCTTCGGCGCAGTCATGTGCAGATTCTAGTAGGCCATCAGCCGCCGCCGCTGCGAGTAAGCGATGCAGAGCAGCCTCTAATGTCAGATCAAGGTGGGGCAGTTGACCGCATAATTGTCCATGCACAACCTTCAGATACTCGCTCCCACCCAACTCGGTCCGGCTTTGTCCCAGTAGAACAACAGCAACACCTTCGCGCCGAAATACCCGCCCGAGAACACGAGCGGCGTTTTCCGCCACCCCGACCACACCAATCACCGGGGTAGGTTGGATTGCTTCCCCATCGGTTTCGTTATACAGACTCACGTTGCCGCCGGTAATCGGGATTTCCAGTGCCCGGCACACATCGCCGATCCCTCTAACACTTTCAGCAAATTGCCACATAATCTCGGGTCGTTCAGGATTGCCAAAGTTCAGACAATTGGTCGCGCCAACAGGCACACCACCGGCACAAGCAACATTGCGTGCTGATTCGGCGACAGCAAGCCGGGCTCCTTGATATGGGTCCAATGAACAGTATCGACCGTTGCCGTCGACGGAAAAAATCAGAGCTCGGTTTGTCCCCTTAATCCGCACAACTCCAGCACCCATACCGGCAGGCAGAATGGTATTGGTTCGAACCATGTGATCATACTGGCGATACACCCAACGCTTACTCGCGATCTGCGGTGACATTAAAAGCTCTATCAATACTTTGTCCGCGGATGGCACCGGGCGAAGCGTCTTCAAGTCGAGAGACTGAAGGGCGTCCGAATCTGATGGACGCTGCGTTGGCCGATCGTAAATGGGCCCGTCCTCAGCCAGTGCTTTGTTAGGAATTTCTGCTACGAGACGACCTTCCTCGTGAACCCGAAGCAAGCCATCGCCGGTGACTTCACCGATTCGCACGGCGTGCAATCCCCACTTCTCAAAAATTTGTTCTACTTCTTGTTCCCGTCCGTCACGCACGATGAAAAGCATTCGTTCCTGCGATTCAGACAGCAGGATCTCGTAGGGCTTCATGCCGGTTTCACGTTGTGGAACGCGAGCCACATCAATCTCTATGCCAACATTACCCCGTGAACCCATCTCGCACGTTGAACACGTCAAGCCTGCAGCACCCATATCCTGAATGCCAACGAGGGCATCGGTTGCCATCACTTCAAGACAAGCCTCCAATAGCAACTTCTCCATGAACGGGTCGCCAACTTGAACGTTTGGTCTCTTTTCTTCAGTGGCCTCATCAAATTCTGCCGACGCCATCGTGGCACCATGGATGCCATCTCGACCTGTTTTCGCACCAACGTAGTAAACCGCGTTACCCACACCTTCAGCGCGCCCGAGAATCAGATCTTCTGACCGCACTAGTCCGAGACAGAAGACATTAACGAGTGGATTCCCCGTATAAGTCTTGTCAAACCCCATCTCACCACCCACGGTCGGAATCCCAATACTGTTGCCGTAGCCGGCAATACCCGCAACCACGCCCGCCACGATCCTTCGTGTCATCGGATCATCAAGCTCACCGAACCGTAACGAATTCAGCAAGGCAATCGGTCGTGCCCCCATTGTAAAAATATCTCGAATAATGCCTCCGACTCCGGTGGCCGCACCTTGGTACGGTTCGATGAACGAGGGATGATTGTGAGACTCAATCTTGAACACCGCTGCCAATCCGCCACCAACGTCGACTGCCCCGGCATTCTCACCGGGTCCCTGTAACACCCTAGGCCCTTCGGTCGGTAATGTTTTGAGATGCCTTCGAGAACTCTTATAACTACAGTGCTCAGACCACATCACCGAAAATATGCCAAGCTCAGTGAGATTCGGCTCTCGGCCAAGAATCGTCAGAATTCGCTGATATTCATCAGCAGTCAGACCATGTTCGGTAATCGTCGTATCGTCAATCATGGTCGCATCGCCTTCATGACAGTGCTTAAAGTGCCCCAATCACAGACTCGAGAATGACGCGGCCATGCGTGCTACCAATTTCTTGTTCGCAGGCACGTTCAGGATGTGGCATCAAACCGACAACGTTCCGTTTTTCATTACAGATTCCGGCAATCGAAGACGCCGACCCATTCACGTTCCACATCTCATCAACCGCACCAGTTGGAGAGCTGTACCGAAAAATGATGCGGCGGTCGGTCTCTAGTTGTTCGACAGTCTCTGGTGGCGCATAGTAATTTCCTTCGCCGTGCGCTATTGGAATTCGTAACACTTGACCAACCGACGCTTTGAGCGTAAACGGCGTGTCAGTCTGTTCAACACGCAGATTGACGTGTTCGCAGATAAATTCGAGTCGCTTGTTACGGCGCATGCTGCCGGGAAGCAATCCAGCCTCCAGAAGAACCTGAAATCCATTGCAGATCCCAAGTACCGGACCACCTGTTTCAGCAAAATCGGCTACACATCTCATCACGGGCGAGAATCTGGCTATGGCACCGCTTCGAAGATAGTCACCGTAAGAGAATCCACCCGGTAACACCACCACATCGGCGCCTCGTAGGTCCGTGTCACTGTGCCATATCAATTCGGCCTTCTGGCCGAGTACGTCTGTCACTGCATGATACGTATCGTGGTCACAATTGGAACCGGGAAACACTATGACAGCAAATTTCATTCCACCTCCACCCGGCAATTCTCAATTACCGGATTTGCTAAGACCCGCTCTGCAACCTCCAATGCCGTCTTCCGCACAGCTTCAGCCGAGTCGATATCGATATCGAGCTCAAAGAATTTTCCTTGCCGGACATCGTTAATGGTGTCGTATCCCATCGTGTGTAGTGCCTGTGCGATCGTTTTCCCTTGCGGGTCCAAAATCGACGGCTTTAACGTCACATAAACTTTGGCCTTCACGTTTATCGATCTCCAAAAACACGGTCAAAAATCGAATCTACATGGCGCAATTGCACCTTGAGATCAAAAACCTCATCAATGTCGCTGAGCGGTAGCATCCGGGAGACATCCTCATCCTTCCCTAGTAGTTCTTTGAAGTCGAGATGCTCATCGTGTGAGCGCATGGCGTTTCGCTGGACCCACGTGTAGGCTTCCTCACGTGAAACGCCACGGCGCGCAAGTTCCAAGAGAACCGTTCCTGAAAAGACAACCCCCCGCGACCGATCCAAATTTTCGAGCATTCGTTCGGGATAAACAACAAGGTCTCGCACAATACCAGTAAATCGGCGAACCATATGATCAAGGCTGCAGAAGCTGTCGGGAAAAATTATCCGCTCCACCGACGAGTGCGAAATGTCACGCTCATGCCACAGTGCAACATTCTCCAGCGCCGCCAGAGCATTCGCTCTGACTAAGCGGGCCAGTCCCGTAATCTGCTCGCACCCAATCGGATTGCGCTTGTGCGGCATAGCAGAAGAACCTTTTTGCCCCTTGGCGAATGGCTCCTCAACCTCACCGATTTCAGTCTTCTGAAGGCCACGAATCTCAAGAGCGAACGTTTCGAGTGACGCGGCTGTAATAGAAAGTGCCGCCAGCAATTCCGCGTGACGGTCGCGTTGGATAACTTGGGACGCCACAGGCGCCGGACGAAGCCTAAGCTGGTCGCACACCGATTGCTCGATCCCTGGGTCGAGATGGGCATAAGTTCCCACGGCGCCTGAAATCTTACCGACGCTGATAGCCTCTCGTGCTCGCGTCAAACGCTCACGGTCGCGACCTAATTCGTCGAACCACAGAGCAAGCTTCAAACCAAAGGTCATTGGCTCAGCATGAACCCCGTGGGTACGACCGATCATGGGCGTGTGTTTGTGATCAAACGCCCTGTCCCGAATTGCATCCAACAACTTGTCCACGTCGGAAAGCAAAAGATCGCAGGACTCCCGCAACTGAAGTGCCTGTGCTGTATCAAGCACATCAGACGACGTCAGACCGAAATGTAACCAGCGTGCCGAAGGACCAACATGTTCTGCGACGGCTGTTGTAAAGGCAATCACGTCATGTCGTGTCGTTCGTTCAATTTCATCAACACGAGCCGCGTCAACTTTTCCTCGCTCGCGTATGTCGCGGGCAGCATCAGCCGGAATCAACCCGTGCACGGCCATAGCGTCGGCCGCGGCGCACTCCACCGACAACCACGTCTCATATCGTCGCTGGTCCGTCCAGATGCGACCCATTTCAGGGGGTGTATAACGTGGAATCATGATGAACAAGCCGCCATTAATTGGTTGCGATTAGTCGATTGTTTATTGTTGTCCATTAGCTCTGATGTTCAGGATATTCACTCAAATCAACCTGGAACGGAAGACTACTCTGGACTTGGGAAACGTCAGTGCCACGAGGTAACCAAGAGGCCAAATCCACGGTCGACGAATGAACGTTCTGCTGAGCAACAATTACCTCAACGTCCGTGCGACCAGCCTCGGCCAATGCTTCTCGGCATGAAATTTCAGCAAGTTCAGGCAAGTTATTCACTTGGCTCAAGTGCACCAAAATTAAACACCGCACACTCAGACCAAGGTCTGTTCGGATAAATTCGGCCAACGCCTCATTCGAAAGATGACCATGATCGCTTCCAATTCGCGCGCGAGTCACTTGATCATACGGGCTAACTCGCAGCAGTTCAGTCGCGTGGTTAGATTCCACAATCACGACGCGGCAGCCTCGAAAATGATCGACCAATTCTGGTGTTATCACGCCAATGTCAGTCGCAAATCCAATGGCGCCTTCAAGAGTGTCAATCCGAAAGGCCAGAGTTTCCGATGCGTCATGGGAAATCTTCATCGGATAAAAAGTCAAACCGCAAATATTCTGATTCTTGTTTGTCCACAGGTCACGCCACATGGCGATATCATTTTTGCCCCAATCAGCGCGAATAGTCTCCGTGGCATAAACAGGCACGTTATGCCGGCGAGAAAACATCCGTGCACCACGCATGTGGTCACCGTGGGCATGGGTAATTACGATCGCGCCAACCAAATCTGGATTGAACCCAATCTGATTCAACCGACGAGCAATCTGGCGATAACTCAATCCTGCATCAATTAACACACCTTGGGACCGGTGTGCTACGAGCGTCGAATTACCGCCGCTTCCGCTGCCGAGCACAGTCAGTTCAACTGCGATGGTTAATGCTCCTCGCCTACGTATTCACGCCGCCCGGGCCATCAATAATTCCAAAGCTTTAACGCGTTACAAAACAAGTTGGGAATCAGATACCAAGTCACCGTCTAAAGGACCCAGCACTGTAACTCCAAGCGAGCCACCCGAGAATAATTCGGTTCCAACCCGCTGCACGTCGTCAGCACAAACTTCATCAATGGCCGACAGGTGTTCCGACACCTCAAACTGCCGACCAAAACAGATCTCTGAACGAGCCAATTGCGACATACGACTGCTGGTGCTCTCCAAGCTGAGCACAAGGTTTCCCTTCAGGTGGTCCTTCGCCCGCTGCAATTCAGAACCGGGGATAGGTTCGTGAGCAAGACCACGAAACTCAGCAGTCACCAAATCCACAACTTCCGACACAGCTGCCGCATCGCACCCAGCATATACAGTCAGTGCGCCAGCATCTTGATACGACATCAAACCGCTACTGATCGCATATGCTAAGCCCCGTTTCTCTCGAACGTTCTGAAAGAGACGAGAACTCATTGAGCCGCCGAGTACGGTGTTGAGTACGTAGCTTGCGTATCGATCGGTGTGGGCTTGCGCATGTCCCGTAACACCCATACAGATGTGGGCTTGCTCTAATTCTTTTTCCTTGAGCACAAGACAGGGCCGAGGTGTCGGCGGGTCAGAATCAGAAGGATCCGGGTCGTCATTAACGGCATGAAAAGCCGTCTCAATCAAATTGCGCAGCTCTTCGTGAACAATATTACCTGCAGCTGTAACGACCAAATTTCCACTCACATAACATCGCTCAAAAAACCCTCGCAGCGCCGCCTGAGAAATACCACGAACCGATTCTGGCGATCCCAAAATTGACCGACCTAAAGGATGCCCTGGCCAGAAACTTTCAGTAAATGCCTCGTGAACAAGATCGTCCGGGATATCCTCGACCATCTTAATTTCCTCGAGAATGACCTTCTTCTCCTTCTCAAGGTCATCCTGATGGAAAGCCGGACGGAGCAGTAAGTCAGATAAAAGATCGACGGCCCTCAGCAGATGATCATCGAGAACCTTGACGTAATAACAAGCGTATTCCTTGGCAGTAAACGCATCAAGTTGACCACCGATCGAGTCAACTTCCTCCGCAATCTCTCGCGCCGACCGGTTGGATGTACCTTTGAACAGCATGTGCTCCGCAAGGTGAGCAATGCCCTCATGGGCCGGGTCTTCATGTCGAGACCCACGCACAAGCCAGATACCAAGACTCACTGACCGAACGTCAGGCATCGATTCGGTGAGAATGCGGAGACCATTGGGAAGAACGTCTTGGACGATCATCTCGGGGAGACGGATTTTAATTGCAACTGGAGACGATTCATAACCCGCAAACTGTTGTATAGAAGGGAATTATGAGAATGCACAGAGACAGGTATTTTATCACGCTGTTCCCATCTGTTCAACTCCTGCATCGTCCGCCTGGCAAACACAGTAACTATCAGTCGCGTGCTAACATGCTTGTCTTCAGCACGTTGCACCACCTCAAAACATCAGCACCATGAAATCAGTTACGAATATCTGTGAACTCGATCCGGCTGCCCTCGAAGTCGCCATGAAGGAACTCGGGGTCCGTTCGTTTCATGCGCATCAGATTTACAAGTGGATCTACCAACAAGGTATTACCGATTTCGACCAAATGAGTGACTTATCACTGACGTTAAGACGTCACTTGGTAAAACGTTTCGTCGTGGGCACATTGACGGTGAGCAATCGTCAACGCTCGACAGATGGCACCGAGAAATTCCTGCTTCGACTTAGCGACGGTCTCCTAATTGAATCTGTCTTCATTCCAGACACACCCAAACAGACCTTTTGCGTGTCGACCCAGGTTGGCTGCTCTATGCGATGCAACTTTTGTCTCACCGGACAAATGCAACTTACCCGCAACTTGACAGCAGGAGAAATCGTGGGGCAAGTCCACCTGCTTGCTCACAGTCTCGGACTAGCTGACAAGAATTTTAACGTCGTCCTCATGGGCATGGGTGAACCTCTACACAACTATGACGCGACAATGAAGGCTCTAAGAATATTAACGAACAAGAACGGTTTCGCCCTACCACCCCGCCGGATCACCGTTTCTACGGTGGGAGTACCAAGTGGCCTCCTGCGGCTAGCCAACGAATCCATCATGCCTAATGTAGCTGTTTCACTGCATGCCTCGACTGAAGAGTTGCGAAATCGATTAGTCCCTGTGAATCGCACATTTGGCCTCGCAGAGATCATTGAAGCGTGCCGCCAGTTACCACTAACGAAAAGACGACGAATTACCTTCGAATACGTTCTGCTCGCCCACGTGAACGACTCCACTCAAGACGCGCGGCGCTTGCAAGCATTACTGAGAGGTCTTAAAGCAAAAGTTAATCTCATTCCGCTCAACGAAGCGTCGGGGATTTCGTTCCGCCGGCCATCAGATGTCCGAGTTGATCGGTTTGCTCGAACGCTGTCAGAGGGAGGCATGACCGTCTCCGTTCGAAAGAGCCGAGGCCGCGACATTCGGGCAGCATGTGGACAACTGATTGTCGAAAGTGAATCAGCTGGTGCTGAAGGGAAGACAGCAAACGTTGGTCCGCCAATCACATAACGAACTCGCCTAAGGGGGGCTCCCCGGACGATGTAATCCGAACCCGCACCCGCTGGTTCTCAGGCTGCCCTATCGGCACTTGAACCTTTAAATAATTATCTGTGACAGCAACCCGACCTCCATCAATCGTAATCGCTGAACGCACGCCCCCCACTTGCGACAACCGGAAACTAGCCGCCAAGTCACGGCCAATTGATCGGATGGTTCGCGCCCGTTCCCGAATGTCCTTCTTATCTATCTTGCCTGCCATTCCACTTGCTTCCGTACCAGGTCGATCCGAGTACGGAAAAACATGTAGGTAAGTTAACGGGCTGGCGGGTAGATACGTCAGATTAGCTTCAACATCCTCAAACGTTTCACCAGGAAATCCAACTACAAGGTCTGACCCAATACCCGCATCAGGCATACGACTACGAACCATATTGACCAACCGCCGATAGTCATCAAGTGAGTAAGGACGCCGCATCGCCCGCAACACCTGATCACTAGCGTTCTGGAGAGGCAAGTGGAAGTGAGGGGCGAATCGTCCGCTCCTAGCGACCAGGTCGATTACCGCCTCGTTACAGTCCATCGGTTCAAGCGAACTAATACGAAACATAACATCACTAGGGTGAGAGTCGAGTCTCTTCAGTAGCTCCAGCAAGCTTGTTCGGGGAATCAAATCTCGCCCATATGACCCGATATGCACTCCTGTTAGTGACGCTTCTTTGAAACCCTCCAATGCAATACGCGTGACTTCTTGAGACACCTGGTCAATCGACATACTTTGTCCGGAACCTCGCGTCGACGGAATGATGCAATACGAGCACACTTGGTTACAGCCTGTCTGAACACGGAGGGTATAAACGGTGCGGTCGGACTGAGGACTGATAAGGTCGCCACATGAACCATCGCCATCGCCAAATCGGTCGGCCGTCGTCGGTTCACCACCGGTTAACATTGCCGCTGTCGTAGCAACTAGTGTGAGCTTTTGTGGGTTTGGGACCACCTTCTCTACAGACGGCAAACCAGCCAAATCAGATTCGGCGCGGGTGGCATAACACCCGGTCGCCACAATACGAGCATTCGGATTTTGACGTGCAATGCGTCGAATAACCTGTCGTGCGCCCTGATCTGCCGTTGCAGTCACTGAGCACGTATTTACAACCACCAACTCAGCCTGGTCCGTATCGACACGCTGACCACCCTGAGCGCGAAGTTGGCGCTCTATGTCTGTTGAATCAGCCTGGTTGACCCGACAGCCAAAAGTCACAATGGCGTATTTCATGGAACTGGCGACAAGTATAGACTCCCGTGATGTCGTAGGATCGTCCGTAAGAGTCGGTCTACCACACTCGTACTTTTGAGGAGTTCCACGATGCGTTCGACCGCTATTGCATTTTTATTAGTGCTTGCAGGCTTACTCACGCTCGTCGCGGAGACTAGTCCTCAACAAGACCCAGCCCGGCCGCTGTCATCACCTCAGGTTGAACGACTTAAGGACCAGATCGCCCTTGATGTTGACAGCCGCCGTGATTTCACCCAACAAATGGTCGATAGTATCTTCAGTTTTTCCGAGCTCGGTTTTCAGGAATACGAAACGCAGCGGTATGTCACCGAGATTCTTGAAGACCACGGATTTTCGGTTGAACGCGGTGTAGCTGGTATCCCAACGGCGTGGATGGCCACCTGGGGCTCTGGAACACCGGTGATTGCGCTTGGAACTGATGTAGATAGCATCCCACAAGCCTCACAGAAACCAGGTGTTGCTTACCGCGCCCCGCTCCTCGAAGGAGCTCCGGGTCATGGTGAAGGGCACAACTCTGGTCAAGCGGTTATCGTGACCGCAGCACTTGCAGTTAAAAAAATTATGGAGCAAGAAGGCCTGACTGGCACTTTGAAGCTTTGGCCCGGTGTCGCCGAAGAACAACTTGGAGCAAAAGCCTTCTATGTCCGGGCTGGATTATTCGATGATGTGGATGTCGTTCTTTACTGCCATGTCAGTTCAGGCATGACTGCAACGTGGGGCGAGAGCGCCGGTAACGGCCTGGTCTCTGTCGAATACCTGTTCTCCGGTGAGAGTGCTCACGGAGCAGGTTCGCCCTGGGACGGCCGTAGTGCCTTGGACGCAGTTGAGTTGATGAATATCGGCTGGAACTTTCGGCGGGAACATCTTCGGATTCAGCAAAGATCGCATTATGTGATCTCCAATGGCGGCGACCAACCGAACGTCGTCCCTCCGACAGCAAGTGTGTGGTACTTCTTTCGCGAAACGAATTACGACGACATCATGCGCATGTGGCGGATTGGCGATTCCATGGCCGACGGTGCAGCAATGATGACCGACACAACCGTGACATCCAGAGTACTTGGAGCAGCGTGGCCACAACACATGAATCGTCCCATTTCCGAGGCCATGCACCAAAACATTTTGCGGGTCGGGATGCCTGACTGGAGCGAAGACGACCAGCGTCTGGCACGCGCGGTGCAACGGATGAATACGGTCGACGAACGGGGTCTTCTTACCGAAGTCTTGTCCACTGCCCAAGGGCGCACTGTGATCCCTGACGACGAAAGACGGGGCGGCGGCTCCGATGATATTGGCGATATTTCATGGACCGTTCCGACTGCTTCGCTCCGCTTCCCTGCAAACATTCCCGGTGGGCAAGGACACAACTGGAATCGGGCAATCGCGATGGCAACGCCCATCGCTCACAAGGGTGCAACAGCGGGGGCCAAGGTTCATGCCATGACGGTTCTCGACCTCCTGCTCTCGCCCTCATTGGTCAGACAATCTTGGGACTACTTCAATAACGTCCAGACTAAAGACCGAGAGTATGTCTCGTTCCTTCGACCCGAAGATAATCCTGCAATTTGGCTCAACGCTGAGATCATGGAAGAGTTTCGACCGCAGCTGGAGCCTTTTTATTATGACCCCTCACGGTACGAAACCTATCTCGAACAACTCGGAATCGAGTATCCGACAATTCGAGACGAATAATCAGGCAGACTGGTAACTACATAGCTGAATGCAGGCAACTGGCCCAGCCTCGGTCACTTTAAATGGCTCCTCATAAACCCGGAACGCCAGAGATGACCACCAACGTTTCTCGCAACAACTACGACAAATCAGAGACAATCTCTTTCAATGGATGAGGGCACTCCGCCATATCGACCAACGCCGAGCATCTGGCAAGCGATGGTCCCAGTCTTCCTGCTAGTGGGTCTATTGTCTTCGTCTGTATATCTGTTTGGAGATGAATCCTCATCGGGACCGAATCAAATAGCCCTTATTCTTGGAGCTGGTCTCTGCATCGCCATCGGCCTCTATAACGGCCAATCCTGGAAAGACCTCGAAAATGGAATCACTCGCGGTCTTTCGGTCTCGGTGGGAGCCATTCTGATTCTTCTAGTCGTGGGCTCAGTGATTGGCACCTGGATCGTAGCAGGCATAGTGCCAACCATGATCTACTATGGTCTCCTACTTCTTGCCCCGTCGTTTTTCTACCCGGCCGCCTGTCTTCTTTGTGCCGTAGTCGCCACAGCCACAGGCAGTTCGTGGACGACAGCTGGAACAATTGGCATCGCCTTGATCGGTATCGCGACGGCCCATGACCTGCATCTCGGGTTAGCAGCGGGAGCCGTGATCTCTGGCGCATACTTCGGTGACAAGATGTCGCCACTATCCGATACCACTAATCTCGCCCCTGCTGTTGCCGGTTCTGACCTGTTCGCACATATCCGGCACATGGTTTGGACAACAACACCAAGTTTTGTAACCGCACTGACCCTGTTTCTGCTGGTTGGACTATTCACGTCCCAACCAGAAAGCACGGCTGAGATTGATTCGTTCCTCGAGGTTCTCGAATCTCAATTCGAGATCGGTCTCCACCTCCTCATACCAGTCATTGTTGTACTGGGGTTGGTCACCGCTCGCGTGCCAGCATTTCCTGCACTTTTGATTGGCGCCTTATTGGGCGGCGCCTTTGCCATGGTATTCCAGAGTGGCGTCCTTTTGAACTACATGGGCGACAGCGAGTTACCAACTTCTGTTTCACTCGTCAAAGGTGTTTGGGTCGCCATGTACGGAGGCTTTGAATCCAGGTCCGGCAACGTTGCTCTGGATGAACTCCTCTCCCGTGGCGGGATGGCAAGCATGTTAACAACCGTCTGGCTAATTATGTGTGCAATGATTTTTGGCGCGGTCATGGAAACTACCGGGTTGCTGCAAGTCATCGCCTCACGCATCCTCACTGCGGTTCGCGGCACGGGCAGCCTCATCTCAGCGACGCTTCTGACATCATTCGGAATGAACGTGTTGGCCTCAGACCAATACATCGCGATTGTTCTGCCAGGGCGAATGTTTCGTGACGAATACGAACGTCAGCGTCTGGACCCGAAGAACCTGTCACGCACGCTGGAAGATTCAGGCACACTCACTTCCGTGTTGGTGCCTTGGAATACTTGCGGTGCGTTCATGTCACAAACCCTCGGTGTTGCGACCCTCACCTACGCACCATTCGTCTTCTTTAATATCTTGAATCCGTTTGTGGCGGCCACCTATGGGGCTCTCGGTATTGGGATCCACCGCCTACAAGAACCGCTGCCGGAAGGAAGTCGTCGCGACGAAGTCGACCTCAGTTCCTGAAGTCATTCCGTCTCTCTCACGAGGCACCAAGAAACACGCGGCGAGGCCATTCTGTTCAGCCCAGTCACGACCCTTATCGACGCCCATGACATAGAGCGCGGTGGAAAGAATATCGGCAACCAGGGCATCTTGATGCCAGACGGTTACTGAACTAGTCCGACTAACGGGCCTTCCTGTCAGTGGGTCAACAATGTGGCCAAGTTGACTGTTTTCATCAGTTAACACATCCCGTTCGGACCCGCCTGCTGTTGCAAGTGACCCCTCTGTAAGACGTAACTCAACTACCGGTACGTCCCGCTGTTCTGGATGCGCGACTGCCACCGGCCACGCCCTGTCCGCCGAAGTCGACGACACTGCTACTTGGCCACCAAAATCAATCAGCCAATCACCGAGTCCCCCACGGTCAACGTGCCGCACGCGGTCAAGGGCCGCTCCTTTTCCAAACCCACCGGCGTCTAAAGTGACGTCAGCCAAGCGTGACGCTGCGCAACTTGTCTCATTCAAAGAGATGTGTCTAAAACCAGAACGGGCCTTGGCCGAGACCAGGGTGTCAGGACTCGGATGACGCCCACCGTCCCGAAGTGCCCATGCCTCGATTAACCGTCCCACTGCGGGATCGAATCTACCATTGGTTCTGCGGTGCCAAGTGGTCACCTGCTTGAGTAAAACACAAACACTGTCGGGCAACAGCAGCCACGTTTTGACCGGTTGCCGATTCAGCGCACTCAAGACGCTGTCGTGCTGCCACGTGCTAAGTTCAGCCTCCGTCTCCTCGATTACTCGAACCATGCGTTCCAGTCGGTTGAGTCCGGTCTCTCGATCGGGCGCGTCGACGGTAAGCGTTGCGACGGTTCCCATCAAGAACACCGTCCGCTCTACACGAATACTGGTCGAATCAGTGTGGCAGGCAGTAGCAGCGAGGCACAGGAGCATGCCTGCGGCAAACTTCATAGTGACAGGCGAGCAGGACCTGGAACCGCGGTGTCAGGTGTCCCGGTAGGCAAACGGTTAACGCGGTAGCCCATAACTAGATGAATGGTATAGCCGATAAGGAAGAGCGTGCTCGTTACAACATGCGTCCAAATAAATACCGAAACAAAAAACGAGGTGGTCGCTACTTGAATCAGGTAGCCCGAAAGAGCCATTGCAGAAAAACTAATCAGCGAGGTCCATCCACTCCGTCTATTTTCTGGATTTGGAGATAGGATTTTCCTGAGTGAATGCGACCGGAACAACATACCGAATAGGGCAACGAAGAACGGTGCAGCAATCACGTGTAGTGACAACATGGTTGACTGCCAGGGATGGTTGACCACCGCGAACGGATCATCGGTTGATATTAGATATTTCATATAGAAATAGACCAACCCGGTCACCGCTACAACGACGTGGAATGTATTGAATCCCCAGCGTTCCCAGCGCGTCACGGCGTAGCCTCCACTGCAGTAGTGAGCACCTGGTCAATCGCCATCACCCGACGGATCGCCCGACTGACGGCCTGTGCAGTTAGCGTTGCGCCAGCGATAGGACGAATAGCCCGCTGAATAGCCAAGTCTTCATCCAATGGTTTGCCGTGAAACTGGCGCATCCACGACGGACTAGCAATGTACTCAGGCGGTTCCAAAAAAGCCGTTACATCGATCCTTTGCACACGACCACTTGCATCAAGAGAGACAAGCAAACTTTCCCTCTTGGTTCGGACCTGATGGGTGTCTACATACACGCGACCCACTACCACTCCATTTCGGGAAACGACATATCGAGCATAAAGTTTCGAATCCAGGTCCACTCGGGCAATCGTTTCGATAGTTTCCGCCTGTTCGTCCGTCAAGAAGATACGTTCGGCGATTGCTGTGGCGTCAGGAAACGCTGACGCAAGCGCCTCCTCACGCGTGATGAGTCCGAACTGCGCCTCCATCGTACCGCCTGCAAGACAACCCCAGATGATGAACACGAGCCATCGTCCGGAGTTCCTTGCACGCAGCAGAATTCGCATCTCTCCTCAGATCAGAAACCGTAACCAAGGTTGATATTGAATTGATCAAGGCCGGATTTCGCATCATTGGCAACCCACATGCGATCCACCTTGACCACGACATTCGGGATAGGCTTGAATTCAAACCCGATTGTTCGAAAATTATTCAGTGTCGACAAGCTCCTGCTGTAGCCAGACGGCATCTTCGCTTGAGTATCCACTCGCTCAAACTTGATATACGGCGTGAACGCTGGACCGCCAATATCGGAGGTTTGCGACAACACGTTGTAACCAAAAAGGACATAACCACCTTCCATCTTTTCGGCCAGTCCTTTCGATCCCGTAAGTCCCTTCTTTTCATTAAACTGCCCTGCGGCGTCAAGATTCGCAGTCGCATAAAGGCCACGGACATCGAATCCGCGGATCTGGGCCTGACCGTGGACGTCAACGATGGTAAGTCCGAGGTCATCGGTATCCATCGCAAAGTTTGCGCCGCCTGTATAAAAACTGGCACCCACAAAGACACCCGGTGTCGGGGTCACGTCCAGACGTCCCGTAACGGCCATACTGTCAGCTTTAGCTTTGTAGCCTTTCTGTCGTCCTCCTCGTAAACCACCTGAGGAGAACTTTTCGCCCTGAAAACCATTCACGGTATACAGACGGAACGACACTTTGTCGAAAGTACCGTAAATACCGGCGCCATTCTCACGCCACGTCGAAGGAATAATCTTGTTTTCAGTAAAGGGCCGCTCCGTACCCAAGAAGACTGTTGGTTCGTGGAACTCGTTGACTAACCCCATGGGGACAAGCAACATCCCGCCTCGAATACCAAAGTTTTCTGTCGCCTGGTAATCGACATACGCAAACTCAAGATATGCTTCCTTCGCGTGTTCAACTTCAATCTCGGAGTTGAAGACCCACTTATCGTTAAACCGGTACCCGGTATAAATAATGGCGCGGAGGGCATCAAACTGGGTCCCCTTCCCGCCGGGGGCGCCACTTTGCTTTGTTGACGCGTAGTTTTCGTAGAGGAACTCCCCGTAGCCAGCAATGGACAGACCCCGATTAGCACGAAACACGGCCGCTGCGGACGGGGCTAAACCCATCGCCCGCGCATCGTCAGCCGTTAACTCCCTCTCACCTTCGCCACTACGAAGCCGCTCCAGTTCTTCCGCGAGTAGGTCGACACGACGTTCCAGTTCTTCCACATCGTCCTGGGTTTCTTCGGTTTCTTCTTCGTTCTCTGGTAATTCCTCGGTTCTTTCAACTTCAGGTATCAACTCCGGGTCATCAACAGACGGACCCTGTGCAAAGCTGGTCCCCACTGTCACGAGTAGCAATCCCAACACACAAGAGAGAACACACTGAACTTTTTTCATTTCACTAATGCCAAACAAAGTCATACCTAACCTTTCTGTACCGGTTGCACGGCATGACTTCCGCCCATAGAATGACTATGAACGTGACCACGCCAAGCGACCTTTAGGGGAAGCCGAACGTCAAAGCGTTCATTCGGCCCGTCATGTGTTCCACCACGTGGCGGGCCACTTTGCTACTTACACACCCGTCAGACTTTTTACGATCCACTCAGGTCATCGAGGTGTAAGACCTAACACTCTTAATGAGATTCAATCTCATTTAAGTGGATCGACTATATATCCGACCATTTTGGTCGGTCAAGCTAAATGAGACTGAATCTCAACAAAATCTGTAGGTTGAGTGGGCCGGGAGAGATGTGGCGACCCAGACAATGACCGACACACTCACCCACCGGAAAATTTTTACCTTTTGGGCTCCGCTCGCCAGCACTTGGCTCATGATGGCCGCCGAGGGCCCGTATCTGGCTGCAATTATTGCAAGGCTCGATGCTCCGACTATTAACCTTGCTGCGTTCGGTGTGGCATTTGCGTTCGCGATCATCATCGAATCGCCAGTGATCATGCTGATGAGTGCGTCGACTGCACTGGTGGAGGATCGAGAATCGTATCAGGCACTTCGCCGATTCTCCTACGGACTTGGTGTGTCACTGACTCTACTGCAGTTAGTGATTGTGGCATCACCGATATTTGTATCGATCGCGAGCCTGCTGGCACTGCCGCCGGACGTAACGACGCTGGCACGTGGTGGTCTCCTCTTAATGCTTCCCTGGCCAGGCGCCATCGCCTATCGACGGTTCCGGCAAGGAGTACTTATACGCAATGGGTTCACGCGACGGGTTGCGTATGGAACTGTCATTCGTCTCGTGGCAATGTCGGTTACTGCGTGGGTTCTCTTCCAGCACACTGACCTGGCAGGCGCGTACATTGGCAGCTTAGCGTTGTCCGTTGCTGTAATTGTAGAAGCCCTTGCGAGTCGCGTCATGACCATCGACGTATTGCCGAACCTGCTCCGGCGTCGTCGAGAGAAAAGTCGACTTCCTAGCCTTCGATTGAGCGCACTGTGGAGTTTTTATGCACCATTGGCTCTGACATCCTTCATGGCGCTTGCCTCACAACCGACCGTGACGTTCTTCATGGGACAAAGTCGATACGCCCTCGAATCCCTTGCCGTTCTTCCGGTCATCCAAGGATTGAGCTTTGTCTTTCGGGCCGCTGGCTTGTCGTATCTGGAAGTAGTAATCGCATTACTCGGCCCGGAACGACAAAACTTGGCCAAGATCCGAAACTGCGCCTGCGTTCTCGGGATAGGTGCAGCCGCCGGCCTGAGCCTTATAGCCTTCACCCCGCTGGCACAGGTGTGGTTCCGGGACATTTCAGGACTCAATGAGACCCTCACTCAATTTGCCGTGGTCCCGATTCAAATCCTCGCCATCTTGCCAGCATTATCTGTACTGCTGGCCTTCGAAAGAGGACTTTTAGTGCACGCCAGGCGGAATGCCGCGATCACATGGGCCACGCTGGTCGAACTGGTCACGCTGACGGTCGTAATCGGCGTCGCCATTAACGTGTTTGACATGGTTGGGGCCGTCGCCGCAACCACGGCCATCCTCGTTGGGCGGATCGCCAGCACAGGCTGGATGGCACCCGCATGCTTTCAGGTGCTCCGGTCGACTCCACCAGCGGCGACCGAAATTGTCACACCCCCCACTCCCGAAGCCACGTGATTGGCATTCTGCGATACACTGCCTCAGCGTTTCCTCAATTTGTTGATTTAATCAGTGCTACGTACTACGTTAGCGTCCGCTGTTGTTCTGGGCATCGTTTCTTGGTTTGCCGTGAACGCTGTGGGCCTCGCCACCCAACCCGCCTCGCCACAACCGGTCCCACCGGAGTTCGAGCCTCGGATTTTTGACATTGTAAATGCGGTATCCGCTGATCGTATCGAACAGGACATTCGGGCCCTGGTCGGGTTCGGAACTCGCCACACACTCTCCGAGACGGACAGCGATACGCGGGGCATTGGCGCAGCGCGACGATGGATTCAGTCGCAATTCGACCGCATCTCTGAGTCATGTGACGGTTGCCTGGAGGTATCGGCGCAATCGCACATCGTCGCGGGTGACCCGCAAACACGCGTGCCCATTGATACAGAAATTGTGAACGTGCTGGCGACCATTCGCGGCACCACCGACCCGAACCGATACGTCATCATGTCCGGCGACATTGACTCGAGAATTTCAGATATAACCAACTCAACGGATGATTCACCTGGTGCCAACGACAACGCCAGTGGTATGGCCGGAGTACTCGAAACCGCGCGGGTGCTCAGCAGATATCGCTTCAATGCGAGCATCATCCTCGTTGGACTGTCCGGTGAAGAGCAGGGCCTCCTTGGTGGGCAACATATGGCATCCGTCGCGAAAGACGAAAAGTGGCATATCGAAGGTTTACTTAACAACGACATGATTGGAAACATCGAAGGACTCGACGGTGTCGTGGAAAACAACACCTTTCGAGTGTTTTCAGAACCAACGTCGGTGTTGGAATCTGAAGAACAGCGACGCAACAGACGGTTCAACGGCGGTGAAGTCGATGGTGTTTCGCGCCAACTTGCCCGGTATGTTTCACGAATCACCGACCGCTACATGGAAAATCTTGAACCGATCATGATTTATCGCCTCGACCGATTTGGACGTGGTGGGCACCATCGCCCATTCAACGATGAGGGATTTCCAGCTGTTCGGATCATGGAAACGCATGAGAACTATCGTCGCCAGCACCAAGACATCAGGATGGAAAACGGCATCGCCTACGGTGATGTGATCGAAGGCGTCAATTTCGATTACGCCGCCAAGCTCACCGCAGTCAATGCGGCAGTACTCGCGTCGTTAGCATGGGCGCCACCCGCCCCGACGAACGTCGAAATTAGTGGCGCGGTACAACCTTCGACGTCACTCTATTGGGAACCCATTGATGATCGCAGCACACCCAACTTGGCAGGTTACAAGGTGCACTGGAGAGACACCACGGCCCCGCAGTGGCAACAGTCGAGATTCGTTGGAAAAGTCACCGAATATACCCTGGAAAATATCATCATCGACAATTACCTGTTTGGCGTCTCTTCGGTCGATACTAATGGGAACGAGAGTGTTGTAGCTTTTCCGAGGCGTCGGAGATAGTCACCGTAATTTATTCGTCACTTACAGACTTAACTTCGCACGACAGCACGAACGACACGTTCCACCGTCAAGCCTTGCACGACGATCGAAAAAATAACGACTCCGTAGGTCGTCGCCAAAAGGATCGGCTTCCATGGACTCGGCGGCAACGACAACGCCAAGGCCACCGAAATACCACCTCGCAGGCCACCCCACGTCAAAACGGGAATCGCCCCTTGCGTAAACTTCTGCCGTAAACCGAGTACCGTGATCGACCCTCCAACGCTCACCCACCTCGCCAGTAACACCACGGGAATCGCCAACAGGCCAACCCCAATAATTTGGCCCGTGATCGTCACGGCCACCACCTCAAATCCGATCGCCAAAAACAGTAGCGAGTTAAGGAGTTCGTCCAACACTTCCCAGAAGGTCTCGACATGCTCCCGAGTGGTCTCAGTCATCCCGAATCGCTTGCCGTGATTGCCTATGAACAATCCGGCGACCACGACAGCGATAGGACCGGAAATGTGGAGCTCCTTCGCCACGCCATAGGTTGCCATGACCAGCGCCAGCGTGATCAAAATCTCGACAGTGTGTTGGTCGATGGTGCGCATTGCGCGGTAGGCAGCATAACCAGCCGCAAACCCCAGTATCATGCCGCCAACCACCTCGGTCGCGACCAGTCCCGCCACTCCACTCACACTCGCCCCGCCGTGGCCGGCTGTGCCAGTAGCTAACGACACGAGAACCGTGAACAGGACGACCCCGACGCCGTCGTTAAATAAACTCTCACCGGCAATCTTTGCTTCGAGCGTCTCGGGGACCTTGACCTCTTTCAGAATGCCCATCACCGCCACCGGGTCGGTCGGTGAAATCAATGCTCCAAACACCAAACAGTAAGGAAGGGGCACCTCGAAACCGAACAGGCGAAACCCAAAAAACATCAGACCGGAAACGATCGCCGTCGACAAGACGATGCCAGCGGTCGCCAACAATGAAATCGTCCAGCGTCGATTCCACAGAGATTCCAGATCGACGTGCAACGCTCCAGCGAACAGTAGAAAACTGAGGACGCCGTCCATCAGGGTATCCTCGAAATCAATGTCAGCCAGTGTTCCCCGAACACTACTGCCCAAAGACAGCTGCGGCAGGACAGCATCCACCAGCAGCACAATCAGTGAAACAGTCAGGGCTATGATGAGTAAGCCAATCGTATGGGGAAACCGCAACCACCGCCGGTTTATGTAGCCGAAGACGGCCGCCAGCGTCACCAACAGGGCGATCAGGTTGAAAATGGAACTGACTGTCATCTTACGCGGCTCTCACGCTAGGCATTGGTCGAAGGTCTCGAATCACCTTTTTCGGTCACTTTGACGACGCAGCCGGGTCTTCTTTCTTCGTCAACCGGTCGGTATTGGCGCGCCCAAGGGTGACACTCCGCTGATAGGCGGCCAGAACCGCTTTTGACACTACAGTGCGGAACCCACCTTTTTCGAGCTGGTACAACGCCTCGGCACTGGTGCCACCGGGCGATGTCACCATATTGCGCATCTCAGCCGGATGCACCGTTGAACCTTCAGCAAAAATCGCAGAGCCCTTTATCGTCTGGACAACGAGTTCTCGAGAGTCAGCACGCGACAAGCCAAGATGAACGGCCGCATCGATCATGGCTTCCATCAAAAGAAACACATAGGCCGGTCCACTTCCACTAATGGCCGTGGACACATCGAGGAACCGCTCGTCATCGACGTACAACTGATGCCCGAGTGCTTCGACGACAGACCGAGCTTGATCTCGCTGTATGTCTGACACTTCGGGCGTAGCGGTCCAGACCGTCATACCTTCGCCAACCTGCGCCGGTGTATTCGGCATTGTTCGGACGATCGCTCGATGCTGAAGTCCGACAGCAAGTGACTCGATCGTGGCCCCAGCCACAATGGAAAGCACTAAGGCATTTTTGTCAATTTTTCCGCGAAGGTCATCAAGAACCGTCGGCAACACTTGGGGTTTCACGGCTATTACCACGACCTGTCCCTTGCCCGCGGCAACCCCATTATCGAGTGTGACATCAATGCGCAGTGTCTCGCGCAACGCATCCAGTCGCTCACGATGCCGGTCACTGGCCACAATGTGGGCCGGCTCAAGATCGTGCCTCGACAACAAGCCAGCAATCATTGCCTCCCCCATAGCACCCGCTCCGATGAACGCTAACTGGAGGTCGCTAAGTACGTGGTTCTTTGTCACAATCACTCCTCTAGGTGGCTGGATAGCACCGCCCCTGGTTGGACTATTCTAGTGTCCTTCAGGCAACATCGGTTGACTTGATTCCACGATTCTAATGGACCCCATTGCCCACAGCCTCGTCGGTGCCAGCCTCTCCGAGACTCCGTTAAAGCGGCTCAGCGTCTTGGCGTCCCCAACTCTCGTACTCGCCGCCAACGCACCTGACATTGACATCGTCAGTGCATTTGTCGGAAGAGACCTGTCACTGCAATTCCGGAGAGGCTGGACCCATGGAGTACTGGCAATGGCGATATTGCCCCTACTCTTGGCTGGTTTAATCCTACTCGTAGACCGCTGTATTGCATCGATCAGGCGCCGACCACCGAAAGCACGGTTCGGACCAACCCTTGTCTTGTCGTATATCGGGGTCTGGACCCATCCAATCCTGGACTGGCTCAACACCTATGGCGTTCGTCTCTTAATGCCGTTTGACGGGCGCTGGTTTTACGGAGACGCCCTCTTCATCATTGACCCGTGGGTGTGGTTGCTGGCTGGTGCTGTAGTTGTTCTGGCAAACACCAAGTCAGCCATTAGCCAAACCACGTGGCTGGTTTTTGGTATCGCAACGACGGCACTCGTGACTGGGGTCTCTGTGGTTCCGGCCACTGCAAGATGGACTTGGATTGCCGGCATCGCTGTAATCGTAGGCCTCCGAATATCTGGCCAGGTCCACACACAACTCCCTCGTGTCGCAACAGCCTGTTTGACGTGTATAGCGGTCTACGCTGGCAGCATGGCAGTAGGGTCGCATCTTGCAACCCGCCAAGTATCTCAATGGCTCAGCGACCGTGGGAGTGACGGCAGCGTGATCATGGCCGGCCCGTTACCGGCGAACCCATTTGTCCGGGATGTCATTATTCTTGACGAGAGTCACTATCATTTTCTCGAATTGAATTGGTTACGGTCCGACCCGTTCCAAATCACGGGACCAGCAATCCCTCGTGGGCCGAACACGCCAATAATCAATGCGGCACTGAAGGCCCCTTCGATCAAAGGGTTGATGACATGGATTCGATTCCCTGCCTACTCAGTGGCCGCAGTTGCAGACGGCTTCATCGTCACTATCCAAGACGTCAGATATGCCAGACGCAATGGATTAGGAATAGGCACGGTCACCGTTGAGTTGGACCATGACCTGACAATCAAACCGTCCAGGTGACTTCTGCAGAAACTGGTTCAGACTTGAAACCCTTGGGAACACTTCAATCGTCGTTGCACCTCCGTGCGTTTTGCAATCGCGATGTGGCTTCACGCTCTACCGTCAACACCTTCTTGCTGCGAAGGAGTTCTATTCCGCAATCACTTTTGGATACCACAGGTCTACCAGGTCGCCGCAAGTAGACACCCGGAAAGCGTGCCACCTGTCAATGGGTAAACGAATGTGGGCGATGCCTGCTGTCGGTAGTTGCTCGTCTCGCTTGGTCACCTGCATAATCAACCCTTCCAATCCCGGGTTGTGGGCAATAATCAACAAAGGTCCAGCGCCTACATGGGCATGCCGAGCGACGTCCACAATTGTGTCTGAATCCGCAAGGTAAAGATTGGAATCAAATTCCACCGCGCCTTCAAAAGGAATGCTGCTAGCAATCTTTTCCGCCGTCGTTTTTGCCCGCAGAGCCGTCGAACTCATAATGACCTCCGGAAACAAGCGTTTCTCCCGAAGTAACCTCCCCATTCGTGGCGCATCGCCCATACCGCGCTTGTTTAATGGGCGGTCGTGGTCTGACAGGTTGTCGTGCTTCCAACTCGACTTGGCGTGGCGCATTAACAGCAACGTTCGCATGGGTGATTCTGGCCGCGGGATGGTCCACAGTCAACGCGAACCGCCGCACCAGGGATTCGATCAAGATCAGAAAGCAAAGGCTGCACTAGAATGGAACTGTGATTCTTATCCCACTCTTGGATTTGTATTCGTTCGTGGTCTTCGCGACGGTAATGGTCTCGTGGTTTGACCTTCCCCAAGATCATCAGATTGTCAGTGTCTTGCGAAGACTAACGGAGCCTCTGCTCGGTCCACTCCGTCGAATTCTCCCAAGTGCCGGGGGACTCGATTTCTCGCCGCTGGTTCTGCTTCTTGGCTTGCGGCTCATACGAAGTCTGTTGCTGTCGGTTACCCTTGGCGGCATCTAATCGACAGAACGTTAACAAGAGGTCAATCGTGAGCGAATCAACCCCTTCTACTTCCAACGACAACACACTCGTGGCATGTCACTCGTGTCGACAAGAACACACGGAAGCGAAGTTTCTGTCAGAACTACATGTGTGCCCGTCATGTGGCTGGCACGCTCCATTGACTGCGCAGGAATGGATCGACCATCTTTCTGACCCCGATACATTCTCAGAGATCGGCAAGGGGCTCTTCTCCACCGACCCATTAAAGTTCAAGAATCCGACGCCGTATCGAGACAGGCTGAGAGAAGCTGAACAGCGAACGGGTATACACGAAGCGGCACTGTCCGGCGAAGCTCGCCTGGATGGTCGACCTGTGGTGTTGATTTCACTGGCGTTCGACTTTTTAGGCGGAACGATGGGCTCGGTCGTCGGCGAAAAAGTGGCGCGGGCTTTTCAAATTGCGACCAAGAAGAAACTTCCAGTCGTATCAATTTTGGCGAGTGGTGGGGCGCGCATCCAAGAAGGCATGCTGGCTCTGATGCAAATGGCCAAAACGGCCACTGCCGTTTCAGAACATTCCGCCGCAAAACTTCCTTACGTGTCAGTGCTGACCAATCCAAGCTTCGGAGGGACGTTCGCTAGTTTTGGGTCACTCGGAGACATCCTCATCGGAGAGCCGGGTGCGCAGATCGGATTTGTCGGCGCACGTGTTGTCGAAGGCACTATTGCTGAAAAAATCCCGAAGGAAGAACGTCGTGCCGAGACACTCCTTCAACACGGCATGATCGACATGGTCGTTCCACGACACCAGTTGCGAAACAAATTGGCAGTACTCATCTCGCAACTGAAGACAGACGGGCCATCCCAGTGGCCCCCTGTCCAATTGGCTCCCACACCAAAGTCGTCGAAGGAAGCTGCCGAGATCATCGGGCTCGCACGATTACCGGAGCGCCCTCGAGCGCGTGATTATGTCGACCGTCTGTTTGCATCGTTTTCCGAACTCCACGGCGACCGATGCTACGGAGACGACCCTGCGATCGTTGGTGGCATCGCAGACCTCCAAGGCCGGCCAATTATTTTGATAGCCCAAACCGGGCAAGTGATGCCCATGCCTGAAGGCTATCGGAAGGCTAAACGCCTCCTGCTCCTCGCTGAGAAGTGTTCCCTGCCAGTCATAACTCTTGTGGATACGCCTGGCGCTTTTCCAGGTTTAGAGGCGGAACATCGTGGCATTGCTTTAACGATTGGTGAAAACCTCGCAGCACTAGCACAATTGGAAGTGCCGATTATTAACATCGTCATTGGTGAGGGCGGGAGCGGTGGAGCGTTAGCACTCGGCCTCGCAGACAAGATCCTAATGCAAGAAAACGCCATCTACTCTGTAATCGCTCCAGAGGGTGCCGCCGCAATACTGCTGCATGATGCGTCAAAAACTGATGAACTAGTTACGGGACTCCGCCTTCGGGCCCACGACCTCTTAGACCTTGGAATTATTGATGACATTGTGCCGGAACCAAAAGGAGGTGCCCACCGCAACGTCGACGCGGCCGCCCGACTGCTGATGGAACGTGCCATCCACCATCTCAATCAATTGTCAGCCGTTAAACCGAAGCGCCTTCTGAGAAATCGGGCCGCCCGATATCGGTCAATTGGCAGGTTTGAGCGAGGAATCGTCCGAAAAGCCCGAGAACTCTTTCTTCGGATTAAGGGCACCCGAAAGCCTCGGCGGACGATATAATGCCGGACATCGATTTTAGTCGGTCCGCGACTCGGGCGTCCGGACCTTGATTTAAGGAGCATGTTATGCGCTGGACCAATTGGTTTGATTGGACAAAGACACTCCTTCTGACGACTGCCATGTGTGCGATAGCGGTTACCGGCCTCTCGGCCCAAGAGCCCGAGGTCACGGACCGCGCAGGTGCAGACGAGGAGAACCCATACACCACGCGGTTCGATGTCAGAATGGGTGAGCGGCTCTTCTTGAGGCAGTGCTCTCGGTGCCACGGTCAAGACGCGCGTGGAAACGACGAAACAGGAGCCCCTGACCTGACAACCGGACGATTTGCCAATGCCAGCTCACCATCCGGTGTCTTCGACGTCATACGAGACGGTGTGGATGGCACCGCGATGATTCCAATCACGCCGAGTACGCCTGATGAGAGTGTCTGGCAACTCGTGACATACGTCGACTCTCTGCGCACGAACCCGGCCGATGTCTCCTTGCCAGGCAACGCCACTACGGGGCGTCAGGTCTACGCCGGTAAAGGTGACTGCGCAAGTTGCCACATGATTAATGCGGACGGCAACAGGCTTGGTCCTGACCTGTCCCGCGTCGGAGAGCGTCGGAGACCTGCGGAATTGATGGCCGACCTTGTGTCCCCAGAAGATGAGGTGGAACCGCGGTGGTGGACCGTAACAGTCACCCAAGCGGACGGTACGGTTGTTGAGGGTTTACGAATGGATGAGGACACATTTACGATTCGGTTGATGGACCAAGACGAACGCCTTTGGTCATTCTCAAAAACCGATATCCGCTCCTATGATCGAATGGAAAGTAGCACCATGCCGAGTTATGAAGAAACGCTGACTTCAGGAGAGATCGACGACCTCGTTGCTTATCTCTTCTCGCTGCGGAAGGAGAGTTCCCAATGAAACGGTTTGTGTTTGTTGTCGCACTATTCGCGTCCGTGCAACTGGTCGCTGGCCAAGAAGAATCAAGTCCCAATATCGCGACCCCGTCGTTAACCCCAGTGACGTGGGAACGGTTGGTCAATGCAGCCGACGAACCCCACAACTGGCTAATGTACTCTGGCACGCTGGATAGCCAGCGGTTCAGTGGACTTGACAGTATCCATAATCGAAACGTTGGTGGGCTGGAGTTGAAATGGGCCTATCAAATTCCCGAAATTGATCGCGCTGAAACCACGCCGCTTGTCATTGACGGGGTGATGTTCATAACTGAGGCTCCAAGTAACTTAGTCGCGGTCGACGCGGCGACGGGGCGACCCTACTGGCGCTATGACCATGAACTGCCAGACGACCTCAGAATCTGCTGCGGGCGCAACAACCGGGGTGTCGCCGTTCTCGGAGAAACGCTCTATATGAGCACCCTTGACGCCCACCTCGTTGGTATCGACGCACGGACCGGTAATCTCGTGTGGGACTCGGTAGTGGCCGACTATCAGTCAGGGTATAGCAAGACGGCGGCACCGCTGATCGTGAAGGACCAAGTGATCACAGGAATCGCTGGCGGCGAGTTTGGAATAAAAGGATTTATCGACTCATACGACGCGGACGATGGAGCGCTTCTCTGGCGCGCCGACACAATTCCTGGTCCAGACCACCCCGACAATCGTACGTGGGCAGGCGACTCATGGCGCACTGGTGGAGCAGCCAGTTGGATCACCGGGACTTATGACCCGGACCTTGACCTCGTCTATTGGGGCACGGGCAACCCAGGTCCGGACTGGAATGGCGATGTCCGCATGGGCGACAATTTGTATTCAGATTCGGTCTTAGCCCTCAACGGTGATTCAGGTGAACTCGATTGGTACTTTCAGTTCACACCCCACGACGTACACGACTGGGATGCCATCCAGATTCCGATCTTGGCTGACCTTGAGTTTGATGGGGAAATGCGTAAAGTGATGATGTGGGCCAATCGCAACGCCTTCTACTACACCCTCGACCGGGAAACCGGAGAGTTTTTGATCGGAAAACCGTACGCGAGGCAAACTTGGGCCGAAGGCCTGGACGAAAACGGGCGGCCAATCCGAGTGCCAGGTACATCTCCGACCTATGAAGGCGTGGTCGTTGCACCATCAATCGGCGGTGGCACCAACTGGTGGTCAGCAGCGTATAGCCCCAGAACCGAACTCTATTACGTCAATGCGTACGACGGTGAGCAAAAATATTTCAAACGCGATGAGGATTACGTGGAAGGCGAACGCTTCACTGGGGGCGGGGGAGAGAATGTGCTCCCGCAAGAGGCCTATCAGAGCGCCATCCGTGCCATTGATCCGAGGACAGGAGATCTTCGCTGGGAATTCCTTCTACAACCTCGAGCCACGGCCGGCGTTCTAGCAACGGCTGGAGACCTAGTGTTTAGCGGTGGCGTTGACGGATATTTCTACGCCCTCGATGCAGTCAGTGGTCAAGAACTGTGGCACATTCAACTGGGTTCACGGGTACACTCAGCGCCGATGTCCTTTGCCGTCGACGGTCAGCAATACATAACAGTCGCCGCAGGGAACGTCGTTTATACATTTGGACTTGACAACTAAAGTCCAAGCCAAAACGAGGGAGTCAGGGAAGCACAGGTCTTCCCTGACTCCAATCACTAATAACCCATGGCCTTCTTTGAAGTTCAGGAACTTCCAGTTCGCGAGTTCATCCCGGGATTCTCCGGCCGCGCCATTCACACGGAGAACGTAACGGTGATGCAGTGGGAAATCGAATCTGGTGCTGAGCTTCCGGAACACTCACACAAACATGAACAGATATCCACCTTGGTAGCTGGAGAGTTCATGATGACCGTAGGCGACCAGAGCCATCTCATGACAAACGGTGAGGTCGCTGTAATCCCATCAGGGGCCGTGCATTCGGGTCGTGCTCTCACTCAATGTCGTTTTCTGGATGTATTCCACCCGGTGCGAGAAGACTACAAATAAGACTCGTTGCTGCAAACTGAAAATCCTCGAACACATGGACAGCCGTCCATCATCACGGTTTATTCGTTATTTCATTGGCCTCGCCACTGTGTGCCTGAGCGGGTGGCTAGCGGGTCAAGTTGCCAAGACAGATGCCGTAGGACTGGCATTGACCGTTGCGCAACCTGCATCACCTCCGACGGGCGAAGTGATTGGGGCACCATCGCCACGCAACGCAAACTACTCGATCGATGTCCGATTGGACCCTGACCGTCGCACCTTAACCGGCCGCGAAACCGTCACTTGGCGAAATATTTCCAACATCACCACCCAGGAATTGCAATTTCACCTCTACTACAACGCCTGGAAAAACACGCAGTCAACGTGGATGCGCGAACGTTTGTTGGGTCGAGGAAATCGCCTACATGGGAGAACCGAAGATGCTTGGGGCTGGATCGAAATCACTGCCGTTCGTCTGCTCAGCGAAGATCCTGTGGGGCCCGTGAATCTCACACAAGACGTGCGTTACATCTCACCAGATGATGGAAATCTTGATGACCAAACAGTGCTCGCTGTCGACCTGCCAAACCAGGTCGGACCTGGAGAAACGGTAACTCTAGAGATTGAATGGACCTCTCGAATTCCAAGAACATTTGCCCGCACTGGTGCGATCGCTGATTACTTCTTCATTGCCCAATGGTTCCCAAAAATTGGCGTCCTTGAAGACACTGGGTGGAATTGTCACCAGTTCCATGTATCAACCGAGTTTTTCTCGGATTACGGTGTCTACGATGTCCGGATCACTGTCCCCCAAGGCTGGGCCGTCGGAGCAACCGGTGCAGAACGGGACAGAAACGAAAACGCTGATGGCACGACGACGCACACCTACCACCAAGAAGACGTACACGATTTTGCTTGGGTGACCAGTCCCCATCTGATTGACCTCTGGGACGAATTTACTCACCCGGATCTCCCAGATGTGGCGATTCGACTTTTGATCCAACCCGAACACGTTGCACAGGCTTCGCGCTATTTCGAGGCAACCCGCACGACACTGCAGTACTTCGGTGAGTGGTTCGGAGCCTATCCATACAGCCACGTTACGGTGGTCGACCCAGCCTGGCAAAGCGGGTCAGGCGGTATGGAATACCCCACATTCTTCACTGGAGGCACCCGATGGTGGGCGCCTGACGACGTCGCGACACCGGAAGCCGTCACCGTTCACGAAGCCGGACATCAGTTTTGGTACGGCGTCGTAGGCAACAACGAATTCGAGCATGCGTGGCTGGACGAAGGCCTCACCACCTTTGCCACGGCTCGCGTGCTTGAAGAATCATTCGAGCCTCAATTTCGAACCGTCAGATTTTTTGGTGGTTTTGTGCCCTGGGTACTGAGGGACCTTCCCTGGTCTCGAACAATCGACGGCGACCGGGTGACCGGTTACCGACGTGATGCCCGCCAAGACACCCAATCAACACCAACGTTTCAGTATTGGCCAGGAACGGCCGGCAGCATCACCTACGATAAGACCGCGCTCTGGCTGCACACGCTCGAACGACACTTAGGTTGGTCAACTCTCCAACGCGGGATGTCGACGTTCTACGAAGAGTGGAGATTTGCTCATCCAAAACCCGCTGACTTTTTTCGGGCAATCAATGATGCCAGTGAACAGGACCTCTCTTGGTTCTTTGACCAAGCCCATGGCAAGGCCAACACATTCGACTACGGCATCGACCACTTCACCAGTCAGCAAATCAACCCCCGTGGATTGTTTGGAGAGAGACAACCGTCTTTCTCAGAAACGTCTGACGCGGGACTGTTTGAGACTACGGTCGTCGTGCGCCGTTACGGTGATGGTACGTTCCCAGTAGAAGTTCTCACTGAATTTCAGGACGGGTCTGAGGTTCGAGAGACCTGGGAAGGCACGGATCGCTGGAAAGCCTTCACGTATGTGCGTGACGTAAGAGCTACGCGCGCATTCGTCGACCCAGACCGCGTGCTTCTACTCGATACGCAAGCAACTAACAACAGCCAGACCATCACGCCGATGGGCGAGACCGCCGCCAAGAAATGGAGCTTAACGTGGCTAGTCTGGCTCCAAGACCTTCTGTTGACATACGGGTTCTTCATTTGACAAACGCACTGCTTGATGGGATTCGGCGGGTAGCCCAGGCGCCAACGTTGGTAGTGGGTGTCTATATGGTCACACTGTTAACGACCATCCCCCTTGGCATAGTGATCTATGAGGCCATAGCCGTCGACCTTGGAAATAGCGTTGCTGCTGACACAGCTGTCAGCAGTGTGAACTGGGAATGGTGGGAAGAATTCCAATCACGATCGAGTGGCATCACACGCACCTTTAATCCACAGATTCTTGGCTTTGCAGCGGTATTGACCAATCTGAGTAATTTCGTTGACAACAGACTGCCGACGAAAGAGATTGTGCTCGCTGCCGGTGTTTATTTGGGAGTCTGGATATTTCTGGTCGGCGGTATTATCGATCGCCTCGCCCGTCAGCGCCGAACCGCCAGTGCAGGATTTTTCGCTGTCTGTGGCACTTTCTTTTTTCGTTTTATGCGCCTAGGCCTCTTGGCCGGGACAGCATACTGGATATTGTTTGGTCTAATTCACCACTGGTTATTCGACGTCTTCTATATATCTGCAACCGAGAACTTGGCCGTCGAGCGATCCGCTCTTCTAATCCAAATGGCTTTGTACACTGTGTTCGGGTTGCTGCTGTTGCCCGTCAATTTAGTTTTCGACTACGCCAAAATCAGGGCCATTGTCGAAGACAGGCACAGTATGGTTGGAGCGGTGCTCGCGGCGTTCAGGTTTGTTCGCCGACATCCGAAAGGCACCTTCGGTCTCTATCTCCTAAACTCCGGTCTCTTTCTCACCATCGTAGTTCTGTACGCTTTGGTTGCCCCGAGCCCCGGCACATTTGAGTCATCGGTCGGTCTTGGTTTTGCCGTAGGTCAAGCGTACCTAGTCGCACGACTCGTTTTAAAGCTCGTCTTTTTATCATCGCAGACCGCATTCTTCCAGAGCCAGCTGGCGCACGCAGACTACGTCGCAATCGCACCTCCCGTATGGCCTGACTCACCTGCTGCTGAAGCCATTGGTTTAGCTCAGAAGTAAATATCCAGCTGTTGGTGTAGTTCAGAATTAAATATCCGACTGGTCAAGCACCAACCGAAACAAATAGCCTGCAATTGGCGTCTATGATAGAAAGACAGTGATCAAACGCTTCACAAAGGAGTTGCGATGAAATCGCCGCGCACATCTTCGTCTTTAGTTCCGTTGTTCCTCGTTGGCGCAGTGGTCTGGCTGACTGTCACGCCAGTCGGTGCCGAGCAGAACGCATCCAACAAAATCCAGCAGGAGGTCGAACATTCCCTTCGGGGAGATGACTACGAACGGGTTACCGTCTCTGTCATCGGAAGCGAAGTCACGTTAACTGGGCGAGTTCCTCACCTCCTCGCTAAGAATGACGCAATCCGTCGTGCACTCGAAATTGACGGTGTTGAGACGATAGCGAGCGAATTACAACTTCCTGAAGAAGAGGAAGACACTGAACTTGCTCAAGAAGTAGGCAAAGCAATTCGTCGGTATCCACACTTTACGATTTGGGATTACGTCGACGGCCGAATAAATCAAGGTGTGGTGACTTTGCAGGGTAGCGTCACACCCGCGCGAGATAAGAAGCGAGAACTGTACGAAACGATTGCCAAAATTAGAGGCGTTCAAGACTATATCGACGAGATAGAAGTTCAGTCCTCGTCCAGTGGAGACGAGCGCCTACGGCGAAACATCGGCCGTAATTTGGCTATGAACCAACACTTTGAACGAACTATAAGCATGCGCAATCCTCCGTATCACATCATCGTGAACCGTAGTAGCGTCGCCTTGGTTGGTTATGTTCAGACGCAAATCGAATATCGTGAAATGGAACGGATTGTTCGGATGACTCAGGGAGTTTTGAAGGTCGACAACCAACTGCAAACACTCCGGTAGCTCCCGACCTAAAAAGAGAGGGGCCTGTATGTATAATTTTCTGGTGCCGACTCGTTTATCGCTTGGGTTAGCGTGTATTGGTATAGTCGCGATCTTTTCCGCAGCCTGTAGCAATGACTCGCCATCGTCACCCTCAGCGCTAACAGAGGTTGGTTTGCCTCTAGAGACGTCACCTGACGGCAGTTCGGCCAACCTCCGTTCGGCTTCTGGGTTGACTAATGGACGGTCAGGTGATGGAGGTGAGACGCAATCCTCCGCTCGTCAAGACGCCGAGAACCGACGCGCGCAATACTGCAAGAATCTTCCGAAGAACCACGAACACTACGACCGCTGCCAGACCTGGCTCAATTCTCCCCGCGGCAAAGAGAACGCAGCCAAGCGCAATGCTG
>CAZWIL010000001.1:38115-58937 GCA_964634175.1 uncultured Vicinamibacteraceae bacterium
CAGACCTGGCTCAATTCTCCCCGCGGCAAAGAGAACGCAGCCAAGCGCAATGCTGCAGATGGCAAGAAAAGACGAGTGGCATACTGTAAGAGCCTGCCAAAGGGTCATGAAAACTACGACCGCTGTCAGACCTGGCTAAATTCTGGTAATCAACGCCGGGGACCGCGTACGAAATAAACTCTCTATCTTGATAGTTTGAAACGGGATTGTTCGGAAGACGAACGACTTTAGCCACACGACACGCCAGTCCCTCCGAGTCCACAGTAGCCTCCTGGGTTCTTAGCCAAGTACTGCTGGTGGTACTCCTCAGCATAGTAGAACCGGCCCGCTGGCTGTATCTCCGTTGAAATCTGACCGTACCCGGCTGCGGATAGTCCTCGTTGGTACACCTCACGCGAGGCCTCGGCTGCTTGCTGCTGGGCTGTTGTTTGATAATAAATACCAGACCGATACTGCGTGCCGACATCGTTGCCCTGGCGCATTCCCTGTGTCGGATCATGATTCTCCCAAAACGTCAGGAGTAACCGGTCAAAACTCACTTGGCTCGGATCAAATGCGACGAGGACCACTTCATTGTGCCCGGTCTGGCCAGTGCACACCTCCTGGTAGGTCGGATTCGGGGTGCTGCCCGCGGAATATCCAGCAGCCGTCGTGTAAACACCTGCTATCTCCCACAAGATCCTCTCTGCCCCCCAGAAACAGCCCATACCGAACACAACCCATCCGATTCCGTCTGGAAAAGGCGGTGTCAGCGGTGTTTTTCTTACAAAGTGCTCAGCCGGAACCGCCATGGACTGCGTCCGGCCGGGTAATGCGTCCGCCGGGTCCGGGAGACTTGGCTTTTGGAACGGTGCACGTAATCCGAACATACTGTTTCCCTTCGAGTGAGCGTGGGTCACGACAAGACTATCGAAGAACCACCCAGTTCGGCCAGTGTACCGCGAGAACAAAAGCCAAGCGCGGCTTTTGGTGATAGTCTGTATGAGTAAGAACAGCGTGGAAGATCGGACTACCCCGGCCGGTGAAGCTTTCATCGCTACTCGGAGGCTACGATGGGTCACAAATTCACTGCCAAAGTTCCATATCAGCGGATCACTCCACCTGAGATTTTCTTCAACCGGCGGAAATTCCTGTCAGCGTTTGGCCTAGGCATTCTTGCCGCGCCGATGGCCACGTGCAGTTCGGCTGGCGCAGCACAGCGCCCTCAGGACTCCCTAATAGACGTCCCCCTTCAGCGACCGGATGTTTTTCCCGCGATGCGTAATGCCGCCTATGAAATTCCGACCGCCATTGAACGGAAGGACCTGGTGGACAGAGAAGTAGCCGGTTCCCATAACAACTTTTACGAGTTTCTCTCGGGACGAGGTGGTCCCGTGTGGCAGTTTTGTGGTGACTTTACGGTCGAACCTTGGAGTGTTGAAGTTTCTGGTGAATGCAACAACCCGATGACGCTTGACCTAGACGATCTTTTCAACTTCGAACACGAAGAGCGAATCTATCACTTCCGGTGTGTGGAACGTTGGGCAATGAACGTTCCATGGTCAGGATTTCCTTTGAGCAAGCTGATCGAAAGAGCTGACCCCAATAGCCAAGCTCGTTATGTAAAATTCACGACCGCCGCGGTTGGTGACGAAATGCCTGGTCTTAAAAGCTCCCCGTGGTATCCATGGCCCTATCAGGAAGCTCTTCGACTGGACGAAGCAATGAACGAGCTTGCGATGGTGGTTACGGGAGTCTATGGCGAACCGCTACTGAGGCAGCACGGGTCGCCTGTCAGAATCATCGTCCCTTGGAAGTACGGCTATAAGAATCCAAAGTCGATCGTCAAGATCGAGTTTGTGAGAAATGAGCCACGTACATTTTGGCAGGTGCAGCCGCACGAATACGGCTTCCTCTCGAACATTAACCCCCATATTCCACACCCCCGGTGGGCTCAGAACATTTCGTTTTGGCTCGATACGGAAGAGCCGTTCGAAACACCGATCTTCAACGGGTACGAACAGTTTGTCGCCAATTTGTACCCTGATGAACCTCGCACACGGCAACGCCCACTCCGGCAAGGTGAAATCGCCCGCTAGTGTCTCCAGCAGAAAGCTTGGTCGAACCGAACGACGAGTTCAATCGACAACTCGTCGCCAATGTTCACCCAACCGAGTGGACAAACCCGACTCCTGCCGGGCGCTACAACCTTGTGGTGATTGGCGCGGGCACTGCGGGACTAGTGACCGCCGCAATTGCCGCAGGTCTTGGAGCACGTGTTGCACTGATCGAGCGACACCTGATGGGTGGCGACTGTCTAAACGTTGGTTGTGTTCCTTCTAAGGGAATTGTCCGCGCTGCCAGAGTTTGGGCAACCGCCTCAAGCGGTGACGAGTTTGGTATCCCACCCGTAAGAGTAACCAGCGGAAATTTTGGCAAAGTCATGGAACGAATGCGGCGCTTGCGGGCTCAACTGAGTCGAGTTGATTCTGCGCAACGCTTTAAGGACCTAGGAGTGGATGTCTTCATCGGACACGGCCGCTTCACCAACCCTGACACAATTCAAGTTGAAAACAGCACACTACGATTTTCTCGTGCTGCCATCTGCACCGGCGCACGGGCTGCTGCGCCGCCAATTCCTGGTCTGAACGATGTCGGTTACCTGACTAACGAAACTGTATTCTCGCTGACCGCGCTGCCAGCACGCTTAGCCATAATTGGCGGCGGTCCGATCGGATGCGAACTTGCCCAGGCTTTCGCGAGGTTCGGTAGTCAAGTCACCCTGCTGGAACAACTCGATAACATTCTGCCACGAGAAGACACGGACGCTGCTGACATTGTCCGCAACCGGATGGAACGGGATGGCGTGACGTTTGCCTTGAGCATTAAAGTTGGTACCGTCCAACGCCGTGACCATCAGAAGGTAATCCATTACACATCCCACGATGGCACAGAGCTTGAGCTGACGGTCGACGATATTCTGGTTGGCGTAGGACGCGCCCCGAATATCGATGGCCTTGGTCTCGAAGAGGCCGGCGTTAAATTCGACTCGGCTGGCGTCACCGTTGACCCCTCGCTCCGGACTTCTAATCATCGGATATACGCGGCCGGGGATGTCTGTTTTCCCTTCAAATTCACTCACACCGCCGACGCCATGGCGCAAATCGTGGTTCAAAACGCATTGTTTCCACATCCATTTGGCTTAGGCAAGGCTGATACCCGCTCCCTGATCATTCCATGGTGCACGTTTACCGAACCAGAAGTGGCTCATGTCGGAATGTACGAAACCGATGCAACGGCTAAGGGAATCAAGGTTGAAACATTCACCTTGCCGCTCACTGAAGTCGACCGGGCCATACTCGATGGTGAATCCGAAGGATTTATCAGAGTACACGTAAGGGAAGGTACTGACACAATTGTCGGTGCAACGATAGTCGCCGGTCATGCTGGCAGTTTAATCAGTGAAATCACTGTGGCCATGCAGGCCGGTAAAGGACTCAGTCTGATCGGTAACACGATACATCCCTATCCCACTCAGGCTGAGGCGATTCGAAAAGTCGCGAATCTTCTGAGAAAAACGAGATTCTCCAGCCGGCAGAAGTCACTGTTAACACGCTGGTTTCAATGGACCCGGTGACCCGATCAAAATGAAACGTTTAGAAAGAACATCGCCGAGGTTAACAAGATATTCGTAACAACGAATGATTAGACCTTATGTCTGGGCGCTTTAGCTCAAAGACAGTTGTCGCATTCAAACCATAGGAGGTTAAACGTGCACATCTCAATTACCTATTGTGGCCGTTGAAAATATGGTCCCAAAGCAACCAGTTTGGCTGCGACCATAAAAGACACGTTTAATATTGAACCAGAACTCATCGAAGGCAGTAACGGCATCTTTGATGTCGTTGCGGACGGCACCATGGTGTTTTCGAAACACGAAACTGATCGGTTTCCTGAGCACGCTGAAGTAGTCAACACCCTTCAAAACAGAGGAGCGCTACCTGTTAAGTCGTAAATCAAGCGACCAGTCTGGAATGGTGCGACTACGGAAATGATGATTCGCCCGTAATGTGGCGGTCTTTACGAATCAGTCGGTCTCAGTAACTTCTTCAGAACTTGCCGCTGCTGCCGCAATCTGTCGATGCACAGCGGCGATGATATTTGACGAAGAAATCCCGTAACGGTCTAGCAATTCCGTCGGTTTTCCACTTCTTGGGATTTCTCGAACCGCCAACCGAGTGACCGTAATCCCGTGGTCGGCAACGGCTTCACTGACGGCGTCGCCAAGACCACCCACCGGATAGTGATCTTCGACAGTGATAAGCCTGAATCCTGTCTGGAGACCGGCGGTGACCAAGGACTCGGCATCAACCGGTTGCACTGAATAGGCATCAACGACTCGAATCGAGATACCTTCGCCTTGAAGGTGGTCATATGCGGCCAACGCTTCAAAGACCGTAATGCCAGCTGCTACGACAGTTGCCACGTCGGCTTCACTCTGCCGAAGAATTTTTGAGCCACCCACCGGAAATGCTTCAGTCTCGCTATAAATAACTGGCGTCTTCGGCCGACTGGTTCGAATGTAGGCCATCCCATCGTAACGTGCAGCTGACTCGACCAGTCTTTCGGCGCTCACTCCATCACACGGATAGAGGACTGCGCAATTAGGCACGGCCCGCATCATCGCTATATCTTCCAAGGCCATTTGAGAGGGCCCGTCCTCACCAATCGAGACACCAGCATGCGAGCCAGCAAATTTGATATTGGAGCGACTGATTCCAGCCATCCTGACAAAGTCGGATGCACGCGTCAGAAAACAGGCAAATGTCGAAGGAAATGGAACAGCCCCCCGGCTTGCCAAACCCATCGCGGCGCCGACCATGACCTGTTCCGCAATATGAGTCTGAAAGAACCGGTCAGCATGAACGCGTTCAAATTTTTCACTAAAGGTCGAATTGCCAACATCCGCATCAAGCGCAACAACTCGTGAATCAATGCGACCGAGCTCAGCGAGCGCCGTTCCATATGCTTCTCGTGTGGCAACGCTGTCTCCCAGAGAATAGTTAGAAATCGACAATGCTTCGGTCGATGCACTAGTTGCTGGCACCGATCGACTGGGCGGAGTTGGAATTACTGGTGACACAGCATCCGCAACCAATTGTGTTTCTAGGGCAGCTACGGTCGCGTCGAGATCGGCACCTTTTTGTATCGCTTTCCCGTGGCAACCGTCTTTGCCTTCCATCAACGGGATTCCTTTGCCTTTGAGCGTCCGCGCGACAATCATCGTCGGACGACCGCCAGTGTTTTTGGCTTCGTCGAGCGCGTCTAGGATCTCATCAAGGTCATGTCCGTCGATCACAATCGTATGCCAACCAAACGCACCCCACCTCGCGGCGTAGGCATCTACGTCATGACCCCACTGAGTGCTCCGGCTCTGTCCAAGCGCGTTCACGTCAGTGATCCCACACAAATTATCAAGAGCAAAGGAGTCGGCAACCTTGGCAGCCTCCCAGACTGACCCCTCGGCTGATTCACCATCACCGACCATGACATAAGTCCGGTAATCCGACCCAATACGACGGGCATTAAGAGCAATGCCGATGGCCGCACAAATACCTTGCCCCAGAGACCCAGTGGCCACGTCAACGAAGGGCAACCGGGGTGTTGGGTGTCCCTCGAGGTCACAATCCAACTCTCTCAATCTAATGAGATCGCTACGGTCGATGAACCCTGCTTCAGCCCAGGCGGCATACAACAATGGTGCCGCGTGCCCTTTCGACAGAATGAAACGATCATTGTCATCGCACTGGGGCTCAGAAGGATTAAAGCGCATATGGCCAAAAAACAGTGCGGCTACGATATCCGCAGCTGAGCAGCAGCTGGATGGGTGACCACTCCCCGCCGCAGATGTAGAGCGGACCGACTCAATGCGCAGTCGTGCTGCGATGGTCTGCAAAGCTGGAATCAATGACAAACGGGATAATCCTTCTATTGACACAACGACCTCCGGCGGGGGCAGTCTATCATGACGCTTCAGAAAAACAGACCTCTCGACACGCCAGCACGTAGACTGCAGCGTCAACACTATGGTTCCGAGCCACCTTCGCTTGTGATGCCAGCACCATCTGGGCACGCGCTTCAAAATCGGCATTATCCGTTGCGCGGCCCAGGCGAGCCAATAAACTAGCAGCTCGACAATTGACCGAGAATGGCGTGATTGTCTGGCGCAACAACCCGACATCGTCAGGTGCAACCACGCGGTCTACAAACGCACTCACTCGTTTGTTCCACAAGGTGCGCATGGCAAACAGCATCAGTTCCTGAGCAAGGTCAAGGTAAACCTCATGGCGGGTTGCCAAATACGCGTCATACAACGCCTCACCAACAGCAACCTGATCGATCAACAATCCCCGAACCCCATTTGAATCATCCACACGGTGCCCAACACCTTCGCCGCGTTGGTAAGTTTCCATCACACGGTCCAGAGTGGCCACTGCCTGCTCAAGGAGCGACGAGTCGTTCACCAATTCTGCGCCTCGAACCAAAGACCGAGCCATTTCACCATTAGCCGCTGCGTAGACGGCGCGATCGACGACGGGAGCTTCGAGTCGCTGTCGTTGGGCCGCTGTGGCTGCGTAGTAAACATCATCGCCAAGTTGACTCGAGAAGAAACCTCCCGACGATGGCTCCGCCAAGGTGTTCGAGGCATATCGAATAATCTGTATGGCACATTCTCGGTATCTGGGATTTTGAAAAGCACTCCAACCCTCAAGAAACACTCTCACTGCACCTGCGTTGACCCCTAACAACTTCTCAACCTGCGGTTGACTCCAATCCCGGTGCTCTGTGTAGCGAAAGACGCCCCCTTCGATGTTGTCAAAAAGCGGACTGGAACCGATTGCATCGAGTGTCTTAGTGGCAATCTCACGCAAGACTGTCGTATCGTCGTGACATCTTTTAAAAAGAAATAAGAGTGGAAATTCTTGAACACGCTTGGTTGCACGGCCAAATCCGCCGTATTCCTGGTCAAATGCCTCTGACAAATGAGACACGAGCCATGCTTCCAATCCGAGGTCAATCTTGAGGTCAACATTGCCATCTTTCTGAACGGTCACTGGATTCTGATGCTGACCCTTCGCCGAACTAAATTCTTCATGGCGCGTGGCATACGCACTGGACACCTGCTGCAGTAGTTGGGCCATACGGGTCGAGTCAGTAAAAGTCTGACCGCCCAAGAGCTGTCCGGTCGGCGTCAGAAACGCGGTGGTCGGCCAGCCGCCTAGGTTGTAGCGATCGTTGATATCCGGTCGATCATCGGCGTCGACCCAAATGGGAACAAAAAAACGTTCAACTAGCTGACGAACCTCTACGTCACGATACGTGGTTCGCAACATCTCAGCGGAACCAAACGACCACGCCGCGCCGACCGTCAGCAAAATGGGCTTCTGTTCAGCTTCGGCTTGGGCAAAGGCCTCAGGGGCCCACGTTTGCCAATCCAGTGCGTCGACGGATTCCATCATGTTAAGGATGACCGTGCCGATTATAATGCGGTGTTTCCAACTGAACTTGGACCAGCCATGCAACACACGATTACATTGATCCCGGGAGACGGAATTGGACCTGAAGTCACTGACGCTGTTCTATTCGTTTTGTCACAGACCACGGTGCAAATCGAGTGGCATCGGCAGAATGCCGGAGTCAAGGTATTTGAACAGGAAGGCACTCCGCTCCCCGACACTGTTCTTGACTCAGTTCGCCAGAACGGCGTGGCGCTCAAAGGGCCAATTGAAACCCCGATTGGGACTGGATTCAGAAGCGTAAACGTTGAAATACGACGAGCACTTGACCTCTACGCTAATCTGCGCCCCGTATTGAGCCTTCCTGGTCTCAAGAATAGGTTCGGGGACGTGAATCTGATTGTGATTCGAGAAAACACCGAAGACCTGTACTCCGGCCTAGAACACGAGGTCGTCCCGGGTGTCGTCGAATCCTTGAAGGTCATCACCAAGACAGCTTCCGAACGAATAGCCCGGTTCGCATTCGAATATGCTCGCCGCGAAAAACGTAACTTGATCACAGCTGTTCACAAAGCAAACATCCTGAAACTCGGTGATGGATTGTTTCTTAAGTCTGTCCGTGCCGTGGCTCAACAATTCAAAGAAGATATTCGCTACAACGAGAAAATCGTGGATGCCGCCAGCATGCACCTTGTCCTGAACCCGTCACAATTTGACATTCTGCTGCTGCCGAACCTCTACGGGGATATCGTGTCGGACCTCTGCGCAGGTCTCGTCGGTGGACTGGGCCTTGTCCCGTCCGCGAACATCGGAAAAGACGTCGCTGTGTTCGAAGCCGTTCACGGAACAGCGCCAGACATAGCAGGTCAACAACTGGCAAACCCTACGGCCCTTCTGTTGTCGTCAGTTCTTATGCTTCGACATCTAAATGAAAATGCCGAAGCTGATCGCATTGTTGCTGCTCTTCACAAGGTGCTGACTGCCGGTCAGGTGCTCACTCCTGACCTTGGTGGAACGGCTACCACCATGAAGTTTGCGGAAGCCATCGCCAATGAATTAAACAGAAACCAAGTGTCGAATCAGTAGTTATGTTTCTGTAATATCGGCTTGAATATCCAAATCAATACAGCCCTGGATGCTATTGGCTGCAGGACAGCTAATTGGATGACGGAGAACTGCGCGCTCAGCCTTCTCACGTAGACCACGAGGAATCGTCAATGCGTACCGAACGCGAATTCGAACAATCTTAAGAATTTTTTCAACAGCTTCAATGTCACCCTCGACACTGGCCTTAATCGTGTCTGGTGTAGCTGGAATGTCGCGCACTTCCAGTGCGCGTGCAAGGGTACCGAGCAGTCAAGCCCCCACCGCAGCAACCATATGGTCTAAGGTGGCCGGAACATCTTCATCCGGTTCAACCCCATAAAAAGCCTTGATCCCACCATGCACACCAAAACGGATAGGTGTATCAAAACCTTCCAAGAATGCCTGACGAATTGGTCCTTTAACCCGTTCAATACGCAGTCGACTAGTGTGCACAACCTCTGCCACGCCTGACTCCTTTGTTAAAGATGTGTAAGACTACTGAACGTGAATGCTACAATCTTGAACCGTGTCGCGGTCAAGCCTACGCTTCCCAGTCACTAGCCGCAAGCACATGAAATCCCGTGTCCCGTGATCCTGCCCCAACCGACCTTGGCGACATGCCGCCGGACGAGTTCCGGAACCAAGCTCGCGCGCTCGTCGAATGGATAGCCGCCTATCTCAGCACCGACGAGCATCCGGTGCTATCAAGGGTTCAACCAGGAGATATTCGTAACGCTCTCCCGTCCAGTCCACCGGAGTCTGGAACGCCATTCGACCAGATCTTCAAAGACTTTGAAACCCTCCTGCTGCCTGGGATTACACACTGGAATCATCCTGGATTCCTTGGTTATTTCGCCATATCAGGAAGTGCTCCAGGCATTTTGGCAGAATTTCTGACAGCGGCACTCAACGTACAAGCGATGCTCTGGCGCACGTCCCCAGCCGCAACCGAACTCGAAGAAGTTGCCCTAAGTTGGCTCCGGCAACTGCTAGGCCTGCCGGCGTCCTTCGAAGGTGTTATCTACGACACAGCGTCGATTGCCAGCCTGCACGCATTAGCCGCTGCTCGAGAGACTGCGGTGCCCAATGTTCGAGAGCACGGACTGGCCGGGCGACCGAACGTCTTGCCACTTCGTATTTATGTGTCAGACCAAGCACACTCCTCAATCGAAAAGGCGGCGATCACACTGGGAATCGGCCAAGCGGGAGTGCGTAAAATTCGAACTGACCAAGAATTCAGGATGCGGGTCGATTTGTTGCGTGCTGCGATTGAAGAAGACCAAAGAGCCAACTGCAAGCCAATGGCAGTGGTCGCGACGGTCGGAACAACATCCACAACAAGTGTCGACCCAGTTCGCGACATCGCCGAGGTCTGCCAGCGTCACGGACTCTGGTTGCATGTTGACGCTGCGTATGCCGGCGCGGCAGCACTGGTACCGGAGACCGCTTCTGTTCTCGATGGATGTAGCCACGCTGATTCGCTAGTGGTCAACCCTCACAAATGGCTGTTCACACCGTTTGACCTAAGCGCGTTCTACTGTCGTCGCATGGACACTGTCCGAACGACTTTTGCACTAACACCCGAATACCTATCAACCGCTGAAGTCGGTGTCACAAACCTAATGGATACAGGAATTCAACTTGGCCGGCGATTTCGCGCCTTAAAACTTTGGGCTGTACTTCGTTACTTCGGAGCATCAGGCATCCGGTCGCGGCTCGCAGAGCACATGCGCCTCGCGCAACTTTTCGCTAAATGGGTCGACGAGAGCAACAAGTTTGAGTTACTGGCTCCCGTTCCATTGAGCGTCGTGTGCTTCCGCGCTCAACCACCTGATCAAGACTTCACCAGTGAAGAAATTGATGCTCTGAATACTCGCATTCTAGACATTGTGAATGCTTCCGGTGAAGTCTTTTTGTCACACACCCGTCTGCAGAAACAATTCGCCGTTCGACTGGCTGTGGGGAATATCCGTACCACTGAGAGCCACATTCGTCGGGCCTGGGAATTGCTTAATGATGCGTTGATTGAGGCGATGGACCGGAGCTCTACGGCGCAACACTAGACGTGTCTTCTCTCTCCATGGCAGCAAACTGCCTGAGAAAAGTAGCAACACGGCGCGCATTCACACCCAAGTCACCTTGACCTACCCGCGATACCGAATGAACATCAACAGATGTAACTCCACCGGCCGCTTTGACCCTCACCACAACATCATCCTTAAATCCGAACCAAAAGGTCGTCGCCGTCGCTTCCACTCTGCCTGTGACCCGGTCGACGGCCACGACTTCCAGACCCATATCTCTCAGGATAGCCTCCGTACGTTCCAGACCAGCTAGCACGCTAACTGCCGACCGAAAGGTTTTAAGTTCTGGGTAGGCTGCCCGTTGCAGGTCTCCAAGCGTACCTGCATCGCCAATCTTCTGAGCTGCGTCATAACGGTGAGGATTCAACCCGGACCGCCGCGAAACGATGGCTTCAAACTGGGGAGGGTTTTCAATATCAGTCGAAATATTGTGAATTGGTGGCAGCGACGTCGCTGGAACGACCTGGCCACCGATTACCAACATTACCAACACACACACGCCAACACCTATCCCCAGTGCCAAGTAGTTGCTACTCCCAGTCCGCCGTAAAGCACTAACCACCACAAAACTTCCAGCGATGGTGGTCAGTACCGCAACAACAACCCCTATCATCAGAAAAAGGAATCCGACGGTAAAAGGCCAAAATCCGAGACGACTTCCCAACGAGCCAATGAGTAGCAACAGTGCAGCGGTAATTCCTCCACCTAGAACCATTCGAGGACTGCGTGTAGTTAATTTCACCGTCTTAGTCCATTCTCAATATCTTCGACAACTGAACCATTCAATCAACCTCGGCCAATGGTCCCACTTGCACTCACGATTCGAATAGGGTGCCACGGTCTTACGTATTGACTTCAGACTGGACCGCGTAAGCTATACTCACGACCGATGGATGCCGCAACGATTTCGCTTGTAGCCTTACTCGTCGCCATTGTTGTCAGCTGTACAATCCGGCTCCATGTCGGTTTTCTTGCAATTGCTCTGGCATGGATTACCGGCGTTTACATAGCAGGCATGAGTGCCAACGAAGTCATGAACGGCTTCCCGACGCGACTGTTTCTGACGCTCGCCGGAGTAACTTTACTGTTCTCACAGGCCCAAGCCAACGGCACTCTGGACAGGATAGCCTACAAGGCGGTTCATTACTGCCGCGGCAACGTCGGAGTGATGCCTATGATGTTCTTCGTTCTGGCGTTCGTTTTGGCATCTGTGGGCCCAGGCAACATCGCATCGACTGCACTCATAGCGCCTATGGCGATGGCGGTCGCCGGCCAAGTCGGCATTCCAGCATTTTTGATGGCCATCATGGTTGGAAATGGTGCCAACGCGGGGTCGCTTTCTCCAATTGCTCCTACTGGGGTCATCGTTAATGGAGTGATGGCAGAGATTGGCCTCGGTGGCTTTGAACAATTGACCTACGTCAACAACATGCTCGCGCATGTTGTCATTGCGTTTCTGGCTTACTTCATTTTCGGTGGTTGGCGTCTCCTCGGACGCTATCATTCCGAGCCACTGGTCGTGCCACCAAGCGATTCATCCGACTTAGAATCTGGCGCCGACTCTATCCAGTTTAATACCGCTCATTGGATCACAATCGCTGTCATCGGCAGCTTGCTCGTCGGCGTCATTATTTTTGATGTAAACGTCGGCCTTGGCGCATTTGCAGCAGCCATTCTGCTGTCTCTCCTGAAGGCAGGGGACGAATTGGAAGCCGTGAAACTCATGCCGTGGCGGGTCATCATGATGGTCTGTGGTGTTACCGTGCTGATTTCGGTACTCGATGAAACCGGTGGTCTTGATCTCTTCACCCAACTGCTCGCTGGATTATCAACCCCTCAAAGTGTCACAGCCGTTGTAGCCTTCTCGACGGGTTTTATCTCGATTTACAGCAGCACCTCAGGCGTGGTACTACCTGCGTTTCTCCCAACTGTTCCTGGTCTAGCTGAACAATTGGGTGGAGTAGCACCATTGGCCATCGCTTCCTCTATGAATGTTGGTGCGCACCTGGTAGACGTCTCGGCTCTATCAACCCTCGGGGCCCTGTGTATGGCCGCCGCACCGTCGAGCGAGGACAGTCGTAAACTCTTCAATCAGCTCATGGCATGGGGCCTGTCGATGACTGTCATTGGAGCGTTCGTTTGTTTTCTGCTCTTCACAGTACTGCGCGTCGGTCTCCCCTAACCGGCGAAAGAATTAGCTCACTGGATGCGTTGGTTTCGATTCTACAACCTGCCCCTCTTCTAAAGTAATGACCTGGTCGCTGACACGATTCACCTCATCTAGCGAATGTGACACATATATGAGAGGCGTGTTCAACTCGTGACGAACTCGCTCGACATAGGGCAGGATTCGTTCCTTCAGGGAATGCCCGACTGCCGCAAGGGGTTCATCCAAGAGCAACAATTCAGGCTCGGACATGAGGGCCCTCGCGATCGCAACACGTTGTCGCTCGCCACCTGACAACCCAGCTACATTTCGATCAAGGAGCGACGAAATCTCCAAAACACGAAGTACCGTGTCCGACACCAATGCAACACTTTTGCTCTGACCATAGAAGATGTTTCGCCTGACATTCATGTGAGGAAACAACGCCACGTCCTGTGGAACATAGCCGACACGCCTAGATTCGACTGGCAGATCCAGATGCCGTTCTGAGCTGAACAGGATACGTCCGTCTATTTCAATCAGCCCAGAAACGGGCCGTCGAAGACCGGCAATCGTCTCCAATACAGTGGTTTTTCCGGCGCCAGACGGTCCAGTCAATGCTATGGCTCTGGCCTGAACACACTCTCTGAACGCTAATCTAAAAGCACCTTGGTGGACCACAAAATCAAGCTTTATGAAAACCCCAGCCATGCCCGCTTCTTTCGTTTCGGTTATTTCCAGTCTCTACTAAACACTGGTCGTACTCAACCGATTGGAAATATAAACCGCTGCAAATGCCACCGTCGCCGCCGCCACAAGTAACACCGTGGCCTGAGAGTCTTGCCCCGTTTGGGTGTAGGCGTAGATGGATGTAGATAACGTCCTGGTGCCTGGCAACATTCCTGCAATCATGACGGTCGCACCAAATTCTCCCAAAGCACGCGAAAACCCCAGCACTGCTCCAGCCACCACTCCGCGACCAGCGAGCGGCAGGCTAATCGTAAAGAACACTCTCATTGGCGACGCGCCAAGCGTGGCGGCAATCTGTTCGTATCTTGAGTCAACCTGCTCAAAGCCATTGCGGGCTGCCCGCACCAAGAGGGGCAATCCCATTACCACCATAGCGAGGATGACAGCCTTCCACGTGAATACCAGGTCGATCCCAAACTGATCAAGCCACTCACCGATAAATCCACGCCGTCCGAACAGTCGGAGTAAAATCAGTCCGGTCGCAACAGGTGGAAGTACCAGTGGAAGCGACACCAGTGTTTCGACAACGGTTCGGCCGGGAAACGACCTACGTGCCAAGAGCCAAGCCAAGACAATTCCTGGAGGCAGCATCACTATCGTCGCAATTGTTGCCATTCCGATGCTAAAGACCACTACGCTAAGCAAGTCTGGATTCATCGCACCTCACCATTCAACGCGATGAATCCATAGTCCTCAAATATATGCATTGCGGCTTCACTACGTAGAAAATCTAAGAACTGCCGGGCACCGGACTCATTTGGTGCGTTCGCCGTGGCGGCAGCAACGTATCGAATCTCAGGACCTTTACCAACTGGTATAGCTACCGCTATCTTCATATTCTCAACCAGACTCACATCCGTGCGGTACACGAACCCAGCATCGACGTTACCTGCCTCTACAGCAGCAAGTACCGCTCTGACATTTCGTGTGGGTACAACTTTGTCTCTGACCGCATTCCATAAGCCACTCACCTGCAAAAACTGTCTGGCATAGACACCTGCCGGAACGGCGTCTGGATCACCCATAGCGACACGTCTAATGTTCGACTCCGCAAGGTCTCCAATCCCCGAGAACTCACGAGGGTTGTCACCATGAATCACGAGCACTAGCTGGTTTGACAACAGGTTCACCTTGCTTGCCACTAATATCCCGCCGTCCACCTCCACTCGAGTCATCTGTCGCAGGTCCGCGCTTACGAAAAGGTCAACACTGGCGCCAGCAATCAGTTGAGTGGCCAGCGTGTCCGAACCACCTATATTGAGGGCTACCCTCAGGCCAGTCGCCTCTTCGAAGTCAAAAGCGACCTGCTGCATTGCCTCAGAAATGCTGATGGCGGCCGAGACCACAACCTCCGTGGTCGGGCTCTGCGCCCTTCCACAACCTACTAAAAGCAGTAAGGCAGCCAAAATACAACTACGATACATTTCTATACGATAATCGATTTAGTATGATTTAAGACGTTAATAGAAATGATTTTGTCTGAATAGGTGCAATAATGTCACTTTTAACGGTACGAGAAGCCGCTACCCGGTTAGGTGTCGCATATTCGACACTCAAGCAATGGATCTACAAAGGCAGCGTCCGCACTGTTCAAACCAAGGGCGGGCATCATCGAATCAAGGAGGCCGAAGTTGACCGACTGCTCGCGCAACAAGGAAAAGCGCTACCGGCTCCTCGGAAGTCTCGACCGACCTCGGGTGTCCTAATTGCCCTTAGCGGACGAAATCGTCTCAGTGGTGTCGTTGGCGAAATCCGGCGAGACGGGCTTCTCGCTCAGATTCGACTTCGGGTGGGAGACCAATCACTAACCGCCGTAATTACGTGTGATGCGCTCGACGAATTGCGCTTAAAGAAAGGTGACTTCGCAACTGCGATCATCAAAGCCACCGAAGTGATGATTGGTCGCGAACCTACTGTGCAGTAAAGGTCGGCGGTAAAACAGATTGTATCTGAAGTCCCCAACGACCATCCTGGCGAGTCAGGATGTAAAGTGCCGGAGCGGTTCGGTAGGCAGAACCGTCGGCACGACGCCGGCTAGAAACAACTCTGTAGTGAACCTTGTCAGTCGCAATATGAACGGTTTCGACAAAATCGAGAGTCGTGTGGTCCCACCCCTCAGCCTGTCGGAGTAAATCAAAGTCAATCTCCAGCTCTTCGGCGGCCTGGCGAACCACTACTTGGCCGGCGATCCCAATACTCAAACGTGGAAAGTTACTGACCGCAGCTATCGCCTCGTTGTCCGCGGCATTCCAAGCTGCTATGTACTCATCCAGTGCAGCCCGAGCCTCGGCCTCGACGGCTTCCTGTCCGCGCACGGAACTTCCCGCGACATTCAGCAGTAGCACCACGAACCAAAACAGTGTGGCTTTCGTCATCGCCATCCTCCTTCAAAGTCTCAATGAAACATCGCCAAGCTTGGCAAGTCACTGCACTTCACGCTCCGCTGTTACGTGAGACCAGCCCCTTCAATGTTTGACAGCCTCACAGACGCTAGGCTAGTGTACCTTGTAAGATGTCAATTGAGTTTGGTGGCCCGTCACATAGTTACCATCATCATCCCCTTAGCGGGCAGGTCGATGGGCGTGCGCCTGGCTCTGAATGATTGAGTAACAGAACCAAGACAAGCACAACCTCGGCCTCGCCTTCGGCGAGGCCTTTTTTTGTGGTGCAAGGAATAAAACATGGATTTCTCAAAACTGGACGGACTGATTCCAGCCATCGTGCAAGACAACGTCAGCAATGAAGTCCTCATGGTTGGCTTCATGAACGAGCAGGCCTTGGAACAAACAAAAACAACAGGTTTTGCGACGTTTTTCAGTCGCACTAGACAAACTCTCTGGATGAAAGGCGAAACGTCTGGAAACAAACTGCAAGTCCAGCAGATGCTAACCGACTGTGACGACGACACCATCTTACTCAGGGTTACCAGACTTGGTGACGGCAATGTCTGCCACACCGGAGAAAGAACCTGCTTTTTCAGAGAGTTGGAACCGTAAGTTCGTTTGTCTTGAAATACTGAACACACGCGGAGAAACATTTATGACTTTGAAATTGGGAATTCCTAAAGGTTCGTTACAAGAGTCGACTATTCAGCTCTTGGGACGAGCGGGTTTTAACGTCTATGCAAGCCCTAGGTCCTACTTCCCGACTATTGACGATGTGGATGTCGAATGTACGCTAATTCGAGCACAGGAAATGGCACGTTATGTGGCCGACGGCGCCGTTGACGCAGGACTCACCGGGCAGGATTGGATTGCTGAACACCGCGCTGCCACGGGTGAAGAGGTCGTCACGATCGCAGACTTAATCTATTCAAAACAAAGTTTTCGAAAGGTGCGCTGGGTCTTAGCAGTTCCCGAAGGATCGCAGTATCAAACACCTCAAGATCTCGAAGGTGCAACAATTTCAACTGAATTGGTTCGGGCAACTGAATCCTATTTTTCTGAACTCAATGTATCCGTTAATGTCGAATTTTCATGGGGTGCGACGGAAGTGAAGCCTCCGCGACTCGCTGACGCCATCGTCGAAGCAACAGAAACAGGATCAACACTACGAGCGAATCATCTCAGAATCATTGATACCGTTCTGGAGTCCAATCCACAGCTTATCGCTAACCAGCGGGCTGTCGAAGATCCATGGAAACGCGAAAAACTCGACAACATGGCGCTCTTGCTAAAGTCGGCCATTGACGCGCAAGGTCGTGTCGGACTGATGCTGAACGTAAAGCGTGAAAACCTGGATCCGTTGCTACAACTTTTGCCAGCCCTACAAAAACCCACGGTTGCTCCGCTGAGTGACCCAGAATGGGTGGCCATTACCACCATCCTCGAAGAGCAAGCGGTCCGGGAATTGATTCCTAAGCTCAAGACTCTTGGTGCGCAAGGTATTGTCGAGTATCCACTCAACAAGATCGTGCTGTAAGAGCGACTGGTAAGACACCGATGAAAATCATCAAGCCATCGAATGTGCGGGCGATGCAACGTCTCCTCAACCGAGCACAAGCCACCGATTCAGTCATAGAAAGGCAGGTGACCCAGATCGTGAATCGTGTGCGACGAGGAGGAGACCGTGCTCTCCAAGAGTATGCAAAGCGTTTCGATAAAGTAACCGGGCCACTTGAGATCTCACGTCAAGAAATACGAAATGGAGCCAAGAAAACACCACCCGCTGTAACGCGAGCCATAAAACAAGCCGCACGTCATATCCGCCGAATCGCCAAGAAACAGGTGCCAAAAACGTGGCGGATAACCACCGTTCGGGGTGTCTTGGTCGAGCAGCGGGTGATTCCCCTCGAACGAGTTGGGTGTTACGTGCCAGGGGGTCGATATCCGTTGCCATCGTCATTGTTAATGACCGCTCTTCCCGCTCAAGTCGCTGGTGTCCGGGAAATCGTTGCAGCATGTCCGCGCCCAGAGCCGGCAGTACTCACCGCTGCATTAGAAGCCGGGGTCTCAAAGCTCTATCGAGTTGGAGGTGCTCACATCGTTGCAGCTCTTGCGTATGGCACTGAATCGGTGCCAAAAGTCGAAAAGATTGTTGGGCCGGGAAACGCATACGTCTCAGCGGCCAAAGCAACTGTTGCTACCGACTGCCCCATTGATTTCTATGCTGGTCCAACCGAAATAGTAATCGTGGCCCGCAACGGAAATGCTGACTGGATCGCTTCCGACCTCGTGGCACAGGCGGAACACGACCCGGCTGCGAGAGCAATATTGTTAACACCCAATTTCGATTTAGCAAAGGCAGTTGCGAGTGCCGTTGATTCTCGCCTCGTGGAACACCCAGCCGCTCAAGCATCGATTGAACAACAGGGGGTCGTAGTCGTGACGACTACGCTCGCCGAGGCTATAACACTCGCGAATGACTTAGCCCCAGAGCACGTCGTCTGTGAAACGGAGGCTATCGCACGTCGTCTCACACGCTCAGGTACAGTGTTTGTCGGGCCATATGGAGCGCAGGCTGCTGGAGACTATGCCACCGGTTCAAACCACGTGTTGCCGACAAATGGTGCCGCACGATTTCGAGGTGGATTAAGTGCGGCAGATTTTGTTCGTATTAATTCCGTCCAACGCGTTACACAAGAGGGATTGAAACGGCTAGCGCCAACAACGATTTCCCTAGCCAACGTAGAAGGACTAATCGCTCATGCTGCATCGATCAGCACGCGTTTGAAGTAGGAGGATATCGTGCGACGCGCCACAATCGAACGTAACACCAGCGAAACAAAGATCAAGCTCAGCCTAGCGCTTGACGGAAAGGGCCGATACGACGTGAGTACCGGCATCCGGTTCCTTGATCACATGTTGGAACTACTTTCTCGGCACGGACTATTCGATCTTAAGATTAAAGCGGTGGGTGATTTGGATGTAGACCAACACCACACCGTCGAGGACGTCGGAATCGCACTCGGCGAAGCGGTCTCGAAAGCGGTCGGCACCAGACGTGGCATTAATCGAGCCGGCTATTTTGTCATGCCAATGGACGAAACACTCGGTGTCGCCGCAATAGACCTAAGTGGTCGAATACATACAGTGGTCGACTTGAAGCTACGAGTGCGGCGAGTCGGTGATCTACAGGCAGAACTTGTCCATGACTTTTTCGCCGGCTTCGCCCAAGGCGCCCGCGCGAACGTTCATGTCAAGGTTTTGTACGGCCGCTCCAGTCACCACAAAATCGAGGCGTTATTTAAAGCTTTTGCGCGTGCATTACGCGTGGCCTGCTCACGCGACAAACAGCTCGGCCGAGCGCTCCCGAGTACAAAGGATTTACTCTGATCGCGCCTGCCTTACAGGACAAGACCTCATGATTCAGTTGATCGATTACGGCGCCGGTAATCTCACATCGGTACGGAAAGCTCTCAGCCACCTTGATGCGGTATTTGAGACGCCAACGACCGCAGAAAGCCTCAGGAACGCAAGCGCGGTAATCGTCCCGGGCGTTGGCAACTTCGAAGCCACAACTACGCTTGACAAAGTGTGGCGTCAAAGCATTTCAACCGCAGTCAAACGAGGGGTGCCACTCTTGGGAATTTGTCTTGGTCTCCAATGGCTGTTTGATGGTAGTGACGAAGCTCCAACTGTGCCAGGACTAGGTGAAATCAATGGATGCTGTCGTTTACTGCACCGGGAAACTGGAGACAGTTCAGTGGTCGGACCGTTTAAAGTGCCGCATGTCGGCTGGAACGGCCTTCACCGAGTTCGAGGCTCATGGATACTTGAAGGGGTCGCAGAAGGCCAACAAGTGTATTTTACGCACTCCTTCGCAGCACCCATAACTGACGAATGCGTCGGGTCTACCCGTTATGGGATGGATTTCGCTAGCGTTGTAGAACGGGATCAGTTAGTAGGCGTGCAGTTTCATCCTGAAAAATCAGGTGAAGTCGGTCTCCGCGTCCTGAAAAACTTTTTGAATCGAATTAGGCCATCATCCGGGCGCTAACCTCTAAATCCATGTTATCTAAACGTATCATCGCGTGCCTCGATGTTCGGAATGGGTCAGTCGTCAAGGGCGTGAATTTTGAAGGACTTCAAGTGGCTGGCGACCCCGCAGAGCTGTCACGCCGATACAACCGCGAAGGTATCGACGAAGTGGTTATTCTTGACGTCACTGCTACCATCGAAAAACGAAAAGCACTGGCCGATACGATCCACGCGGTAGCATCGGAAATCTTTCTACCACTTTGTGTGGGCGGTGGCATCAAGAACGAAGATCATGCTGATGCTGCCATTGAAGCCGGCGCTGACAAAGTCAGCCTTAACACCGCGGCCATCGCTACACCCGAACTATTAACAACTCTCGCTCGACGTTACGGTAGTCAGGCAGTCATCGTGGCTATCGACGCCAAACGCGTTGATCATAAGTTCCAGATCTATGTCCGTAGTGGACAACAAGCAACTGATCGAGACGCAATAGAATGGGCGCGGGAAGCAGCGGATCGTGGCGCCGGAGAGATTCTCTTGACTTCGATCGATCGGGATGGCACGAAAAGTGGGTTCGACTGTGAGCTGACAGCTGCGGTATCGGATGCGGTTTCGATTCCAGTAATTGCCTCAGGGGGGGCGGGCACTTTTGATCACTTTGTCGATATCTTTACGATCGGCCAGGCTCATGCGGCACTCGCCGCTTCGATCTTTCATTACGACGAACATGCCGTAAGTGACCTGAAAACTCACCTGCACCAAAATGGTATTCCCGTACGATTCCCATGCTGATACCGTCAATCGATCTCAAAGATGGCCAAGTTGTTCAGTTGGTACAGGG
>CAZWIL010000002.1:0-49606 GCA_964634175.1 uncultured Vicinamibacteraceae bacterium
ACGCCGCCCCGCCGTCCCACCACGTCCGGTGCCGCGGAGACTGGTCGGGCCCGGGCTCATCGACCCGCGAGACCGTCATGAGATACATCGCGACCAGAAACTCGGTATCCCATTTGTGTTGCTGAAACGTTCCAACCGGAGAACCAACGATCTGACCATGTACACCGGCTTCCTCGAGCGCTTCTCTCAGAGCGGCCCCTCGTATCGAATCCCCCGCTTCAATGATGCCTTTAGGAAATGTCCAATGGCGACCACTGGACGTCGTAATGAGGCAGAAACGCGTCTCTTTCCCCCGCCCTCGGTACGGAATGACGCCCGCCTGCTTGCGACCCGACTTCATGAGGCGACTATAATGCGAAACGATGAGGCACCTATGGCGCGGCATGTTCGCGGTTGGACTAACCCTGGCACTGTCAACCGTTGTGCAACCAAACTCAACAGCCCAAACATCGCCGGCCGCGGCCTGCGAAGCCCTACTCGACCTCCGCAGTTTGACGTTGACATCTGCCCGACTTGTTGACACTGACCCCACTGGGGTGACTTATTGCTACGTCAAGGGCATCCTGTCTCCGGCCATTGGATTCCATACGCAGCTACCGCTGCCGGACCAGTGGAACGGTCGCTACTTGACGTGGGGAGATGGTGGCAAAGATGGCGACTTGGATTTTGCCGATGCGCGTGTCGCTGAAGGCTATGCGGTCGCGAACAGTAACACCGGTCACGACAACGGCGTGGAACCTGGTTCATCGTTTGGATGGCACAACCGGCAGGCCGAAATTGACTTTGGCTATCGAGCGGTGCATCTGACGACCGCAGCGGGCAAAGTACTCACCCGCGCTTACTATGGCATGGACCCGGAGTACTCCTATTTTGAAGGATGCTCAACGGGTGGTCGGCAGGGGCTGATGGAAGCCCAACGCTACCCAGACGACTTTGACGGTATCGTCGCGGGCGCACCCGTGAACTACTATCAAGCGCTTAATGCCAGTCGGATGTGGTTGATGCAACAAGTGTACGCCAACGACCTTGAAGCTTCTCTCACCGTCGACACCACCGGTGACGGCCAGCCCGATAGCGACCGCAAACTGGTGATGCTGGCGGAACAGGTTATGGCAGCCTGTGATGGTGCCGACGGCGTGACTGATGGTGTAATCAACGACCCGACGCGCTGCGACTTCACGCCAGCGCGTGACCTTGCCGGCATGATGTGTCTGGATGACGTCAACCGGGACAATTGCTTCACGCGCGCACAGTTGGCGCTGATTGAAACACTCTACTCCGGCACTCGTGACAGCACCGGCACACTCGTATATCAAGGCAAGCCGTTCGGATCTGAACGTGGGTGGCGTGCCCGCCTCTTTCCACACCCGAGCAATAACTTTACTCCCGGGAACTTCGGCATTGCGGGTGACCACCTTAACTACATCTTTTACGAAGACGACCCCGGGGTGACCATTCCTGACTTGACGGACGTGTCGATACAACCAAATCGGGCACGGAACCCACCTGAATGGTCTTGGCAGGAATTCGACATCGACGATATGACGAACGGGAAGGCAGACCTGTTGATGTCGATCATGGATGCGTCCGACCCCGACCTGACCAGGTTCCTCATGCGCAATAACGGCAAGTTACTTCTGTATCACGGCTGGAACGATGTGATGACGGTGGCTCCTGCCACGATCGACTACTACGACCAAGTGGTCGAGACAACGTTCGACGGTGACATAGATGCCGCCAAAGAACGAGCACGACTGTTTCTGGCGCCGGGCATGGGACACTGTCGTGGGGATGTCGGTCCGGATAGCTGGGACCGGCTCGCTCCGTTGGTCGAATGGGTCGAACACGGTCGCGCACCTGATGCGATCATCGCCAGCCATTCCACCAACGGTAGCGTTGACAATGAACGCCCCTTGTGTCCCTACCCCGACCAGGCTGTCTACACTGGGCCGCTCGGAGGAGAAAACAATTCTGAAAATTGGGTTGCGGATAACTTCAGTTGTCGCAAGCCATAAGGAGACCGTGATGACATTCGTGACGACACTCACTCCCCCTGATCTCTGGAGCCACTTCGACACAATTCTGACGATTCCGCGCGGATCGAAGAATGAGGAGAGAATGCGACAGATGGTCGTCCGGGTCGCCACTGAAGCCGGGCTCGAATATGCCGTCGACGCCGCCGGCAATGTTGTCGTGCATAAGCCTGGAACCACCGGTTATGAAACCGCCAAGACCGCTCCATATAAAACGATCATTCTTCAATCTCATTTGGACATGGTCAATGAAAAGAACAGCGACCATTCACACGATTTTCTGACAGATCCGATCGTCCCGCAGCGGTCCGGGGAATATCTCACAGCCGATGGCACGACGCTCGGATCGGACAACGGTGTCGGCGTAGCCGCCATGTTGGCCATCATGGAAGCGACTGACCTGACACACGGCCCCATTGAGTTTTTATTTACTGTCGACGAGGAAACCGGCCTCACAGGAGCCTCGGAACTTGATGCCACACTGCTGAGTGGTCGAAAACTGATCAACCTGGATTCCGAGGAAGAAGGGATTCTTTACGTCGGTTGCGCGGGAGGTGGTGAAAGTCGCCTGACACTCGACACCTCGACCACTACCGCCGACACAACCTCCGTCACACTGGGCATACGACTAACCGGACTCAAGGGCGGCCATTCCGGATGCGACATTCACCTACAACGCGGGAATGCGATCAAGCTTTTGGGGCGACTCCTCTGGAATGCCTATCTCGCTGCACCGTTCTCTCTCGTCCAACTCGACGGCGGAAGTGCCCATAATGCGATCCCGCGCGAAGCCTTTGCGGTAGTGACAGTCGACGCCGAAACCAAGAAAGCCTTTCTAGCAACAGTGAAAGCGGAGCAAGCCGCCATTCAGGATGAATACGCTTCGAGCGATCCCGACATACAGCTAGATATCAACTCAATGAAACCTGTACCCCTTATCTGGAGCCGGTCAACCACCGAAACCGTCTTAGGACTCCTCGCAGCCCTTCCCCATGGCGTAGTCACGATGAGTCACGACATTCCGGATCTCGTCGAAACGAGTATTAATCTCGCGACCGTAAAACAGACCGAAGCTCAAGTCACGGTCAGTCTCAGTAGTCGCTCATCGATCGATTCGGCCCTTGATTCTTTACGCCAGCAGGTCCGTGCCAGCGGCGTGTTGGCAGGCGCGCAAATCGACGAAGACACACCATACCCTGGATGGAAACCGAATCTCGATTCCCCTCTCCTTAAAGCCGTTACCGGGGTGCATACCCGCGAGTTCGGTAGCGCGCCTGAGGTGAAGGCAATCCACGCGGGACTCGAGTGCGGCATTCTCGGAAAAAAGTCTCCTGGCATAGATATGATTTCGTTTGGGCCAGTCATCCAGTTCCCTCATTCTCCCGATGAACGCGTGCATATTGATTCAGTTGGACGTTTCTACCGACTCCTAACGGCCACGCTAGAATTCTTAACCAAGAACCCACGGGCATAGCGCCCATCGTGTGCGTTGACGCCAGCGAGCAGAACCGTCCACGGCTGAAGCTTGTGGTAGGATGCCCGCCATGAATCGAGTGTTCGTAATAAAGACGTTGAGCAGTCTCTTGGGTTTGACGTTGACGATAGTCGTTGTGACGCAACAATCGCCACTACGCGCTGAGCAAGAACACGCCGGGTCATATGCTCAAGCAGACATTCAAGTCGGTCTGCGTCTCTACAGTGCCACCTGTACCACCTGCCACGGCCCGAATGGTGACCTCGTGCCAAGCATCGACCTGCGCACGGGCGAGTTCGAACGCGCACCCTCGGACCCCCAATTAATGGAACTCATCAAGAACGGTATTCCTGGCACTGCGATGCCACCAGGACAATACAGCGACGCCGAATTAACGGGCCTTGTGGCCTATCTTCGCACCATGGGAGACCTTGATCTCAATGACGCCGCGCGTGGTGACGTGGCGCGAGGTCAAGCACTCTACAACGGCAAGGGTGATTGCGCGAGTTGTCACCGGATTGGCCAGAGTGGATCACGGCTCGGACCGGATTTAAGTGACGTTGGCGCCAATCGAACTGCAGCCCTTTTGGAAAACGCCTTGATTGACCCGACAGGTTCCATGTTTCCGATCAATCGCCCTGTCCGCGTGGTCACCGAAGCCGGCGCATTGTATGAAGGACGTCGGGTCAACGAAGACACCTACACCGTACAATTGATCGACCAGAATGAACGACTACGCTCTTTAGAGAAATCCTCCATCCGTGAATTTACGGTGATGGACGAATCACCTATGCCCGCCTACGGAGTCCTGTTTAATTCACAGGAACTATCTGACGTCGTGGCGTACCTGTTGTCGTTACGAGGACTGGAGAACTAGAGGAATGACGCGCCATATCGCACTTGTCACGATCACGGCCCTCCTAGCAGCGCCGGCGCTAGTCGGCGCCCAGGTCACGTACGAACGAATCCTCAATGCGGCAGACGAGCCGGAAAACTGGTTGACTTACTCCGGCAGCTACGACAGCCAGCGGCACACCGGACTGGACCAGATTACTGCCGACAATGTGACTGACCTTGAATTGAAATGGGTCCATCAAGCGGATTCACTCCAAGCCTTCGAAACAAGTCCTTTGGTTGTAGACGGCATCATGTACCTAACGGAAGCACCCAATACGGTGGTGGCACTCGACGCGAAGCTTGGGCGGGTGTTTTGGGTCTACGAGTACACGCCGTCGAACGAATCGCGGCCCTGCTGCGGTGCCGTAAATCGCGGGCTCGGAATCTTGGGCGACACCCTGTTCATGGCGACCCTCGACGCAAACCTGATCGCGATCGACATCTGGTCCGGTAAACCGATTTGGATGAAAGATGTAGCTGATCCGGAATTGGGATATGCGATGACATTGGCCCCGCTTGTCCTAAAAGACAAGGTTGTCGTCGGCGTTGCCGGTGGCGAATACGGCATTCGTGGCTTCATTGCTGCCTTCGATGCCGACACAGGTGACGAGAGTTGGCGTTTCTACACAATTCCGGGACCAGGCGAACCCGGCCATGAAACGTGGGAAGGCGGAGGGGATGCCTGGGAGCATGGTGGTGCGCCAGTGTGGCTAACCGGATCCTATGACCCCGAACTCAACCTGACGTATTGGGGCATCGGCAATCCTGGACCTGACTGGAACCCCGAACAACGTCCCGGTGACAACCTCTACTCTGACTGTGTCGTTGCCCTAGATGCGGACACTGGCGAACTGAAGTGGTATTTCCAGTTTACCCCCAATGACGACTACGACTTCGATGCCGTGCAAATTCCGGTGTTGGTCGACTACACCTCACCAAACGGTCAGACACTCAAACTGATGCTCTGGGGCAATCGAAACGGCTTCTTTTATGTTCTCGATCGAGAGGGTGGGCGGTTCGTTTCAGGGAGCCCATACGTCGACGTCAACTGGGCTGAAGGCCTGGATGACAGTGGCCGACCGGTCGAAACACCACAGCCAGCAGGTTCTCCGACATTTCCTGGGATCTTCGGTGGTACGAATTGGTACTCACCGTCGTATAGCCCCAGTACCGGGTTGTTCTACCTATCCGCCTGGGAGGCATACGGCGCCATTATGGAGCCGGCTGAAGCCGAGTACCAGCCCGGGCGGATTTTCATGGGTGGCCGCACGCGCCCAACCGGAGTCGCTGGTGCCCCTCGCCTGCCCGGTCTCGGGCGTGGCCACGTCAACAACTGGACGGCGGAGGCTGGTCGGGGCGCGGTCAAAGCTATCGACCCGACTACTGGCGAAGAAATGTGGAAATTCGAGATGACCGACGTCACCACCAGCGGTATCCTGACAACGGCTTCGGATCTCCTGTTTACCGGCGGACGCGAAGGCTACTTTCATGCTCTTGACGCAACCAATGGTGAACTGCTCTGGAAAACAACGCTGGGCGGCATGATAGCGAATGGTCCAATCGCATATGGAGTCGACGGCAACCAATTCGTGGCCGTCGCGGCTGGAAATGGCTTGTTCGTATTCGGCCTACGTGAATAGTATCGGTAACGCGGCCGACTTCACGAATCACACTAACTTCATTCGTGAGCGCGCCTAAGTGAACGACTGATGCCAATTTATGAATATCAATGCGGCGGGTGCGATACGCAGTTCGAACTGATCGTCCTCAAGAACACCGTCCCCCGCTGCCCGACTTGTCAGAGTGAAGAGCTTCAGCGGGTCCTCTCATCATTCGGCGTGAGCTCAGCGGGCACCCGTCGGTCAAACTTACAGTCGGAAAGACGAAAATCTGCGAAAGTGCAGCGAGACAAACAGCATGCAGAGCACGAATACATGCACAAACACCAACACTGACTAAAGTGTACGGTGAATGTCAGGAGAGTCCATGCCTAACGTTGTTCGACGAATCGCTTTCATCGCCGCGGTCGTGGTGGGCGGCAGTCTTTCAGTCGGCGCCGAACAGGCCACGCAAGCGCAATGGGTCACCGCCTGGAGCACATCCCAGCAAGGACAAGGGAATACTTCCTTGTCCAACGCCACCATTCGGCTGATGGCACGTGTCACAGCGTCCGGCGACGCAATCCGTATCCGCTTAGACAACAGTTACGGAACCCGGCCGCTCGTCGTAGCGGCGGCGACAGTAGGAGAACCGATGCGTGGTGCAGTACTGAGTCCAGGATCGACTCAACCGATCAGCTTTGATGGACGAGCTCAAGTCACCATTCCCGTCGGCGGGAGTGTCCAAAGTGACCCCCTCCAGATGCCTGTCCTGTCACAACAGGACCTTGCAATCAGTCTGCACCTGCCGGAAGCCGATATACGACCCAGTCAGCACAACGGTGCGAGAGTCACATCGTATTTCACGACCAACGGTGCGGGCGACCACACAACCGACGAGACTGGGGACGCCTTCGTTGGGACAACCACATCCATGTTTTGGCTAAAATCCATCGACGTACTCAGCCCAACCTCTACCGGAACAATCGTTGCGTTTGGCGATTCGATCACAGACGGGTCGTGTTCAACCAACGACGGTCATGACCGCTGGGAAGACTGGGTTGCGGTTCGACTGCATTTAGCGGCGATGGACGGGACACACAAGGCAATCATTAATGAAGGTATCGGCGGCAATACGGTCACTGGGAACGTCAGTCCACCACCTTCCAGCACGCCGGGCACAGAACGTCTGGCTCGAGACGTCCTGTCGCACAGTGGGGTCACGCATGTTGTCCTGTTTATGGGTACCAATGACATCCGTCGAGACTCGACCGCCGCGCAGGTCATTGAGGGCACTCAGGAGATCATTGACCGCGCACACGCTGCCGGTCTCAAGATTATTGGCGTGACGATCATCCCCCGCCATAATCGGGCGCCTACGGAGAACAACAGCGGCTGGACACCGGCGAAAACGACAACCAGAAATGAAGTAAATGCGTGGATCAGAAACGAAGCGCCGTTTGATGGTGTCATTGATTTTGATCGCACCGTGCAAGACCCGGACGATCCCAATCGGATTCATGCGCCCTTTGATTGTGATGGTATCCATCCCAATCCACGTGGCTACTACGAAATGGGCCTTGCTGTTGGACTGGAACTATTTGTCGACTAACGAATAATTCTTAGGGGTTACCATGCACAATATGCGCAGACCAGTCGCTCTTGCTTCCCTAGCACTTGGTTTCGTAACACTGATTGCTGTGAGTGGTCAGCAGAGCGAACCACTCGATATTCAGCAGGTCAAAAACAACCTCTACATGATCACTGGCCCCGGCGGAAACATAGGGGTCCGAGTGAGTACTGATGGCGTAGTTCTAGTTGACAACAAGTTCGACCGGAATCACGACGCAATCATGAGCGCGGTCCAAAGTGTCACCAGCCAGCCAATCACCTATGTCATTGGCACCCATCACCATGGCGACCACATGGGTGGGAATCCGTCATTTTCGACGCACGCCGATATCATCGGGCATCAAAACAACCGTACGAATATGCTGCGTGGGGACCAACCCGCACCACCGAACATCGTCTTTTCAGATGAGACCGCGGTCTTTCTTGGAGGCGTTGAAGTGCGCGCCTATCATTTTGGTCAGGGACACACGAACGGCGATGCAGTGGTTTACTTTCCAGACCTCCGCACTATTCATGGAGGTGACCTGCTGCATGGAACAGCACCCTTTATCGACTACGCCAATGGTGGCAGTAGCCGGGCCTGGATAACAACACTTGATGCTCTCCTCGAACTCGACTGGGACACGGCGATCCCCGGCCACGGTGCCGTGATGACCCGCAGTGACGTACAAGACTTCCGGAACCAGATGGTCAGTGTGCGTACTCGCATGTCTGAATTAATCGATGGCGGCGTGTCACGAGAGGACGCACCGACTCGTCTGCGAACCAACGAACTCAGCTGGACGGTGGCCGACGAAGGTCTGTTCATGCGGCGAAGTATTCCGGGGTTTTATGATGAAATGTCGGCCGAACGTTGACAGAGCCAAAGCCAATGCTGTGATGACGGTCACCTACTGACACCTCTAGCCTCGCTATAATTTTTCGAGAATGATGTCTGTTCAGAATTTCAAATTTGCTTGCATAGCCTGCATCCTGCCGGGGCTCTTTTTGCAGGCATGTACCCCAAATGCGGAAATAGACCCAGTCGAGTCTCAGACAACATCTGGTTCTCCTCAAACCTCGATTGCAACAATCGTTGGCCGAGCGCCTGAAGCAGCCGGAGGCACCCGTGCCGTCGTCATTCTTGAACCTCGTGAACCTCTTGATGTTCCCCTCCCGACTGAACCTGTTGAAATGGACCAATTCGGCCGTGATTTTATTCCACGTCTGATTGTTGTGCGTGCAGGCCAGCCAGTCCTATTCAAGAACAGCGAAGACGAACTCCACACCGTTCACGTTCAAGACGGTAAGGGGCTGTCCTTATTCAACGTGGCTATGCCCATCCAAGGCGGCGAACACGACCATACTTTTGATGACGCGGGAGACTACGCCGTATCCTGCAACGCGCATCAAGAGATGCACGCAACCATCGTTGTTGTGGAAAGTCCGTACGCGGTTGTGGCCGACCGAGACGGGACATTCACCTTGTCAGAGATGCCGCCTGGTAGTTATGACGTAACGCTCAGACAAGGCAATCAACAACACACACAGCTCGTCGAGATCCTAGCCGGAACAAACGAGTTACAACTCGACTTTCCATCCACGAGCTAGCCACTCCGTGTAACCGGACTGTCACATTCCAGGCGTAATCTATATTTGTAGTAGCCTAGACAGATTCAGGAGACCACACTCCATGTCTGATTTCAAACTGTCCGCAAGATCATTCAATCGACGACAGTTTCTGCGAGGCAGTGCAGCGACCGCAGCATCGACTCTCGCGAGTCCCTTCGGATTTTTGAGCACACAGTTACTCGCAAATCAAACGTTGTGTGGAACACGTGGACCGAGTCCGTATGGCCCCTTGGTTCCTACTCAAGACCAGGCGACGGGCCTCTATCTCATCATGTTACCCGCCGGATTCACATACACAACACTCAGCTGGGCCGGCGATACGTTGGACGATGGCAACCCCGTTCCAACCGGCCACGACGGAATGGCTGTGGTCGACATGCGAGGACAAGGGAGCACTGCCGAGTACCTGCTTATCCGCAACCAAGAAGTCTTCGGCCTGGGGCAACCAATCGCCTCAGGATACAACTACGACAATCAGGGCCCCGGTGGTACTACCGTGCTTCGCATACAAAACGGCAGGTTGCTGGAACACCTCGTGAGTCTCTCAGGAACTAGCGGGAACTGCGCCGGCGGTCCAACGCCGTGGGGCACGTGGCTCACATGCGAAGAAAGAATAATCGTTGGAGATGAACCTCACGGATACGTCTTTGAATCAACACTCTCACGAGTCACAACGCCGACCCCACTTCGGCGAATGGGTCGGTTCAAGCACGAGGCTGTCGCGGTTGACCCGAAGACCGGAGGCGTCTACCTCACGGAAGATAATTCGAGCAACAATACGGCCCCCGCGTCACGCAACCGCATGCGTGGAAATTCCGGATTCTATTACTTCGACCCAGATGACAAACTGGGAGGGCTGGGTTCTCTCAATAACGGCGGGACCCTGTATATGCTCCAAGCTCTTCTGCCAAGCACTGACACCGTCGTCGAAGACCTACGAAATCCCGAATGTCTATCGGAATATGACGTTAGGTGGGTCGAGATTACGGAACCAGACGCAGACTCGACAGACATTCTGTCCGGCCCGTATATCGAAGGTCGCACGGGAGGAGCCACTCGGTTTCAACGATTGGAAGGATGCTGGTGGGACTCGCGGGAAGACCGGGTCGTCTTTGTTGACACCGAAGCGGGACCGGTCTCCGCGCAACCAGATCGTAACGACCGCGCCGAAGGTGCCGTCTGGTCCTATGACCCGAGGAGTGCATCCCTAACTAACTTGTTTGTATCACGGGGTGCGGAAGCACTATCCGCCTACGGCTCTGACAACCCCGACAACGTAGCAGTCAGTCCGCAGGGGGGAATCATCTTGTGCGAAGATGGCGGACAAGACGATGGGAACGGACTGGCTCTCCTAGGACTCCTGCCCAATGGGCAGACGTTCGAATTTGCTCGGAACATTGTGGAGATAGACAATGGCGACCAGGAAGCACTTTCAACCGCCGGGCACAATCCTGATGCCATCGAAACAGGAAATTACAGTGGCCGCGAATGGGCGGGAGCCACGTTTAGCCCAGACGGGCGGTGGCTATTCGTTAACATCCAGAGACCCGGAATCACGTTCTGCATAACCGGCCCATGGAGTACGGGGCCTTTTTAGGATAGCGCGGGAGAATCGTCACCTTTGACACACCGAGAGTGCCGACTTAGCTTCGGATACTAGTTTCGGAATCAAGAGCGACGCCCTGGACTACGTCGCTGTCGTTCTCCGTCCCACACACTGCTTGCCCCAAGACGTCCTCAGACATGAAACGGCTTTCATCATCGGAAGGTCTCCCGCATCGCCAGACGCGGGTCGGTAGCAGATCAATAAGCCACGCGCGGCCACCAGTATGATGTGCCGTATCGTCACAATCTGGAGACTTTCGACTCACGATTCGCGACACTGTCAATCCGGTTGACGGGTCACGAATAACGGAGGCCGTGCACCCACACCACAATTTTAGTGTATTGCCCATCCCCTTAAGCTATCAGGCAACTGTGTTCCCCACATCACGAGCGTGTTACATCTACGTAAACTTGTCGCCTGGAAAATTTACGAAGTCTTAACAGAGGTGTAACGCAAACGTAACCCTCGTTCTTCATACTTTAGGTGTTCAAGTTGGCACGGCCACATTCTGGACCAACCGACTAGAACACTCGATAGATGGGCACGTTTTGCTCTGTCAACGAGCGTATGACTCGTGCTCAAGCAACCTCCTAAGCGTGCCTGTCTATCTCGTTCTCCTCCTTCATCCCCCTAGAATCACTTCGTTTGAATCAAGACGTCCAAACTACCATTCAGCATCTGGGCCCGACTCATTGTCGCGACCGTTAACGACGCAGAAAGACGGGGGTCAACGGTCGCCATCGCCCCTTGTAAACCAGGCGAAAAACACCCTTGGTAAGCTTGACAAGACAGTGGTAAACTGCCAGAAATCCTAAGTTAGATCGATTTGAGATTCGGCTAAAATCCGAAAAGGAAAAGCCCATGGAACGACCGTTGAAATCTCTAACTCTGACAGCGCTTGCGGTCCTCGTCTGTCTATTAGCCCCAGCCCTAGCGGTTGTTGCTGTAGCGGGCCAACCCTCAGACGAGGTGACGTTCACAAAGGACGTACTGCCGATTCTGCAGCGGTCGTGTCAGAAGTGTCACCGGCCCGGCACCGCAGCTCCGATGTCACTGCTGACCTACGACGACGCACGTCCATGGGCCCGCGGCATCAAAGACCAGGTTACTGCGCGACGGATGCCACCTTGGCACCTCGACCGGTCGATTGGTCAATTTCAAGCCGACCCATCACTGAGCGATGACGAGATCAATACCATTGCTACCTGGGTCGACCGTGGTGCGCCACGTGGTAACCCCGCTGATGCCCCGCCGCCGCTAGAACTTGACAACCTGCAACAGTGGACGTACGGCGACCCCGATCTGGTTGTCTCCATGAAAGAAGGCTTCCTGATTCCGGCCGAAGGCCCCGACTTCTATCCGTCGGAAATCGTCGATCCAGGCCTGACTGAGGACCGCTATGTCAAATGGGTTCAGATCATCCCGTCGGCTTGGTGCTGTGTGCATCACTCACACGTCTATGTCAGTGTGCCGGAAACAGCCGAGGACCTCGAAGAGTTTAAGCTGGGCATGGGATCAAACACGGACGAAATTGATCTGATCGAATACGCGATGGGAAGCAGCGGCCAGTTCTACCCGGATGGTACGGGCAGGAAACTCCCGGCTGGTGGGCAGTTCAGATTTGCGCCGCACTACCACCCCTGGGGCGAAGAAACACGTGATTTCCAAGAGGTCGGAATCAAGTTTTATCCAAAAGATGAGGTGCCGGAGTTAATCGTGACGGCTCATCGCTTACGCACCGGTATTGGTAATGACTGGGTACTCAACCGTGAAGAAGTCGAAGATCGACTGCTGCGAGCTGGATACGACCTTGACTTACACGGAACAGAAATGCCCGCAGACGCGTGGGTAGATGACAACACCCTGAACGGCATTGCTCGTATGAGCATCCCGCCCCATACCGTGGCCAAGCATGAACGGTTTTGGCCACTTCCTGATCCGGCGTTGTTGTTGAGTTTCCAGCCGCACATGCACTTCCGCGGTGACCGGATGTTGCTTGAAGCGATTCACCTGGATGGTCGCCGCGAGATTCTAATCGATGTCAATAATTACGAGCAGACGTGGCAACTCGTGTACCCCTACAAAGAACCGCATCTCTTCCCAAAGGGCACGGTACTGCATAGTGTGACGTGGCACGACAACACCTCGAACAACCGCCACAATGTCGACCCGTCAGCATGGATCGGGTGGGGTGGTCGAACCATGGACGAAATGGGTCACGGGTGGAGCGATATCGCCTTCATGACTGAAGAACAATACCAAGAGCGTGTGGAGAAACGCGAGCAGGACCGCGCTCAGGACCAGTAACGAGGCCCAGAAACGTCGAGAGCGAATAACGGAGGATTGTATGGCTGCACGGTGCAAAATTCTGATCATACTGTCGGCGGTTTTTGTGTTGGGGAGCGGGTTGCCAAGTGTCGTCTTGGCCAACAGCGACGACCCAACGTTCACAAAGGACGTGCTGCCAATTTTGCAGCGCTCGTGTCAGAAATGCCATCGACCCGGCACGGCAGCACCCATGTCCCTCCTGACCTATCAGGAAACTCGTCCCTGGGCACGTTCAATTAAGGACCGGGTCAGCCAACGGCAAATGCCTCCGTGGCACCTTGATCGCAGTATCGGCACTTACAAAGACGACCCGTCTCTAACCGACCAAGACATCGACACTATCGTCTCCTGGGTAGATAACGGCGCGCCGCAAGGGAACCCGGAAGACGCACCAGCCCCACTTGAGTTGGCCGCCTTTGACGAATGGGTTCGAGGTGAACCTGACCTGATCGTGAGCATGAAAAACGGTTTTACGATTCCAGCTGAAGGCCCTGACCTCTTTCCTTCTGAAATCGTAGACTCTGGCCTAACCGAAGATCGGTATATGCAATGGGTTCAACTCATTACCACCGCTCACTGCTGTGTCCACCACGAGCACGTGTATGCATTTGTTGGTTCAGATAGTCCAGACGGCAACGAAGCTGACAATGTGGAAACCACACACGTCACCGAGTACGTGATGGGGAATAACGGTGATGACTTCCCCGACGGAGCAGGCAAACTACTTCGCGCCGGATCGAAGTTTCGTTTTGCTCCTCACTACCACCCGTGGGGCGAAGAAGTTCACGACATTTCAGAAGTGGGAATCAAATTTTATCCGAGAGAAGTGACACCTGAACTCGAAGTCACATCCCATCGAATTCGAACGGGTGTCGGTAACGACTGGACCCTTAACCGTGAAAAAGTCGAAGACTATTTACTTCGGCAAGGGTATGACCTTGACCTTGCTGCCGATGCTCCGGTCGAGGAGTTTCTGACTGAGGCCGACGTGAACAGTCTCGCGCAGCTCAGTATTCCACCCAACACGGTCGCCCGATCTGAGCGTTTTCTTCGATTGGATACGCCGGCGATGGTAATCAACTTCCAGCCGCACATGCATTTCAGAGGCCAGCGGATGCTACTTGAAGCGATTCATATCGATGGGCGGCGTGAAATCCTGACGGATGTCCCTCGGTACGAACAGGTCTGGCAATTAACCTACACATACGACAAGCCTCACATCTTCCCAGCAGGAACGGTCCTGCATTCCGTGGCTTGGCATGACAACACATCGGCCAATCGACACAACCCAGACCCGTCAGCGTGGATTGGCTGGGGCGGGCGAACCATGGACGACATGGGAAACGCGTGGACCGATATCGCCTTCATGACGGAGGAACAGTACGAGAAACTCCGAGACCAACGTGACCGCGAAGCGCGAGCCGAAGCCGATGATGGTCAGTAGAAGAAATACAGTGGTATTTCGTTTTGGACTGAGAAGACTTGTCGCAATCAGTATTGGACTGTGCTTGGCCGTCAGTCAATACGCGACCCTGCCGTCTCATGCGCAGACCCAGTTTTTTGACGCAGGGCAGGAACGACAGGCGATCTATCCAGCATACGAAGGTTTTACGCGTAATGAAGATGGGTCATGGACCCTCTCATTCGCATATTTCAGCCACAACTCCACAACTGTCACTATTGCACCAGGCCCCGGGAACTTCTTTGAACCTGGGCAAGGCGATATCGGTCAACCGACAACATTTCATCCTGGCCATCATCGTTGGGAGTGCATTGTTGTAGTGGACGCCGACTTCGACGGAAACTTGCGTTGGACCCTCTCCCACGAAGACATCACCACCTCCACGAGCGAATCGATGCTCCAGTACAGTTGGGAATTCAGCGAAAGTGATAAGCGAAACGCGCTGCGGTCGATTGACAATCCAACGGCGGTTCCGCGTGGCGTCTGCATCAATCGTCCACCTATTGTTCGAGTGCTCGGATATGGCGGAAGCCGAGGTCCACACGAATTACACATCAAGGTGGGTGAAGGCCTAAAGCTCTTTGGTAGTGTTCGTGACGAAGGTTTACCGAGGAATGGAACCCTCACATCCTCTTGGACCAAAATGAGCGGTCCTGGACAAGTCTCGTTCGATAACGGCACCGAACCTAGGACACTGGCATTCTTTACGGCAGCTGGTGAATATGAGCTCCAACTCACCGGAAACGATTCAGAACTTCAGAACACCACGACGGTCAAGGTTGTCGTCGCGGCGTCCTAAGTAACCCTTCCAGCATCCTATGTTCGACAACTCCAAACTTTTAAACGTTCTGTTGCAGTACGGCCCCACTAAACTCTCTTCACCTCCGTCTCCGATAAATTACCCGCTAGCTAGCAGTCGCCTCGACCGACATGGGTCCGTCCCGATTGATCCCGTGATCTTGAATGCCGACTAACCGCTCACGAGGGCTTGCGAGAGGGCAGCAAGTTTCTCGTCGTTAGCCGGGCCAGTGCTACGCCACGCGATCACCCCATCGGCGTTGAGCAGCAGTAGGTGGACGTCACTCGTATCCGGAATCGACAGCGCGGTGTTGAACTGCTCGCGGTCGACGTAGATCGTTACTGTGCGCCGCCGGGCGACCTGGTCAGTGATTCCAGCGCGCATCCCATTATTGAGCCAGAGGCGAAATAGGGTGGAACCCTCGTAGATGGTTGGCACCTCGTAGAGACGGAGTTCGGGGTCTTGTGCGAGAAGCGGTTCCACGCCAACGATCCATGTATCTACGACGGGCTGATGTTCGCGTTCGAACGCTACGGCCACCAAGTTTCTGCGACCAGCTAGACCGGTCGGTAATGAGATCTCCCTGCCCTCTAGATCGATCCCAACAACCTCTGGAAACCTCACTCCCGCCACGCCGCTGGACTGTACCGGAGAGTTAATGCCCGCCGGGATACAGCCCGTAAGGGTCAGTGCACCAAGAAGACTACCGACGACGCGTAAAATGATTGACTGCATCTTGACTCCTGTTGTTATTTAACTATAGTGAACATTAATTTAATTATTAAGAACTCGTCAACATGCCTGTTGCTTCCTGAGACAAGAACGGGAGGCTTTTCGACTCAGACTAAAAACGGTGTGAGGGTGCAGGAGAGAAGCCAGTCGGTTGGATTATTTCTCCAGAATCGACTGCACTTTCCAATGTGGTGATGTTTCTCAGTTGGACACTCTTCAAAAGTCTGAGTTAGCCTGTCTTGACCGAGTCCCAACTTCAAATCTAAGTCATGGCACAGTGCAACCAAATTGGGTTCAGGCTGGTCGGCCGCCTCATCTGTGGCGTTACAGTCAGCTTGGCAGGCTTACTCGTTGTTATCCCACATGAAAACTCAACCATGTGGCAACTGAGCCTGCTCTTGTCGGAGTGGGGCCACTGGCTGGGGCTATTGAGTGTGCTCTTGCTTGTTCAATGGCGGCGGTCGTGGGTTCACGCCACCGCGGCAACTTTGACTGCCGCCGGAATTGCCATGCTGTTTTCACCACTGACCAGCGCCTATCGCACGACACAAGCGCTGACCAGTACACTCGACGACGCTTTTGGAACTCCGATTTCGACATCCAGCACAAATGCGCCACCCCGTCCTCGGCCAATCGTTCTCGCAGATCTTTTTTTCGGCGTGTCTACCGAAGACGTTTTAGTCGACGAACACGTGTACGCTGTCAGTGGCGGTGAAAATTTGACCCTCGATCTCTATAGACCCTTGGTCGGGCTCGAACCGAGGCCAGTGGTTATAGTGATCCACGGCGGAGGATGGACCGCTGGTACAAAACGAGAACTACCGAAACTAAATCGATATCTTGCTGCCCGGGGCTACGTTGTTGCCAGTATCGATTATCGTCTCTCACCACGGTGGCGTTTTCCCGTGCCTCAGGAAGATCTGCGCGACGCCATCGATTATGTCAAAACGCTGGAAACCACTCACAACATCGATCCTGATCGATTTGCCCTGCTCGGTCGGTCAGCAGGTGGTCAGATTGCGCTCTTGGAAGGATATTTATCTACTGACCCTTCGATTCGAGGTGTCATTTCACTGTATGGCCCGACTGCAATGCGATGGGGCTACCACTACCCTGCGAAACGGCACGTCGTGGATTCAACAGCCAGACTCATTGACTACCTAGGCGGTCCACCAAGCACCCATGGCGCACAGTACGACGACGCCGAACCCGCTCGATTTGTGACTCAGCAATCTCCACCGACCCTTTTCATCCAAGGGCTCAGAGATGAACACGTCGTCCCGTTTCACGTTGATCATGTCAGTGCTCGTCTCATTGACCATAGTGTGCCGCATGTCATCGTTCGAATGCCGTGGGCTACGCACGGATGCGACTATGTGTTCAGTGGACCTTGCGGGCAGATCTCGACATTCGCCATCGAACGATTCCTTGGGGCCATCTTACGTGCGCCAAGTAACTCACAAACAAAAGACTCTCCTACGACTGGTAAAGTACTCGTTGAGTAACCACCACTAGCTGATTACGAACTATGAGTCTTCATCTAATCGTGCTGCTGTCCTACTCCGGCCTCTTAATGGGACTTGGTGTATGGCTGGGGCGACGTGTCGATAGCTCAGACGGGTTTTTTGTCGCGGGCCGCCGACTCAGTCCTCTGCTTCTGTTCTCTACCCTGTTGGCAGCAAACATCGGAGCTGGCTCAACTGTCGGTGCCGCCGGCCTTGGGTACCGAGATGGACTCAGTGCCTGGTGGTGGGTCGGGTCGGCCGGTTTTGGATCACTCATCCTCGCGTTCTGGATCGGACCTCGATTACGCAAACTGGCTAAACTCCACAACCTTCGAACCTTGGGCGACTTTCTTGAATATCGGTACGGCAAGAGTGTCCGGATTGCCATCGGAATTCTGTTGTGGTTCGGCACGCTTGCAATTCTGGCAGGTCAGTTAATCGCGATCGCCTGGGTTCTGAATGTAATTACCGGCCTAGAGCACTGGATGGGGTGCATTGTTGGTGGGGTCGTTGTTACGGTCTACTTCTCTTCGGGTGGTCTACTAACGACTGTTTGGATCAACCTTCTGCAGTTGGTTCTACTGCTCATTGGCTTTGTTGTGGTTTTCCCACTTGCTCTTATTGCAGTTGACGGCTGGACTCCAGTCGTTACGACGACTCAACACATCGAGGGTTATTGGAACGTTTGGCAAGGTGGAGGTTCCGGCTGGTTTTATCTTGCGATGTTGGGCCCTGCGTTTGTCGTGTCGCCGGGACTACTCCAGAAAGTGTACGGCGCCAGGGACGACCGGACCGTTCGTATTGGTGTTGGTTTGAATGCTGTCGCACTGCTTGTCTTTGCGGTCATTCCACCGTTGCTCGGTATGATGGCCCGCACCGCATTCCCAGATCTTCAAGATTATGATTTGGCCCTACCCACACTTCTGATGGACAGTCTCCCACCGCTGGTCGGTGCTCTAGGCCTCGCCGCACTATTTTCAGCAGAGGTTAGTTCAGCCGATGCGATTCTCTTCATGCTCTCCACTTCACTCTCACAAGACCTCTATAAAGGCTTTGCACGCCCTACGGCGTCGGACACCGAAGTTCTATCAGTTGCCAGGTGGGCGGCGATTGTTAGCGGTGTCCTTGGTACCATTGTGGCAATTCTCTCTGAGTCAATCGCCGGAGCACTCTCGTTCTTCTACACCTTGTTAACGGTCAGTCTCTTTGTCCCAGTCATTGGTGGACTATATCTACGACGTTTCTCTTCCACAGAAGCCTTGGCGTCCATCGCGGGCGGGATCGGCTTAACTGTGCTTGTTCAACTGAATCGAGGAGAACAAGGTCTGGCTGGATTTACACCAGCCATGTGTGGACTGGTTGGTGCGGGATTGGCCTGGTTCATTGCGTCGCGTTTCAAGACGCAACCAGTGTCCTGATTCGTTGTGCCAGTTGGCGAACGGCCGGGGGAATATCCTGCCGACGTATATCACCTGCCGCAGCATAAACGTCCAACCGGTCAAGCTCAGCGGCCAGTCGCACTGCGAACTCGTCTTGGTCTCTGTCAGCGGCCTCAACTAGACCACTATTCGGAGGACAGGCTCGTACTTCAATATTCTCGAACTGCTGCGCAAAAGTCGCCACACATCGTCGCATGGCAAAGCCCTTGGCCACCAGGATCGCCGTCTGGGGCATTTGATGGCTGCGCTGCAGTACTTCAATCCCCAATCGAACATTTTCGAGTGTATTCGCAGCGACCGTCTCAGTCAGAATCGCTGACTCAGGAACACCTTTCGATACTAAATAATCTTGAAATACTAAAGCCTCAGGCTTTTCGAATACCCCTCGGGTCATCCGTCCATAGCTCCCAGTGACAAGCACCCGTGAGGCATAACGGTCGTGATACAGCGACGCAGCTTGGGCCGCCACAGCCAAATCCTGGCTCCCAAACACAAAGATGACATCGGATGGCCCCGGTGTATCGGCGAGAACCAAATAGTCCCACAATGGTTGAACTAGGCGCCAGAGGTCGTCATTAGACGACAGGCTGGCCTCAGTGCGCGGTCTATCGTTCAAGGGCAAATACGAAGAGTCCGTTCCCAGCAGCCACGGCCACATACTGTCTGCCGTCGACAGCATAGGTAATTGGACCATTCGCAATCTGGCCACCTAAACTTCTCTTCCAGAGCAACGCACCCGACCCGGCATCGAGTGCTTGAAAGTGCCCTTCCCGTCCACCGCTAAACAAAAGATTTGAGCTGGTGGTCAGGATCCCACTTGTCGTGACGTCGGTCATCTCAAATCGCCAACGCTCTTCACCATTACTGGGATCGATCGCGATCACCGCACCACGCCCGGCCGCTTCCGTCCAATTATTCACCGGACCACGGCCAAGCGGCGGCATTTCACCGAGGTCCACGGTCCCCCCGCCAAAGTTCTGACCCGGCTGATACACCGATTCGGCGGGTGTGAAGACCGTGCCATAGCCCTCCCACGTCGGAACATAAAAGAGTCGTGTGCTCGGGCTGTAGGACGGCGAATACCAGTTTGTCCCACCCGAGACACCGGGATAAGTAACGGCCCCAGGCGGCTGCGGTGTCTGGACCGGACGTCCGTTGTCGTCAAGTCCGTCAGCCCAGTTAACGTCAACAAATGGTTGACCATTGATAAATCGACCGGTCTCTCGGTTGAGCACGTAGAAAAATCCGTTCCGATTAGCCCACAGCATGAGCTTGAGCGTACTTCCATCATTTGCCGGATAGTCGACAAGGACCGGTATCTGTACCGAATCGTAGTCGTATGGATCGTTAGGCGTGAACTGGAAATGCCACTTGAGCTCACCAGAGTCCGCATCCAGCGCCACCACAGAATCGGAATAAAGATTGTCACCCAACCGCTGAGCCGGGTTGAAATCTGGACCAGGGTTTCCGGTGCCCCAGTAGATAAGGTTGAGGTCACTGTCATACGACCCGGTCAGCCAAGTCGCACTGCCGCCGTGCTCCCAAGCGTCGCTGTCGCTTGGCCACGTGTCATGACCTGGCTCTCCCGGTCCTGGAATGGTATGAAAACGCCATGCTTCGTCGCCGCTTTCAGCGTAATACGCAGCAATGAATCCCCGGATACCATATTCGCCACCAGCCACTCCAACGACGATTTTATCCTTCACTACAAGCGGCGCCAACGTCATGGCATACCCAATAGCCGGGTCCGCGACCAACGTCTTCCAAATGGGTCGTCCCGTGACCGAATCGATCGCAATCAGCTGCGCATCGATGGTCGCCATAAAAAGCGTCTCACCAAGAATCGCCAAACCGCGATTAACGCGACCGCAGCAGGGTCGAGACTCCAGTGACGGAACGTGTTCATAGATCCAGAAGACCCGTCCCGTCCTCGCATCCAGAGCAACCACGGTATTTGGTGCTTCGGTGAGATACATGATTCCATCGACAACGAGCGGAGTCGTCTCGAACACCTGAAGTGACTGTGCCTGAAAGACCCACTCCAGCTCTAGCTCACTGACGTTCTCTGGGGTGACCTGTTCAAGTCGGCTGTGTCGTTCGCCAGAATTGGTTCCGGAATACGTCAACCAATTCTGTGGTTCTTGATCGGCCGCAAGTAGCCGTTCGAAGGTCACCTGCGCGGTAACGTCAGAAAGGCATGCAACGGCGAGACTAAGTGCGACAAGCGTAGTTCGAACCATGACGTTACATCCCTTTCAGCATCAACAAGTACGCGAGCACGTCTGCCCGTTCCTCTGCGGTAAGTGTTTCTTCGTAGGATGGCATCGGTGACGTGGTCAAGATGGTAAATTCACGAAGATCAGCTTTATCCAGTGACACTAGGCGCTCGTTGGCGTCGACAAGTTGGATGCTGTAGGTATCTTCGTTTAACCGACGCCCCTGGATAATGGTTCCGTCCCGCGTAACGAGTCGGACTGGTCGGTTGGTCGGTCGCATCGCCGCTGTCGGGTCAAGTAGTACCTGTTCGAGTGACCCGGCACTCCGGGTAGTTCCGATGGCACTCAGATCGGGTGCCGCTCTGGGGCCAACACCATTAACACGATGGCAGCTGGAGCACTCACCTTTACCTCTGAACAATTCTTCGCCGCGACCGGCATCACCGAGCGCCACACTGTCAAGGTCGTAGGTGGCCATGTTACGAAGATAGGCGACTAGTCCAGCTAATTCTGATTGTGTAAAGCTAGCCGGCGGCATCGCCGTTCCTGGAATGCCGGTGGTAATAAGTCTCGTGATCTCGGAATCCGTCGCCACGCGGCGAAACTGGCCGTCGCGCAAATTCACACCGACGACCATGTCTCCAGCAATGCCATGGCACCGGGTACAGTTCGCTTCATACAGTTGAGCTCCGTGCTCCACATCAGCTCGCAAATACTGTCCCACGTGGTCTTGTGCATCGACCTGGCCGCACACCCCAACCAGTAATAGCAGTAGCGACACACTCACCCTACGAGCGAGTCGATAGAAACGAGAGTTCTTCATAAGGCTCTCCGACCCTTCAGTGTTGCAACGTCTAGTTTCCAGCTCCCCAGACTTGCGTTCGACGGGTATCTTTTTATGAACACCATTGTACTCGTCTCTCGGGCATTGGCCTCAGGTCGTCGCTATTTTATCAACCAAAACCCCTCCCGTATGAACGGTGCTATTATCGATCGCACGTGCGGTTTAATTTCAGTATCTATGACCCGCGCTGTGCCTTCCAAGTGCCGCGCGTAGGCCTATTGTTATTTGCCCTGTCCGTCGTGCTATTCCAAACCGCGACGTTATCGGCGCAGTCAACGTCTGCCTCGCTCTCAATAATTTCTTCAGATGGCCGTCGCGACATTCGTCCCATCGGCACAGAACCAGCTGAGATGCTTGCTCTGGATGAACTGGCTGAGATTTTCAATTTCCAAATCGACGACTCGGGGAACGGAACAGCAAACATTACCTATGGTAGTGACGTCATTCTGCTGACCTCTGACCAACAGGTTATTTCGGTAGCAGGCCGTCTCACGTCGCTCAGGGTTGGACCGAAACAGACCGAGAATGGTTGGATCGTACCCCTTGAGTTTCTCAATCGCGCCGTAGCGCCACTTCTCGGTGAACGTATTGAGGTGCGTAGACTATCGCGATTGATCTTGGTCGGTGACGTGGTTGTTCCACGGGTTAGTGGTCGGTACCGTCGGCAAAATGATGGGGAAAACATCGTGCTTGAGGTAATTCCCAGGACTCCGTACACGGTCAACCAAGAAAATGCCCAATTAGTTATTGTCTTCGAAGCCGATGCACTCGATGTTGAACAACTGTCCGACCTGAGTGGAGACTTGGTTGCAGGGATAAGTCAGAATCCATCGTCGGTGAGTCTCGTAGTAAATCTCGAACCTGCGTTTGATGCATTCACCGTTTCGAATCGTTCGATCCGCAACGACGGTGACGAAATCAATATCGCGATGACAAGTTCCCGTATCGCGACCGTAGATCCCCCACCTCGAGCGTTACCACCAAACCCAGTATCTTCGGCCAACGTCGACCCATTGCCGGATCTGACCACCTCCCCTACGGTTCGGGTTGTCGCAATCGATGCCGGGCACGGTGGAAGCGATACGGGCACCAATAGCGAAGCTGGGACACTTGAGAAAGACGTGACGCTGAGCGTTGCAAGACGACTTCGCGATGCGATCCAGAACCAGTTGGGGCTCCGTGTAGTTCTCACTCGTGCTGGTGACAACCTTGTGCCCATTGATGCGAGAGCCGAAGTAGCCAACAACAATAAGGCAGACATTTTTATCAGCTTGCATGTCAATGCCTCCATTCGTCCGTCGGTCAATGGCGCCGAAGTGTTCTATCTCAGCATGGACGAGTACGACGAAGAGGCCCGTGCTCGAGAAGAACGAGATGTCCAACTGGTTCCGGTCATAGGCGGAGGCATGCGAGAAATCGATCTCGTTGAATGGGACATGGCTCAGGTAACCTATCTCGGTCGGTCCGCACGACTCGCGGACATTGTGCACGAAGAGTTAAGTCGACGCGTGCCTATGAGCAGCAGAGACGTTCAGCAGGCACCGCTCCGGGTTCTCGTTGGGGCAAATATGCCAGCCGTACTTATCGAAATGGGTTTTGTTTCGAATGAAACCGATGAAGAACGCCTCCAGACAACGAGGTTTCAAAACGCCGTTGTTGAGGCCTTAGTCGATAGCATTCTCCGGTTTCGGAGTTACGTCGAGTTGGTCGGATATCCCGTCGCCAATACCGAGGACGACAACGAATCAGGTGACTCACGGGTACGCAACCAGTGACCTTACTAGACGCCCTGCCTCCCGAACCGAACCCACCCAAACGAAAAACTCTTGTGTTTGGAATCATCGGCATCACAATCGTGGGCATTAGTTTATTCGTCATCGGACTACGTCAAGGTGCCGACGGGTCACCAGAGGTTCCGGTAGATCAGAATGACGTCGCCGATGTCTCAACCGGAATCGCCACACTATTCTTCGTCGCTGACGACGGCATGTCCCTGGTCGAACATCACCAACCGTTAGATGGGGGAAACAGAGCCGACACTACGGACCATGCACGAGTCGTACTGGAACATCAGTTGAGTGACGCCCCTCCGCCACTGCAATCTCCATTTCCAGAAGGAACAGCACTTCGGGCTGTTTACCTCAGCCCCGATGGCGATGCGTTTATCGACCTCAACCGAGCAATAACACGGGGGCACGGTGGCGGATCGCTTGATGAATTGTTTACAGTCTATGCCCTGGTCAACGCACTTACGACGAATCTACCGGGGGTTTCGGCTGTTCAGATTCTGATTAACGGGCAAGAAGTAGACACATTAGCTGGGCATATCGATCTCCGACGTCCACTCGAACAAAATATGGAATGGGTTTCTGGTTACACTCAGAACTCAGAGTCCGAATCAACTTCTACAGGAGGATAATGTCAGTCTTGAATTCAACCGATAGCCAATTACGGTCTGATAATCGAAAGCCAAACCAACTTCGTCCTACTCGTCTGACACCCCACTGGGCAATGCATGCCGAGGGGTCGGTTCTGGTGGAGGCAGGCTCAACGAAAGTCCTCTGCACTGCCAGTGTCGAAGACCGTGTTCCAACGTTTCTCCGTGGGACCGGAAAGGGCTGGATTACATCTGAGTATGGAATGTTGCCAAGAGCCACTTCCACCAGAACCGTCCGCGAAGCCGCTCGTGGGCGCCTGAGTGGCCGCACACAAGAAATTCAGAGACTGATCGGTCGTTCCCTACGTGCAGTCACCCAACTCAAAAAGCTCGGCGAACGGACTGTCTGGATTGATTGCGACGTACTGCAAGCGGACGGAGGCACACGCACCGCGTCGATTACTGGTGGTTTCGTGGCCTTAGTACTTGCACTCGAACGCTTACGAGACGCCGGGAAGATCGGTGCACTACCGATCGACGACTACGTCGCGGCGATTAGTGTCGGGATTGTCGACGGACACCCGCTCGCCGACCTTGCCTATGAAGAAGACTCGCGCGCCGACGTGGACATGAACGTTGTGAAGACTGGCAATGGTCGCTTCATCGAAGTCCAAGGTACCGCTGAAGGAGCGCCTTTTGGACAAGACGCTCTGACACAGTTGCTCGACCTAGCCGGCAATAGCATCAATCATCTCGTCAGTCTGCAGCGAGACATTATTGGTTCAGCACTGGTTCATCTGACTAGTCCAACATCGTGAAATTACTCGTCGCCACAACGAACCAAGGGAAATTCGCCGAAATTGGAAACATTCTTGCCGGTCTACCAATCGACATCCGTTCTCTCAAAGAACATCCTTCCATCGAAGTCGCAGAGGAACACGGTGTCACGTTTGCTGAGAATGCCCGAAGCAAAGCGACCCACTACAGCCACCGAACTGGTCAATTCACGGTAGCCGAGGACTCAGGGTTAGAGATCGATGCTCTTGATGGCGTCCCTGGTGTGCTGTCAGCCCGGTTCAACGGTGGCTCGTACCAAGAAAAATTCGACACTATTAACCGTATGTTGGACGAACGAGGTGTAGACGGCAGTTCGGTACGGTTTGTTTGTGCTCTTGCCGTAGCTGACGGCCGGCAAGTGGTGTTTGAAACGACCGGCATAATCGAAGGACAACTCGCACGAGAACCAAAAGGTAGCGGCGGATTCGGGTACGATCCAATTTTTTTCTACCCCCCATTTAAGCGAACACTCGCTGAGCTTTCAGCGGAAGAAAAAGCTTCGGTCAGCCATAGAGGTCAAGCCTTTCGATTACTCCGTCAGTATCTCGAATTGAGATTACCCTAGTCGGAAGAACTTCACATCGAAACATCGTGGATGGATACATGTTCCGTTGGCAGAGTTACGGTGAAAACCGCTCCGCCGCCAACGCGATTAGCCGCAGTCACCGTGCCACCCTGCAGGCCCACAAGATGCTTGACAATGGCCAAACCTAGTCCCGTGCCTCCCGGATTTCGAACTCGAGACGGCTCCACACGATAGAAACGCTCAAACACCCGACTCAGATCAGCATCCGGAATACCCGGACCACGATCACTGACCGTCAAAACCAAACTGCCATGCAATGACTCGGCGCCTAATGCGATACTCGAATCGTTCGGTGCATAGTGTGACGCATTCTCAAGTAGATTCTTGAGCACATCATGCACTTTGGAGGCATCAATCATTACAGACAGTTTGTTCGGTACCATGTTGACCTCTATTACGTGGCCATTAGCCTTTAACAGTGGTGCGATCTCCGTCTGAATATCGATAACAACAGACGCCAATGAACACAATTCAAGATTGACTGCCTCCTGATGAGCATCTAGCCGAACCAAGCGGATCAAATCGTTAACCAAACGCTCCATCCGACTGGCCTGACGGCTGATAATGTCAAGAAATCGAGAGTCTCTGGAAGGATCATCTGATTCCAATAAAGCCACCACTCCTGCCCGGATTGCCGTCAGGGGCGTTCGTAATTCATGTGACACATTCGCAACAAAATCCTCGCGGACCTGCTCAGTTTCTCGATACCTTGTAATGTCACGTAAAACAACGGCTACACCCGGTGAATCATCCGCATCGGCATCAAGCGACACTACATGGGCGAAAATCACCTTTTGAGAGCTCGCAATTAGATCGACCTCAAATTGAACCGCCGTTCCATCTTCGAGTACACGGGTAATTTCTTTCGACATCTGCGGATGGCGAATGAATTCTAAATAGTGGCGGCCGATTAACGAGTCGCTCGCCGTGAGTATCTGTCCAACGGCCGCGTTCGCTATCTGAACATGACCCCGTGTATCTATTACAAGAACACCTTCTTCCATACCAGACAGGATCGCCTCGTGGAACACGCGTAGACGGGAGAGCCCAGCTAACTGGCCCACAAGATCTTGCGCTACACCATCCCAAACCTTCGCCATGGTGCCAACTTCATCATCGCCATAACCGCCAGCGAGGGGCACAATATTTCCAGTAGTAAATTGTTCGGCGCGCGAAATTATCGTCTGAACTCGGCGGTTCATCGCACTCGAAATCATCCAGGCTGCAACAAAGGAAGATCCCAGAGCAGCCAAGAGCCCCGTCGCGGTCGCCACCCAGATTGATGCCCCTCGCTCGTTAACGGTCACAGCAATCAAAAGACTGAATGCTGCGACTCCAAACGCCGAAAAACACAGACGCGTGCGAAGTCTCATTAAGAACCTCACCCGTGCTCACTCGGAAGCAACGAGTTTGTATCCGAATTGTTTAACAGTAGTTATAGCTTGTTGGAGACTAGGAATCTTCTCACGGAGACGACGAACATGAACATCCACGGTCCGCGTCCCGCCTGTGTATTGGTAACCCCAGACGTCGGTCAGCAATAAATCTCGAGAAATTACTCGACCGCTGTGCTTTATCAAATAGATGAGCAGCAAAAACTCCTTTGCAGCCAAATTAATAACTTGATCATCTACCGTCACATTATGTGCGTGCTCGTCAATGACTATGTTTCGATATCGAAGTAAACCATCCTTGGTCTTGACCTGGGTTCGCTTAGTGCGACGTAAAACCGCACCGACCCGAGCCACTAACTCCTTCGGGCTGAATGGCTTGGTTACGTAGTCGTCAGCCCCTACCTCTAACCCGACGACTCGATCAGTCTCCTCACCCTTAGCCGTCAGTATAATAATCGGGAGACCCGCCATCCCGGGGTCAGACCTGACCGCGCGACAGATCTCAAGTCCGTTCAAGCCTGGCAACATTAAATCCAATAAAAGTAAATCGGGAAGCTTCTCACGCAAGCTGGCGAGGACCTGTTCACCTGAGTAAAGAGTATCCGTCCCATACCCAGCATTCTGGAGGTGATGAGAAACTAGGTCTGCGATGTCCTCATCGTCCTCCACAACGAGAATCCATGTCATGGAGTCAATCAGCGCCACCCTCCTGAGCGTGATGTCGGACATCCTGTGCGGATTCGATGAAGATGACCTCCTCGGCAATGTTTGTCGCGTGATCGCCAATACGTTCAAGATGCCGTGAAATCAAGATGAGGTCCAGTGAGGGCTCGGTAATGCCCGTATCTTTAAGCATCAGATTCAGCAACTCTCGAAAAACCTTGTCTTTTAATTCGTCAACCTCGTCGTCTCGCTTAATTACGTCCTTCGCGAGCAGCGTATCGTGCTTGATATATGCATCAAGCGAATCACGAAGCATGCCTTGAGCGAGTTCGTCCATTCTCGGAATGTCTATCAAGGGCTTAACGGATGGATGCGCCAGATACCCCAGGGCTGCCTCTGCGACATTAACCGCAAAGTCTCCTATCCGCTCCAAGTCGCTGTTAATCTTCACAGCCGACACAATCACTCGAAGATCTGTCGCCATCGGCTGGTGTAGCGCTAGTAATCGAAAGCAGCGCTTATCAATCTCCACATGGAGTCGATTAATCGAACCATCTCCCGTCACGACCTTCTGACACAGGTCATGGTCTCGCTTGAGGAGGGCCACGCCGGCTGAGCGAACTTGCTCCTCAACCTCACCGCCCATTACTAATAAGCGAGCCTTAAGCTCTTCGAGCTCTTCTTGAAAATGCGGAACAACCGGTTCTATCGGCTCCACGACACCTCTCTGGCCAGTTTATCCAAATCGGCCGGTAACATAGTCTTCGGTGATCTTTTCGGACGGAGCAGTAAAAATCTTGTCAGTTTTATCGTATTCCACGAGACGTCCGAGCCAGAAAACCGCCGTAGCATCGGACACCCGCGCAGCCTGTTGCATATTGTGCGTAACAATCAGAATCGTATAGTCATTCTTCAGCTGGTAGATCAGTTCTTCAATACGCTGGGTAGCGATGGGATCGAGCGCGGACGCAGGCTCATCCATCAATAAGATTTCCGGCTGAATTGCCAAAGCTCTGGCGATACACAACCGCTGCTGCTGGCCTCCTGACAATGAGAGAGCTGATTCCTTCAAACGATCCTTAACTTCGTCCCATAAAGCTGCCAACTTCAGACTTTCTTCCACTCGGTCCGCCAGTTCAGACCGAGTGCTACCCATGCCGTTAATTCGAAGACCATATGCGATGTTTTGGAAAATCGACTTCGGAAATGGATTGGACTTCTGAAACACCATGCCGACTCGACGGCGCAGTTCGACGACATCTGTCGCTTTGTCATAGATGTCCTGTCCATTGATCAAGATACGGCCTTGAACACGAACACCTGGAATAATGTCGTTCATCCGATTCAACGTGCGCAAGAACGTACTCTTACCGCACCCCGATGGCCCTATGAACGCCGTGACTCGGTTTGAAGGAATAGCAACTGAAATGTCCTTCAGCGCTTGAGTCTCGCCATAAAAAAAACACAGGTCTTGAACATCTATTTTAGCGGCCGTCGAATCTGTCTTCAGGCCGGAGCTGTTGTCGTGTTTTTTTGCCGACTGAGCCGCCACGCCGGACAAGGATGGAATTGAATGTGAGGTCATCGATGGACACACCTACAAGTGCATTTTCGTCTGAGCACGATCTCGAATGAACGCCGCCACACCATTCATGAGCATGAGAACACCAAGTAGCACAATGATACCGCCCGCGGCGTTACGAAGAAATTCTGCCTGTGGACGAGAAACCCAATTGAAGACCTGAATCGGCAAAACGGTAAATGGAGACCAGATTCCATCCGGCGCAAACGGAATATAAGTCAACGCCCCGATCGCAATTAACGGAGCAGTCTCGCCTACGGCGCGGGATAACGCAAGAATAAGCCCGGTTACCGTGCCGGGAAGAGCCACGGGTAATACTTGATAGTAAATCGTCTGCCACCGCGAAGCACCAAGAGCGTAGGACCCCTCCCTAAGCGACGAGGGAACGGCCCGCAGGGCTTCCCGGGTCGATAAAATGACCACGGGCAAGATCAACAAGACCAAAGTTAAGGAACCAGCCAGAACGCTTCGACCGAAACCGAGCAGGCGAACAAAAACCGCCAAACCCAACAAGCCGTAGATAATTGACGGCACACCCGCCAAGTTGGCTATATTAATCTCAATCAGACGTGACCAGCGACTCTTTCGTCCATACTCCTCAAGATAAATTGCAGCACCAACGCCAAGAGGAACAACAACCAGCGCCGTTAAGCCAATCACGAACACCGTTCCGGTCAGAGCCGCATAGATTCCAGCCGCCTCGGGCCGCCTTGAGGGAAAACTCGTCAAGAATTGCCAGGACAAACGTCCCAAGCCATCACTTGCGATATCGAACAACAAAACCGCCAGCGTTGAGAGGCCAAAAACCGTCACCAAAAGACCAGCGACCTTTAGTGTCAAATCAGCAAGCTTGCTCAGTCTACGATCGCTTCTCATGAGTACTCCTCACGAAACCGCTCCCGTAGCCAATTGCTCACCAAGTTCAGCACGAACGTACTGACAAACAGCAACATGCCAACCGCAAAGATAGTTTGATACTCAATGGTTCCAGCTGGTGTATCACCTAAGCTGACTTGCACGATATAGGCGGTCATCGTCTCGATCGGCACCAAGGGATTCGCCGTCAGGCGAGGCTGCTGTCCAGCTGCGATCGTGACGATCATGGTCTCACCAATCGCTCGCGAGATGGCAAGGATCGCCGCAGCCGAAATACCTGAAAAGGCAGCCGGCACTATGACTCTCACAGCCACTTGGGCTTTCGTTGCGCCAAGCGCGTACGCGGCTTCCCGTAATCCACGTGGCACACTATGCATGGCGTCTTCCGAAAGAGATGACATCATGGGCAAAATCATGATCCCCATCACCAACCCTGGGCTCAATGCATTAAAGCCGGAAAGGCCTGGGACGATGTTCTGGAGAAGCGGTGTCACGAACAACAAAGCGAAGTAACCGTAGACAACCGTCGGCACACCGGACAACACTTCCAAAATCGGTTTAACCACACGCCGAACCGATGTCGGCGCATACTCACTGAGGTAGATTGCCGTCAATAATCCAGCCGGAACCGCTACCAACATTGCCACGGTCGACACCAGAGCGGTTCCAGCAACAAGTGGAAGTACACCAAACTGTTGATCAAAAAAGAGCGGCGTCCACGTTGTTCCAAAAAGAAACTCAAGAGGAGAAACAGTCTGGAAAAACTGGAACGTTTCAAAGGCGAGAACTAACAAAATCCCTATGGTTACAAAAATCGACAGACTGGCACACAAAAATAAGCCCCACTCAACACCTACTTCAATATTTACTCGTCGAGTGGAGCTCATTGAATTCTATAAAACTAGGGTTGTAAACCAGTCACACGGCCTTGGACACGCTGTCGTGCCATTGCATACTCATCGGGGTTAAGTGGGACGTAGCCCACCTCTCGGACAAGGCTCGCGCCTTGGGTCAGATAGAAATCAATGAAAGCGTCAACATCAGGCCGATCGAGTGCGGCCGTGCTGACGTAAATAAAAACTGGGCGAGACAGTGGCCGGTACGTGCCGTCTCGCACCGTGACCGGTGAAGGAGCGACCGGCCCAGAACTATCCGTATCATTTTCGTCGTCCACCGGAATCAGTTTGAGCCGATCGCGATTTTCCTCGTAATAGGCATAGCCGAAGAAGCCCAACGCCAGCTCATCAGTTGATACACCTTGTACGATCACGTTGTCATCTTCACTTGAGGTGAAATCACCTCGACTGGCACCCTCTTCACCAACGATCACATCTGTAAAGTAATCAAATGTTCCAGAATCTACTCCCGGGCCGAATAAGTGAATCTCATCCTCCGGCCAATCCGCATTCAGCTGATTCCAACGCATCACATTACCTTGTGCACTCGGCTCCCATATCCGCTTCAGATCATTGACCGTGAGCTCATTCACCCAGTCGTTCTGTGGATTCACCACTATGGAGATGCCGTCGTAGGCTATCGGTAACTCGATAAATTCGATTCCGCTAGCCCCACATACTTCTACCTCATCAGCTGAAATCCTTCGGGAAGCGTTTGAGATATGCGTCTCCCCGGCACAAAATTTACTAAACCCTCCGCCCGTGCCTGAAATACCAACGGTAACTCTGGTATCCGGTGACGTCTGTTGGAACTCTTCGGCGACTGCCTCAGTAATTGGAAACACCGTACTCGATCCGTCAATAGCGATGATACCGGTCTCATACGATTCCGGGCCCCCACCACATCCAAACCCACCGACTACTACCAAGAAAACAGTAAAGAACATCCTGCAACCATCATTTTTGACCTTGTCCATCTTCATAATCCTATTCCTCGTCCATTTCACCGCTGTTACCTCTATGTTAAATTCGTGTTAACGGATTCTTCCGCGACTCTCACCCTGGTAGATTTTGATGATCCGCCCACTCGTCTAAAAACTCGCGACAACCGCGACATGGAGTCTGCCCAAGAGGTTGTTCGGATTCCCTTCTGGTACGACGAGCCGCTTGGTCAAATGCAACGTCACATCAAAACTCAAACCCTCCTTCGGCACATAGGACGTCTCAATCATATGTAAGCGAATATTCGTGCCAGCAATGTCACTAAAAACATATGCTGATGGCGTCAGATCCTGCTCTAGCCATCCATACGTGTACGCGGCACCCCACGTATGAGCCGCCCGCGGCGAACCGTACTCAGCCTCGAACCACCACCCGCTGTCACGACCGTTCACGGCTCTCGTATTACGAGCAAATTCAGCTAAGAACCGAATCGGATATCCCGGCCGCGAGGTCTGAATCGTTGCTTCACTGATGACGTCGACAACATTAAATTCTGACGCATATCCGACGACCTGTCCCTGAACATTCTTCGCAAGCGAATTTGTCAGGATGGCACTCAGGGGCCCATCGAGATGCCCCATTACAAGTGCGTCTGGATTAGTCCATCGATTGTTCGCAAAAGAAATCTGAAACTCCGATCGCTCCCCGCTAAAACCGACCTCACCGTAACCCATCAACATGTAAGAGTCCTCACCTCGCGAGACCTCGTTGACCACTGCCTGCATAGCAATCAAGTTAACGTTGACTCCACTTGAAAGACTCCACGATACCTGCTCCCAGCCTCCCTCAAAGTTCAGGTCGTCGTCGAAAATCAATTGGGTTCGCTGGTGGGGGGCGCCGAACTTGCCCATTCCCAGTGTCACGGCAGAGGCCTTCTCCGGGTTATACGAGAGAAAGGCGCGATCGAGATTGAATGGTTTGGGGCGAAAAAAGCTCGTGAATGTCTGGTTCGTCGAAACCGGGGTTCCCGAATCTCCACTCGTCACCCGAACTTGAAATCGCGCATCGTCATTGATTTGGGTATCAAGGCGTAACCGCAGTCTCAGTCGTCCACGCTGACGATTTCCACCTCTGCGACCGTCCTGATAGAACCCCTCGTACCGCGAGCGAAAATCGCCACTAAATTCGAGTCGCTGGTACCATGGTGTCTCACCATCTTCGTCCTGGCTATTTTCCTCTGCTTCCGTCTCTTCTTCACTAACTGAGGTCGAATCTGGCAATTCAGAAGACAAAACATCAACTGGTCTAACTTCATCAGTCTCTCCAGAAACCGTTCCACCCATGAAGAACGGAAAAATAAGAGCGATAAAGAGAAATTGTCGTAACCGACTATTGATAGGTATTAATTTAATTGACATGTCCGTAGATTACTCCCACTGAATTTCAGAGGCATTTCTGAAAAGTTAAATCTTTGTTACAGAGGGATCGACCGATTGGAATCAAATATCGATCAGAGTAGTTGACCGGTCTATCTATAAGATGCCATCATCTCACCATGGGACGACAAAGCGACGCGAGAAACAGACTGCTCGTTGCAGCAGCTGATTTATTTCGAGACCGGGGTTTCACTGCCATCGGCGTCGCCGAGATCTGTTTGGTCGCCGATGTCAATAAGGGCAGCTTTTATCACTTTTTCGCTTCCAAACGGGTTTTACTTCTGGAGGTCATTGAGGCATCCTGGGATGAAACCGGCATGTTGGCTAGCTGGGAAACCACCCCGCCGGTAAGCCCTGTTGAGCAACTACGACAATTTCTTCAGGAATTATTTGCAATCCATTATGCCGACAAGGAATCCCATGGCAGCGTTCGAGGCTCTCTACTGTCCAATATCTCTCACGAAATCGCCTCCAGCGACACCGAAATCACAGCAAAGTTGACCGACCTCTTCAGTCGAGAGACCTCAGCATTTGAAGTCCTTCTCACTTCCGCGGTTGACCGTGGAGAAGTCGCAGTCGGGCACCCTCGCGGCGCCGCCGAGGCATTAGTGGGATGTCTTCATGGTCTCATAATGCTTGCCAAGGTCAAAAACGACCTGTCTGTGCTGCCTCAATCCGAAGCCGAAATTTTTCGATTGGCAGGTGTTATCGAACAATGGGCGTAAGTTGACCGGTCAATTCCAATGAAGAGTCAGCGTCACCTCTTCTCTTTTCCTTCAGACATTCACTACTTAAATTGTGCCTATATGGCACCTGTTTCAAAGCAGGTGGCGAACATAGCGCAGCAAACGATCGACCGCCTGCAAATTCCCAGTCGCCTTCAGCAATCTGACTTTTTTGAACACAGCGACAACGTGCGGTGCCTTTTTAGCCGACTCATCGGCATCAATGAACCGAATCGAATCGCAATCGTTCCATCCGTCTCTTATGCCATGTCCACACTGGCTCAAAACACGCCCCTCAGGCGCAATCAGAACGTGGTGGTCACTCATGACCAATTCCCAAGTAACGTCTATGCCTGGAAACGACTGTGTGAACGCGTCGGAGCCGAATTGCGAGTTGTCCATCCGCCTCCCACTCTTGAGAACCGTGGCTTAGGTTGGAACGACAGGCTAGGTGAAGCGATCGATGACAATACAGCCGTAGTCGCGATTCCAGAACTGCATTGGATTGATGGAACGAGGTTCAATCTTAAACAAATCGGCATTCTGGCACGAGCCGTCGGCGCCAGATTTATTATCGATGGCACTCAATCCGTTGGAGCTCTGCCATTCAATATTGATGAATATCAACCCGACGCGGTGGTCTGTGCCGGCTACAAGTGGTTAATGGGACCATACTCGATCGGCCTGGCCTATTTTGGCCCCTTGTACGACAACGGAACCCCTATTGAAGACACCTGGATTACGCGAGTCGGCAGCGACAATTTTTCTCAATTGGTCCACTACAATGAAACGTACCGTCCTGGAGCGATCCGATACGACATGGGTGAACGGTCGAATTTTATCCTGCTCCCGATGCTTGAGGCCGGTATCTCTCAAGTCAACACTTGGGGACCCAAAGCAGTCCAGGGTTACTGTCAAACTATAGGATCCGAATACATCGAACAGCTTCGAGACCTTGGTTGCTTCGTAGAAGATGAGACCCACAGGGCAGCCCATCTATTCGGTGTTCGCTTACCAGCCGGTTTTGATATTGACGCCATGTCAACCTCGCTGGCGAAACAAAACGTCAGCGTCTCAATCCGAGCAAATGTCATTCGTGTCTCTCCACATGTCTACAACAATGCGGATGACTTTGCTGCCCTTGTCACGGCAGTGCGGGCCGTTCTCTCTTCCGACTAACAATCAGTCGACAATTTATACTGAACTGATCTTCTCATTGGTTGGCACGCTACAATCAACAGGCACCTGCAGGGTGAGTACCAGCCAGCGTCGCAGGTACTTACTGGAGCCTAAATCGTCGTCGGCGTAAAGTGACTGGACTGTGTCGTTAAGAATCATTCTCGTTGTTGGCCTCATCATCTCCGCGCGTAGCAACACTGAGGCACAGTCCTTGCTGGATCCGCGGTTCCTGGTAACAACGAATCTGGGTATCCAAGCACAATCAACACCTCGAACCGATATTGTCAATTTTGAATACGGGGACGAACTTGGCGAAATTAGATCCACCCAAACCCTAGGCCCCTACGTCTCCTTCGACATTGGCGGGTCAATGCGCGTATGGAAGCAGGTCGGTGTGGGCATGTCTCTCGCTCGCACTCAGGGAACTGCCACGGCGATGGTTGAAGCTGATGTGCCTCACCCTATGTTTTACGAGTGGCACCGAACCGCCAGAACCTCGAAAGCAGGACTGACACACCGAGAGCTCGGGTATCACATCTATGGGCAACTATTACTGCCGATTTCTTCGTCCACACTAATTACTGTTTCCGGTGGCCCCAGTTACTTTAATGCCTCCCAAGAGGTGGTGGTCGCTGTGGAATCTATTGAGCGCAACCCACCATGGTTCGAAACCGTTCGGATTATCCCAAGTAACATCGAAAAAGTTGCCACCAGCGCGTGGGGTTACAACGCCGGTGTCGACCTGACGTATTATCGCAACACCTTGTTTGGCAATCTGGGCTTGTCTGGCCGTCGCCGAATTGGCGTCGGTGTGGATATGCGCTACAGCTGGGCCAAACCTCCGGTCGCGCTAAAGGGTCAACTGCAGGACCGCGGACTCCAAGTTGGTGTTGTTCGGGTAACCGGGGGTATACGAATCCGCTTCTAGAAAACTACTTCCCGATTCCTATAGCTCGTCTGGCGGCAAGAGTGCCATGAGTGACAAGGGATCCACGCGAGCATTATTCAATCGGACAGTCCAGTGTAAATGCGGCCCCGTGACTCGACCCGTTGCCCCTACTTTTCCAACGACTTGCCCGCGCTCGACCTGCTCGCCTTCGGCCACATCGAACGACGATAAATGGGCAAAATACGAATAAAGGCCCCAACCATGATCAAGGATCACGGCATTCCCAGAGAAGTAAAGGTCGTCAGCTAGAACAACGGTGCCCGCGTTCGGTGCCATGATGGGCGTACCTTCACCGGCTCTGAAATCTGTGCCACTGTGCGGACTCCTCGCTTCACCATTGAAAACGCTTCGACGACCGAAACTGCTTGTCGAATCACCAGAAACCGGTCTCAGAAATCCACCGCTCCACTGACGCTCGTCACTGGCTGTCTGAAAGATTTCATTTTGGCGTTCTGCCTCTCGACGAATACGAGTGAGCACCTCACTCGGCGGATTCACGAAACTGGGCGCCACACTCAGGTGGCGCGTCGGAAATTCTTTCGCTTGGACAGCGAGTGGATAAACCGAGTGAACCGTGTTCCCATCATCTAACGTCGCCTGTATTTCAACCAAGTAGTCATCCGGGCGCGCCTCAAGATCAATCCCAATAACCCCACGCCAGAAAACGTTGTCGCCGTCTGAAAAAAATCTGACATCGGCACCGAAAACAGAAGCTTGCACCCCCAAAACGGGTGCGGATGAACGGACCTGAAGGATGATGACTTCACCTGGATGAATCGACCGAGCTTGATGTGCGACATCGAGAGTGACCTCCGCACCCAAGCTCGCACTAACCATGACTATCGATATAGCCAAACTCACACACGTAGACGACGCGCTCTTTCTCACAGGCCTGCCTTTAATCCTCTCACTCACTCGGTTCCGTCAAGCATTCTGGCACCATAGCTGTTACACAGCACCGTCACCGTGCGCGGCTTCCAATTCCTGATCGGTCATTCCAAGTACGTTCTGTAAAATGTCTCTGGTGTGCTCACCAAGAAGCGGTGCCCGTTCGACCTCAGCTGGCGAATCCGATAATTTAATTGGATTTCCCACGGTCAGATACGACCCTCGCGTTGGATGGTCAACTTCGACAACAGTTCCACTAGCTCTCAACGATGGCTCCTCGGCCAACTCCTTCATCGACAATACCGGACCACACGGAACATTGAGTGGATTGAGAATCTCCATTACTTCAAATTTTGTCTTGGTTTTCGTCCAGCGTTCGATCTCATTGAACATCTGGTCAAGTTTCGGAAGTCGCGCCTTCGGCGTGTTCCAGTCTGGATCAGCGAGCCAATCATGCCGCCCAATCGCCCGAGCGAGGCCGTCAAAAGCAGCAGCTTGCGTGATGATATAGATGTACGCGTTTGGGTCATCCTCCCACCCCAGACACTTAACGATCCAGCCAGGTTGTCCACCACCAGACGCGTTACCGGAACGTGGTGTAGCCTCGCCAAATTTACCATCCGGATACTGCGGATATTCCCTTAAGGGGCCGTGCGTTAAGCGCTGCTGGTCACGAAGTTTGACTCGGCAGAGATTCAAAACCGCGTCTTGCATCGCACAAGTCACACGCTGTCCCTTCCCGGAGCGCTCGCGCTGAAAGAGAGCCGTCACGATTCCTAGTGCCAAGTGAACACCGGTTCCCGAATCACCAATTTGCGCTCCACTTACCGTAGGAGGACCGTCGTCAAATCCAGTTGTACTGGCACCGCCTCCCGTACACTGAGCGACATTCTCGTAAACTTTGCATTCTTCATATGGGCCTGGCCCGAAACCCTTCACTGAGGCATAGATAAGACGTGGGTTGATCGTTTGGATGCGTTCCCACGAGAATCCCATTCGGTCGAGCGCACCTGGTGCGAAATTTTCAACAAGCACATCACACGCTTGAATGAGCCTCTCAAAAATTTCCTTCCCTGTTTCATGTTTTGTATTCAACGTCAGGCTACGTTTATTGTGATTCAACATCGTAAAGTAGAGACTATCGACATCGGGCACGTCTCGCAGTTGACCCCGGGTGGCATCACCAGTCTCCGGTCGCTCTACCTTGATGACGTCGGCCCCAAACCACGCTAGCAGCTGAGTACATGTCGGACCCGACTGAACGTGGGTCATGTCAAGAATACGCACGCCTTCCAAGGCTTTCATAGCTATCTCCGTCGGTATATGACTCAGTAGGTGCTTGGCGCACCCTTGACGCGTAAGTGCTCCTGCTGAAGAGTATTATTCAGAAGGCTCACGCAAGCATAAAGGGCGCGTAACGTTGGCACCTCGACTTCGGTTAACTCTGCGAGCTCAACGACCGCACCCAGCATGCCATCGATTTCTAGAGGTTTCCCAACCTCAACATCCTGCAACATCGATGTTTTGTGCTTCCCAACCGCTTCAGCACCCGCGATCCGGCGTTCTAGTGGCACACGAAACGATGCCCCCAATCGCTCGGCCACAGCCTGAGCCTCGGTCATCATTCTGGCGGCAAGTTCACGGGTTAATGGAAACTGACAAATATCAACCAATGTTGAGTGCGTCATGGCACTAATGGGATTAAATGTCAGATTCCCCCATAGCTTTAACCAAATCTCCGACCGAATGTCGTCGAGCACTCTCGACTTGAACCCGGCGCCCGTCAGTACATCTGCAACCCGCCGAACTCGGTCAGATTCACTGCCATCCAGTTCGCCTACTGGAAACCGGTTGCCCTCAATGTGTTTCACGACACCCGGTTCAACAATGGTGGCGGCAGGATACGCGATGCAACCAATGATTCGATTCGGGTCGATGTTGTTAAGCAGCACACCCTGAGGATCAACAGCCGACACCACGCGGTCTGTGTAATTGCCCTTAAGTTTCTGAAAATACCACCACGGAATACCGTTCTGCAGCGTCACCATAACGGTGGACGCGTCGAAAAGAACCGACAGATCGGACACCACAGGTTCAATCTGATGGGCCTTGAGCGCAAGAAACACGATTTCCTGAGGACCCAGATCGCGAATCCGGTCGGTCGCCACCAGGTGCTCGGCAACGAAAGTTTGATCAGCTTCGATTAACGACAGTCCGCTTGACTGAATCGCGGCCAGATGCGGGCCACGCGCCACCACTGACACCTCATGCCCATCGTTCGCCAAACGCACGGCTAGATAACCGCCGATCGCACCCGCGCCAACCACACAGACCTTCATGTATGCACCGCTGTCATCATCATCCGAACAGAGTCACATCAAACACCCGTGCCAAGATCACAATTAGGCTCAAACCCGAGAACACAACCAGACTCGTCCACGCGAACCATCTCGTCACGAGAGATGGATAGAACACGTCGTCGGTCTTGGAAATCACCGTCACGCAGTAATAGAGGTTTAGAAAATAGACCACCGGTGCAACAAATAGTGCCAGTGCCGACGCGACCAGAACCAAGTACACAGGGCGCTCGAGACCAGACAAAAGTGCCACCGACGCTACGAGGGAATACAGCATCGTGATGCGATAGATGTTGTATTCCGAATACCATCGAGTCCGACGCTCGACATCGAGGTCCTCACGTCCAATCCCGGATAAATCAGCCGTGGCGCGAAAGAGATTTCGACAACAGGCGCCCACCACTCGCGGCCATCCGTCAAAGTAGTTGAAAGCCGTTGAAAACGTCGCCGCAAATGCTCCTAATAGAAACACCAGCATCATTCCCGGTCCAACGCTCCGAGTAAACACACCAGCGATCTCTCCGATCACATTATTGCCTTCAACCGGATTCGGGTATAACCACACGGCAGAAAGCAACAAAAAGATGACAGCCATCACAAATGACACCAAGTGTCCGATGGCAAAATCCCACTCGCCAATACGGAACCACCGGCGACAGTACTCGCGAGCATGGCTAGAAAGCTTCGTGGTGTCGACCCGAAGGTCCTCGGCCGTTGAACTCAAAGGGTCAAACTGTGGCGCCAGGCCAACCTGCTCGAGATGACTCCGAATCCGTCCCATCCCGACTCGCTTGGCCTTCCCCCATTCCGAAGCCTGGAGAGAAACATCGATACCCGTCGGAAGTAGGCCCAAAAAAGCGGCAATCACGAGCCAAGACCCCTCCGGAGTTTCAATTAGAAAAAAGCGACCGAGCGCCGACACTGGCGCTGGTTCAGCAAAATACACGGCCACCGTCGACAAAAACAGCATCGCCGCCAATATCTTTGTCGCCAGCTCAAGAGCGGCATATCTCCCCACCAAAATCAAAGTGACCGAGGCGACACCAAGAACAACCCCATAGACCCCAAGTGGAACAGTGTCGAAGCCCCAATACTGGGAAAAAAAGTAATAGACCACTGCAGACGCGGCCGCAAGACGACCTGCCTGTCCGAGGGCACACTGGAGCAGCGTAGTGATCAAGACATACCAAATAGGCCATTTTTTCGGCGCAGTCGCATAAGCATCAAGCATGCTTCGGCCCGTAGCATGCGTAAATCGGAATGCCATCTCAAACCCGGAATATTTGAAGATATAGGCCACCGGGAGACACCACAACAAAGCGTATTCAAAACGCCCGCCGGCTGCTGGCGCCGTGACCAGATGACTTGTACCGATACCGGTCATCATTAAAATTAGCCCAGGTCCGAAATTCTGCGCGATCGACCGCAGGTCTGTTTTTGGCAGGTCTAACTGGTCGAGAGGATCCTGTTTATCCTGCATTTGGGGGGTGAGCCTGTTTGGGCATTGGAGCCTGATAAATTGTCCGGCCGACAAAGAATGGACCCATCCCCTCGATAAATTCGGCAGTCTGACGAGTTCCTCGCATGTCCTTCACCAGCTTGGACAAAGGAAATAAATCTGGTCCAATCAAACCGATGACAAACTCGTTGTCGTCTCGGTCAATCCCATGGCATTCAAGTCGAACATCGGCTGCATAGCCCGCTTCACCGTAGCGCCGACCAAGCATTCCATGCTCCATCATGATCTTGCCTTGGTCCGCACGTGGTAATCGATTGTAGGCTCCAATCCTACGGAGGGGATACCACACCGCCCACCGATTGTCAGGATTCAGCACATTACGGGGAACCTTCTGAAGTAGAAAATCGGACAGGTCAGGCTCACGGCCCTGAGCATAAGTGCGCCCAAACATTGTGAAATCTGGTAGCGGCATTAACTGACTGAACGGCGGTGCCGTCAAGAGTGTTCGAAATGATTCCGCAAACATATCTGGATTTTCATCCATCGCAACAACACCGACGCCACGGGGGTCGTTGAGGTTTGTGTAAACTGCGGCCACCAAGCCACTCTGGCTGACCGCCTCAACCACCGGCAAGATATCAAGACACCCTGTAAACACCTGCAGTTGTACGAACAAGCGTGCATCTAGAGATTGAGTTTGTCCTTTAATCGGTGCACCGTACTCCAACAGGTCAGGGGGACCCTCAACTTTCGCACCCTCGCGACGCCCGTCACCAACTGGTTGCGCACTGCCTGCAACATTAGCTTGTTCACCCATATGGCTCCGATTCTATACCAGTGACCCGCATCGATTGAATTTGCCCCGACCAAAAGTGTTTAATCGTCTCGTAATGGAGTTCTTGAAACGCTATGTGCCCAGCGCCCGTTAAGAATCCGTCAAGGATTCATTGAGGAGTGTGTAATGCCAAGACTCACTGTTAGTTGCGTTTTTCTTCTCGTATCGCTCACGCCGATGTTATCAGTTGCGCAAATTACGTCCGCGACGCACGTGACAGAAGATGAGTATCTAGCTGTCAAGAATGCACCTGAAGGGCTCGTTGACCGGCAAGTGAAGGTGGTCGACATTGGTCAAAGTAATGTTGCCGTTGGGATATTGCACAGAGACAAGCTTTCAAAGATCGACGGGGCCGTCGGGGGAATCGTGCATTCTCTCGTTACGGAGGTCTATTACATTTACTCTGGGGCTGGAACACTAGTGACAGGCGGACAAATGAGTGGCCGTCGAGACATCCCTGCTGACAGTGAGATTGTTACGACTCTAGTGGGTGAGAGTTTTCGTGCTACATCAATTGGTGGCGAGACTCGCTACGTCTCGGAGGGAGACATTGTCGTTATACCAGGAGGAGTTTTTCATGGTTGGGCTGAGATTGAGGACCACGTCACATATCTGAGTATTCGACCGGACCCGGACAAAGTGTTACCCGCCGGTTGGGTGAATCCAGTTATCGAATAGTCGCACTGTTGAGGAACGAGTTCTACCAGCTTGTGTCAAAACTCCGCACATCAAGAAACTCATCCGTTCTCACCAGCGCTAGCGTCAGGCCTCAACACACCGGTAATACCAAAGTTTATTGGGTCAGCTAACTGCTCGGTCGAGACCACTCACCACTAAGAGACCGACTGGCGCTGGAATACCCCAGTCAACGTACTCGCGACAGCCTCGAGTGTGCGCGTAGTCGCTGGGTCTGGGACAAGTTGTTCTCGTGACAGAAATTCAAGCACCGCCACAGTCTCGTTACCTGCCTTAACTGGGATCGCACAGATCCCCCGAATGCCCGTCATCGCTGACCGAACCTCAGCATCAACAGATGGATCAACAGCCACATTAGGAATCCACGACAGACGTCCTGTGTGCAGGACACGTCCGACAAGCGCATCCCCTTTCTTTATTTGGCGGCGCGCGACTATTTCCTGCAGGTTATCAAACATCTCCTGACTTCCGGACTCAGCAAACCATGCCGGGATTGGATCAAGCACAACATCATCACTGTTCCGAACTGCGCGGTAGGCATAACCCACTGGCCACTCTGCCCAGACACAGACGCACTCAACCAATTCAGCTACAGCCAAGTCTGGATTGGCTTGATGGCTACCAATGCGAATTGCATCCACGAGCAACGTTAATTCCGCCGCCTGTCTTTCAATGTGATCGGTGCGATCTGACAGCCTTGTTTCGGTCTCACCCCGCTGACTGATATCGGTGTACAAAAGAAGTACCTCCCCCGAATCCGTCGGACGATGGTCAATCTCAATCCACCGCCCGTCTGGCGTCCGGCGCACTTCGTGGCTTGGGTCACCAAACCCAGTTAACCGGTCCTGCACCCACGTTTCTACGTTGTCTTCAGCCAACTGAATCAGCCCACGAGTCGCCGTAAACCGCGTCAAATCTTCGTAAACCAACCCTGACTTCAATTCAATCGTTTGATAAAACTCTCGAAACCGTTTATTGCAGGCGATCAGTCGACCTTGCTGATTCCACACCGCAAGGCCAGCATCTGACATTTCAAGTACGCCGGCCAGCCGCGACTCCACCTGGCTAAACCTTTCTCGCGCGCTGTGTAGTCGCCGCGCAACGATTACTAACACCAAGGTTAATAACACCAGAAGCACGACCCATACCCAAGTCATCGTGACGTCATCCTAACAGCTTGAGTCCCCTTGACAACAAAGACCTGTGGCCATAGTGTGTCAGTGACTGTAAAGGCCAATCTCATTTATGCTTAGTCCTTGGCGTTTCGTCGTCTTGACTCTCGCGGTCCTGGTGGTAGCCAACGTCCCAGTTGGTGCGCAGGTTGCTGAAGATGAAGTGGCATTCGATCCTGCCACACTTGGAGTCTCGTTAGAAAGAATCCAAACTAAACTGGAACGTCTCCCTTCAAGGGACGAAGCAAGCAGTTTACTGCGGCTTGATTTTTACGTTGAAGTCTACGCTGAGGCTCCAAAAATCGACTATTTCCAAGGTTTTGACCTAGACAATGCGCCGATTGCTCACGGGGTGCCGACGCACAGCCAAATGATGGCGGTCATGAGTCCCGGACGCCTTGCGCCAATACTGGGCCCCGCGATGGACCTGGGCGCCGGCGTAGATTGGCTACTAAACGGCCGCTAGTAATTAATTGCGGCCGTTACGTAAGTCCGCTGCTCTAGCTTTCGTTTTGAAGCAGCACCCAGCGGTCAACGGGCACCGACACGAGCAGGTACTTCTTCCGAAGTCCGATAACGTGACTTGCATAATCAATTCTTTTGATCTCGCCTCGCACGTACCGTTTCCGTAATCGCCGCAACTCAAAACGGTACAAATCGCTCACAAACTCTTGCAACAATTCTGGCGACGTAGTCGTCTTGGGACGAACACCGTGTCGCTCGAGTTGGTCAAGCACCTGCTGCCGATACTGAAATCTCACACTATTCTGAGGCTAGAGCATCTGCTGAGGTCACACCGTACGTGGCGAACCAAGAACTGGCCGCCTGGAGTCTCTCGTTGACATTGCCAATATTCGTTGTGCCTTCGGTCTCAAGCCATCGGCGGAACGCGTCCACTCCATCCTTTGCGTAGACCGGAATACCATTTTTCCAAGTCGCCCGCCCGCACAAGACACCGGCCCACTGGACTTCAGACTGCGCGGCCATCTCAAGCGATTCTGTGAATTCTTCATTGCTGACGCCAGCGGAAAGATAAATAAAAGGCTTCGTCGCCGCCGCTCGAAAATGGTCAAGGGCTTCAGTTTTACCATAAGCCGTCTGCCCCGTATGACTCGCACTTCCGTCAACGAATTTCATGTTGACCGGAATCTCGACCTTCATGACGTCCACCCCGTACCGATCTTGAGTGAACTCCGCCATGCTCCCTGCAACAACTTCCGGTTTGATCTTGGCAAATTCCAAGCCCTTTTCGTCGCCGCCATCGACGTCGTAAGCAACAAACTCCAAGAAAAATGGGATGTCGTTGGTTCGACATTCGTCACCGATACGTTCAACAAACGCGTGCTTTTCTTGGTTGACTTCCGCTGTGTCACGTGGTGTGTAGTAGAGCAAAACCTTCACGCAGTTGGCACCTGCCTCCTTCAACCGACGAACCGACCATAGGGGCAATAAATCCGGCAACCTACCCGGACGTGTGTTGTCATACCCACTTTCTTCATACGCCAACAACAACCCTGCGTTTGTACTCCGCTTTTTTGAGGGCTCAATTCCCCATTGCGGGTCAAGTAATATCGCTGATGCATGCGGAGTTAACACTTCGGTTACAGCGCCTTTAAACTCCTCCATCATGGTATCGCTGACATCATGGCCGCTCTCTTTGGCGAGTGCTTTCTTAAGTGAACCCCGTTGGTCCATCGCTGCAGCGGCAATGGTGCCTGACTCGGTTGACACGGCCTTTAGGCCCGCAAGTTTTCCTGGTGTGATCTTCACAATCCTTATATCTCCTGTGGGTAGTCTTTTTTAATTGAATAGAACGCCATACTTTAACGCAATCAGCTGGCCACCATACCTAAAATCGTTCGGCTAAACTCTAAAGACGAGTTAATCTTAGAAGTATGGCAGCCGTTCCGACTCTTACCCGGAACAGAATCAGCCGAACACTCCCAGCATTCGATTAGACAGATAAATGAAAATCGTGGCCCCACGCACACTGGCTCGAAATTGGCTAACCATCATATTGTCCATCCTGTTTGTTACGGCTAGTCCTAGTTGGGCCCAAACGAGCGACCTGCATCTTCCCCCACCCACATTTACCGACGCTACTGACGCCTTGCAGGCCGGACGGTTCCGCGAAGCCTTGGCGATACTCGGCGGTCAACTCGAGTCAACGGCCACCGAAGACCTGCCGCTTGAAGCACTTGTTCTACGGGCCACACTTTACGGACACCTCGGTTACTCCCAAGAGTCCATAACGGATTGGCAGACGGTAATCGACCGGGCGGTGTGGATGCGGACGTTTGCCAGGCGAGCTCTGGTGAAGACTCTTGCTGGCCGAGATCTTGCCAAACAATCCGAATCAATTCTTTCAGACCTTACACGTGAAGACCTAAATCGACATCTTGATGTCACATTGATCGTAGCTGACGCATACCGAAACACCGGTGACACTCTGGCGGCGCGGCGCCTTTATCGCCAAGTGGTGAACCGCCAGCCTCGTGGTCCTTTAGGCGACGATGGACGTTTGGGTATTGCTGCCAGTTGGGAACAAGAGGGTGATGTAGCTTCGGCAATTGTTGCCTTGCACGAGACCAAACTTCACCACAGTCGGCCGACCACATTCGAAGTTGCTTTAACGTCGGAACGCCGCCTTGTGGCTCAACACGGCGTTGCACCTCGCGAATTTACGGGAACACAATATCGCACCCTGGCACGTAGATTACGAAGCGCGTCTCGGTTCGAGCTAGCACGTGAGTTGATCAACAACTGGCGTAATTTCAGCACTTTTGATCAACAACAAGATCAAATTGAAGCCGAGTGGATCGCTACCCTTTATGCGCAGCGGGCCAATGAAGAAGGCGTCACGGCCTGCCAGAAGTTCTACGAAACATTTCCTCAAAGCCCGCTGCTCCCGAGTATCCGTCTAACTGACTTCAGACTCGCCGTACGTATGGTCGACACCGACCGTGCCAAACGCAGTGGTTTGAACATATGGGAGGGTCGGATCCCCAGCGTATCACCAGCTCAACGCCGAAGCGCCGCCACCCTTCTCGCGGCATATTTGGTAGCTGTCGGAGATATCACCGACGGCCTTGACCTCTACCGAGAACTTTTCACGTCAGCACAATCGGCCGACGAAGAGCGAGCGATGCTTTGGAGGGCTGGCGTCGCAGCTCTGCGAATTGGTCAGACCGAACGGGCTCTTGTAAACCTTCGCAGCTTAATCGATCGTAATCCCAGCGGTGAACTTGTGCCTGCGGGACTCTACTGGCTTGGCGTTGCGGAACTTCACGGTAATACTGAAGCTGGAATCCAGACTCTAAAATCTGTCGCAACACGCTTTCCGTATCACTACTACGGCATTCGCGCTCAAGAGAGATTAAAAGTTTTAACAGATAACACCGACACTGTTGGCGGAGCGACCCTGACATTTCCGCCATTATCAGTAACCCGGCAAACGACAGACCGTGCGGAGTACCGTGCGGCAATGACCCTTGCACGCGCCGGGCTCATTGATGACGCGGCCTGGTATCTTCGCCGCTTACTGTCCGGAAAAGACAACAAGGGACTGGCATTATTGGCCGCGAGAGCCTCGGCACAGGCAAACAGTTACGCCAATGTGGGGAGAATCTTAGTCAATCACTTTGGTCCGTTTCTTCAACGACCCTCACTTGGACTTCCGGATGACTTCTGGCGCCTAGTTTACCCTCGCCCATTTTGGGACACCGTAACTGAGTCAGGGACGAACCATGCCGTTGACCCGTTCTTGCTCGTATCATTGATGCGGCAGGAATCACGCTTTGATCCGAATGCCCGTTCAAACGTCGGTGCCATCGGCCTATTTCAGATCATGACCTACACTGCTGAGGCTCTAGCTCATCGAGCTGGTGTGCCGAACGTACTCGACAACGGTTCAGTCAACGAATTGACTCTCGCTCACCCGGCCGTAAACTCAGCCATTGCGGCAAGATTAACTGCCGACCTACTTGCCATATTTGATGGCGCAAATGCTCCAGTGGCCGCTTCTTATAACGCGGGGGAAGATCGAGTAGCCGTTTGGTGGACTGCGGCCAGTGGCGTACCAGAGGATTTCTTCGTCGATACGATCCCTTACTCTGAGACACGACGCTTCGTGCGAGAAGTTCTCGCTAACCGATCAGCCTATGAACGCGTCTACGGTGGTCAATAACCCATCGCGGTACTGCCGGCTCTCCGCCGGTCCGGGGCCCCTTCAAGCACATCGGCAGTAACGTCGTATCGAATAGCCTGAGCCGCCCCCTGACTTTCAACTACTTGGAGACGATGACCTTGTGATTCAAGGAGAGCTACCGTGTCAGGTGATAGACCATGACGTTCGTGACTAATACGATCAGGCAGCCACTGATGATGAAATCTGGGTGCGTCAACAGCTTCTTGAATATTCATGCCGAAATCGATGACGTTAACGATTGTCTGCAACACGGTGTTGATGATCGTCCGACCACCAGGACTCCCCGTAACCATAAAGAGGTTACCGCCCTTTTCGACGATGGTCGGTGTCATGCTTGAAAGCATGCGTTTCCCAGGTCTGGCAAGATTGGGTTCAGTGCCGATGCGTCCCTCTGCATCAGTCATATCCGGCCCAGGATTAAAGTCCCCCATCTCGTTGTTCAGTAAGAAACCGGCCCCGGGAACAACAATTTTTGAGCCATAAAGTTGCTCAAGCGTATAAGTCAACGACACCGCTTGTCGGTCGGAATCAACAACTGATAAATGGGTCGTCTCGGCACCTTCAATGGGCCACTCAAATGAAACAGGTGAAGAACTAGAGGCACGGTCCAGTTGAATGGTGGCACGCAACCGTTCAGCATATGACTTAGATGACAACAGAGAAATTGGCATCGTGGGATTAAACTTTGGGTCGCCGAGATAACGAGCGCGGTCAGCAAAGGCGCGCCTCATTGCCTCGACCATAACGTGAACGGTCCGCGCCGACCCGAAACCAAATTCGGCTAGCCCATAACCTTCCAAAATATTAAGCATTTGAACAAGCGCGGTTCCACCAGAGCTAATAGGCGGCATTGAAATAATCTCGTGCCCCCGATAAGTCGTTCGTACAGGTGTGGTGCGATGAGACCGATAGTTCGCCAAGTCACGGCGTGTGATCAAACCGCCGTTTGCCCTCATTTCTGCTTCAATCAACTGAGCGGTCCGACCACTATAAAATCCTGACGGCCCCTGGATTCCAATCCGCTCGAGTGTGCTGGCGAGCTCTTCTTGCCGGAAACGTTCCCCCACTTGGTAAGGTTCACCGCCATTGGAAAACTGCTGAAACGAAGCGTCGTATTGAGCCATCCTTGGAAGCACCGCAGCTAAAGAGGCAGCCAAATCGTGGGATACGATGAATCCGTTGCGAGCAAGATCAATAGCAGGGTCCAAAAGGCGTTGCCACGAAAGTCGACCATGGTCGGACCACGCTAGATACAACCCGGCAACGGTACCTGGCACACCGACAGCAATGTGACTGTTGTGATGACGCGTACTGTCGTAAACTCCATCAATTAAGAACATAGATGGCGACGAAGCAGCGGGAGCCATTTCACGA
>CAZWIL010000003.1:0-41308 GCA_964634175.1 uncultured Vicinamibacteraceae bacterium
CTAAATATGGATCACGTTTGTGGCTACCGTCGTGGCGAACTTCTTCACCAAGCAGGCAGGTAGAAATCCCGATTCGGACGACTAAATCTCCCATGGCTACCTAACTCGTCCGTTCATTGCCGACCGTACCGGCGCACGGTCGGCTCCCTCTCTCTGAACGTTGTCTAAAACGTCAAGAAGCGCCTGCTGACGTGAGTGTGCGGGGCTCGGACCTGGGTGTGACACAACGGGCACGCCTTTCAAATATAGACGCAGTGCCTCAGCGTGAATAGCGCTAATTGTCTTGATGGTTACCAGTGGATAACGCATCAGGAGTCCCGTAACAACCCGGTTCGTCATCGGTAAGCGGTTACCCCAAAGGCTCACACTAAGAACCTGTTGTTCTCGCTCATGCTGTACGATACCAACAGAAAGCCGCTCACCTAGCGGCGCAAAAGTAAAATCATAGCTGCAAGCCATTGTGATGAAGGGCGAGACGTGCATCTCTTTTGCCGCTCTGAAACGGGCAACACCGTCCATCGCTTTACCGCTCTGACTAAGCAGATAGAGATGTCTCTCACCAAACGTGTTGTGTACCTCCGCTACAACCGCAACCAGACTACCAGCAGAGTTCCAGCAATAGAAAAGACTTATGGGATTGAAGACATAGCCCAAAGTTCGGCACTGTGTTAGCAACCCAACCCTCCCCCCGGTCAGATCAATCCCATAGTGGCCTAGTAGGCGGAGCAACTTATCGCGAGTCGATCCAGCCCGACCGTCGATGTGATCTCGGTCGAAGAAACTCCAGAGATTCCATCGGTTGACCGAAAACGGCCAGACGGTCCGTCTAATCGTCTCTAACTCGTCGAGGTCGAGATAGGCCATGCAAATGCGGTATCGGAAATCGTGCACTCTAGGCGAACTGCGCCGGTGCGTGATGTACCCGGTATAGACACAGGACCTCACTTCCACTCCTCACATTGTTCGAGTGCAGTTTGTACCGCTAATCCTGAAACGACGCCATCTTCATGAAATCCATTCCCCAGATGTGCGCCACAGTAAAACGTATGATTTCGACCGCTGATTCGTTTAATTTCTGAACGAGCTTCAAGGCCATTTACGGTGTACACCGGATGCTCGTAGGGAATACGAGCCAACACACGTGATCGGTCAATGCGACATTCGTCGTTTAAGGTGACACAATACGGCGTGTTCGTAGTAAGACTCTGAAGTTGATTCAAATAATACGTCATTCGGAGTGGAGCTCCCGAGCTACGACAGTCGGGAATATGATAATTCCATGACGCCCATGCCCGCCGAGAACGGGGCAGAACCGAGGCGTCGGTATGCAAAACAGCTAAATTCTTGGAATACGGAATGGCACCAAGTGCATGAGTTTCCGCGGCACTTGGTTCCTCAAGAAGTGACAGTGCCTGATTGGCGTGAGTCGCAAGGACGACCTTATCGTACTCTTCCCAACCACCCCGGACGGTGTGAAGCTCAACACCATCAGACCGGCGTCTGATTCTGTCAACTGCGGCACCCAAACGAATACAGTCTCGAAACGAATGAACCAGTGATTCAACGTAACGCTGACTACCTCCTACCACCGTGCGCCAGGGTGGGTGAGAATTAACTTGGAGTAGTCCGTGATTGTCAAAAAACTTCAGAAATAACGGCAAAGGAAACCTATCAACATCCTCGGTCGTTGACGACCAAATCGCACTGGTCATAGGAGCGAGGTAATGCCGATAAAATTCACTCCCGAAACGGCCCGACTCGGCTACGTCAGCCAAGGTCATACCGTGTGAAACATCACCGCCGGCCAATTGTTTCCGGGCCCAGCGATTGAAACGGAGAACATCAGCTGCCATCAGGTACATGCTTGGTTTGAAAATCTGCCCCGCGTGGGCAAAAAGACCAGCAACGCCACGGCTACTGTATTCCAACCGACACTGCTGGCAACTGACACCGAATGACATGTTGCTCATCTGGGAGCGAATACCAAGCTCCTGCAACAGTTCTGTGAACCGAGGGTAAGTCGCCTCGTTAAAAACGATGAAGCCAGTGTCAAGTGTCAACTCACGGTCTTGGTCTGTTACCGTCACCGTGTGTGCATGACCACCCAGACGCAAATCAGCCTCGTATAAGGTAATTTGCTGGCCTGAGGCGTGAAGCTTGTGCGCCGCAACCAAACCGGCCACACCACTTCCCACGATCGCTATACGGCGTCGCATATTCAATTATGAGCGTACTTTCTCCAGACTGATCACCCGTGCCACACTCGAGCCATCCAGTTTTATCCTGCATTAAATTTTTCGCGATGAGATTTCTCTAAAATGAATCGCAATCCAAAGGGCTCCTCCAGTTGGCTAATATTCGTGTACGTTGGAAGAGTTGCCCTCTGTCCTGTTTCTTAATATGTCATAACGATAGTTATACACATTGGGGTGATTTAATAAGTGCGCTCCCCTAGCATGAGACATTAAATGAACGAATCTGTACTGCACCCTGTCCGGCTGACCTCCTCTCTAGACCGAGGGTTAAGACTGGTCTTCGAGCACAAATTGAACCAATTTACGGATGGCCGACTCGAAGTCCGAGAAGGGCACTGGCGTAAGAACTTTGGTTGTTCGGATCAGCCTTCGCTAACCGCTCGATTGGAAATACACGACCCCAGGACTTACCGAGCGGTGTTGTTCAGCGGGAGCATCGGTGCCGCTGAAGCATACGCTCAAGGATGGTGGTCATCCGACGACTTGACCACCCTTGTGCGTATCATGGCTCGCAACCGGACCGCATCCGAAAGTCTGGACGGATCCCTGACGCGCCTGACCGCTGTGGCTCATAGAGCTATTCATCGATTACGCTCCAACCAAAAGAGACAGAGTCGTCGAAATATTGCGGCTCATTATGACTTAGGAAACGACTTCTTCTCTTTGTTCCTCGACGCCAGCATGACCTACTCGTGTGCCGTCTTTCCAGACAGTAGTAGTAGTCTGGAGGAAGCCTCCACAAACAAACTTGAATTAATTTGCCGTAAACTGAAATTGTCACCCTCGGATGACCTCCTTGAAATAGGAACCGGCTGGGGAAGCTTCGCCATTCACGCCGCTAAACACTACGGCTGTCGTGTCACGACCACGACTATTTCCCGTGAGCAATACAATCATGCGACAGCCGCAATCGAGCGTGCCGGCCTCAGTAGCCAAATAAACGTTTTAAACATCGACTATCGGGATTTACCAAGGGTTCTCAACCAACAGTTCGACAAACTTGTCTCGATTGAGATGATCGAAGCAGTCGGGCAACAGTTTTTAAATCAGTATTTCGAAACGTGTGAGCGCTTAGTAAAGCCGGGTGGTCTCATGTTACTACAATCAATCGTAATCGCTGACGAGTTGTATTCCAGTTATCGACGGTCGGTTGATTTCATCCAGAGATACATTTTTCCTGGTGGATTCCTTCCGTCAGTTGGCGACATCCGGCAGCGGCTGAAAGACGTCACCGCGTTTCAGGTTACCGATTTTCACGATATTACCGACCACTATCCGCGAACACTCCAACTTTGGCAGAGTCGTTTCCGATCGAACTGGCGACAACTGGAATCCTGTGGCTACTCAACCCGTTTGCTCCGACTGTGGGACTATTACTTCTCGTACTGCGAGGGAGGTTTCCTTGAGCGAACTATCGGGGATGTCCAACTTGTTTTAACAAAACCCGGAGACTATGAGCGTCGCAATTACAACAGCTGAACGAGGATGGATCCCAGACTTTTTAGTTCGAGTTGGAATCCGTGCGCTTCTGCGGAACCGTCTAGCGGCAGAACGTACCAAGTGTCAGGGTGACATCGCGACCGCTGTCGAGCGACACCTTGCGACAATGCGAGCCAGTCCGATCGCAGTCTCGACTCTATCTGCTAACACCCAACACTATGAAGTTCCCACGGACTTTTTCAAGCTGGTCTTAGGTCCCCATCTCAAATACAGCTGCAGTTGTTGGTTTGATGAGGAACAATCCTTAGCCCAGGCGGAAACTGAAACACTGGAAATGACCGCATCGCGGGCGGACATACACGCGGGCATGCGGGTGCTCGACCTTGGGTGCGGCTGGGGATCACTGTCGCTCTGGATTGCCGAGCGTTATCCCACTGTGAAAATCACTGCAGTATCGAACTCTGAAGAGCAGCGCCGCTACATCGAAACCCAGCGAGAGTTACGGACCCTGGTCAACCTAGAGGTCTCCACCGCCGACATGAATCACTTCGCTCCAGATGGAACTTTCGATCGTATTGTGTCTATTGAAATGTTCGAACATATGCGTAACTACGAACACTTGATCTCCAAAATCACTTCGTGGCTTCGACCGAACGGTGCTCTGTTTGTACATTTATTTTGCCACCAGCAGTTGTGCTACTTTTTCCAAGTTGAGGATAAGGCCGACTGGATGGCTCGCCACTTCTTCACTGGTGGCATGATGCCATCCGAGAATCTTTTGCCCCAGTGTCGGGGAGCACTGACACTGGAACACCAGTGGCGTGTCAGCGGACGTGAGTACCAGCGAACTGCACGAGCTTGGTTAGCGAACCTTGACGAACACCGGAGGGAAGTCGAACAGGTGTTCGCCGCTGCCGGTTCCCAGAACGTTCGTATCGACGTAGAGCGCTGGCGTCTCTTTTTTCTCGCGTGCGCCGAATTATTTGGTTACGCCGCTGGCAACGAATGGTTTGTGGCGCACTATCGTTTTCGACTCGGCGACGTGTCACAGTGACAATGCATCGTGCTACGTCGAACATCTAAGGAGCCAAGGATCATGATCGTCGCACTACGATGGCTGTTCGGCAGTATTCTGATCGCGATGCTTGCGGTAACGATTTCAGCGAGTCTTGATCGCAGTCTCACTGTCGCCGCATCTGAACTCTGGCCCGATCTTTGGTTTCGGGCAACTCTCGCAGATGCCTATTTCGGGTTTTTAACCATCTGGATTTGGATGGCCTACAAGGAGACCAATCTGGGCACCAGATTGCTCTGGTTCTGTTTAGTCATGGCGCTCGGAAATATCGCCATTGCAGCATACCTCCTGCGATTACTGTTTCAGGCTGCGCCTAACGACCCAATCGACCGAATCGTGCTGCGGGCCTCAAGACCATGATCGCCAGCGCTTGGATGGCACTGGCTACTTTGCTGGTGCTAATGACGATCGTGTGGGTAGTTAGTCTTCGACTGCGCGACGTCAGCATCGTCGACATCGCCTGGGGGCCGGCGATCGCCTTGACTACTTGGGTATATCTGCTGAACGCGGTCACCACCACGGACCGTCAGTTCGTAGTTATTGGCCTGATTCATCTCTGGGCAATCCGTTTGGTCACTCACTTGGCACGGCGGAACTGGGGTCAGCCTGAGGACAAGCGTTATCAAAACATGCGGAAAACGCGTGGGCCAAGTTTTCGCTGGACCAGTCTCATAATCGTGTTCTGGCTACAGGCCGGAGTTGCGTGGCTTCTATCGCTGCCGCTGTTAGTTTCGATCCAGGCCAGCCCAACAACCCCGCTTAACTGGTTGGATGTTCTGGGTCTCACACTATTCAGCATCGGCCTTATTTTCGAAACCGTAGCCGACTGGCAATTAGTCCGCTTCAAGGCCAAGCCGCTTAATGCCGGGTGTGTCTGCGACCGGGGTCTCTGGCGCTATACACGCCATCCGAACTATTTCGGTGAGGCGTTGCTATGGTGGGGAGTATGGTGTTTCGCGGCCATGTCTACTGGCGCGCTCTGGACAATTGTTAGTCCCATCCTGCTCACCACGCTGCTCCTCAAAGTGTCTGGCGTACGCCTACTCGAGCAAACGTTAACCGACACGAAACCCGCGTACTCGGATTACATCGCTCGCACATCCGCGTTCCTGCCGTGGTTTCCAAAATGAGTGCCGACTCGAACCAGTCCAGACACGAGTCACCTGTCCAAGTCTCTCGCCGGCCCGCTATCCACCAGAACACAGCACCTGCGAGCTATTTCTATCTCTCATCGACGCACTTCGATAGGCCCGAACAATTCAGCGATACGCGCGCGTCTGAAGTCGAAGATTCGCCGCACATCTCGTTGCACCCAACCAAGCAGTGGCGTTTCGCTCAGTCGACGACAGTAGAGATCAAATGTGACGACATCATGCAGTTCCGTTCCTCCCAAGACCGGAATAAATTTGTGTCGATGGTGCCACGTTTTGAACGGTCCTATCTTCTGAACATCACTAAAATGATGCGGTGGGTTCCATTCCTGAATAACCGTTCGCCAAAAAACCGGCACGCGGTGCAACCGTAACCGATAGTCCAATGTCGTCCCAATACTTAAAGGTTGGGCTGAGACTGCCAAGACTCGGAAGTTTAGAAAGGAAGGAGTAATCCGCTCAAGATTGTAGGCGTCGGCAAAAAAAGAAAATATCTCCCTCGGCGTCCGAGACACCCGCTGGACACACGAAAGCTTCCACCCGGCGTTACCCTGTTTCTCGATAATTACTTGGGACATAAGGAATGGTCCAACCAGTTAGCTAATTCTCTGACACGCCTGTTGACTAATACCTATTTTTATCATAAATTAAATATAGTTTCGTTTCAATTAAATCTCGTCGACCTTACAAACAACTTAAAACACTCGGGACGCTCCGAGTAGGAGACCAAACATGGCTCTGACCACAACTCTGATCAATGAACTGGACCACTACGAGGTTGGTCCCAAGATTCGCGAGTTACGCGCCAAGAAAAAGATACGGCTGGTAGAACTCGGCCGGCACACAGGACTGTCTGCCGCACTCCTTTCAAAAATTGAGCGGGGCAAGATGTATCCCACATTACCGACGCTTTGGAGAATTGCCGACGTCTTCAGCGTGGGGTTGGAATATTTCTTTAAGCCAGAAGAGTCTCCCGTAACGATCGTCCGTCAGAAGGACCGGTTGAAACTTACTGAAAAAACTGACAAAGGAAAAGCGTCTTATCACTTCGAATCACTTGATTTTCCTGTCAAGAAGCGGCGCATTAACGCCTATCTCGCTGAATTCGCATCACTGCCGTTAGACGACGTCAAGCTGCACAAACATGATGGCATTGAATTTATCCACGTAATGGAAGGCAAGCTTGGTCTTTACGTTCGGAATGGAGAACAAAAATTAGGATCTGGCGACTCTGCCTACCTGGTTTCTTCTGTTCCTCACGGTTACCGCAGGATTGGCCGTGCGCCGTGTCGGGCCGTGGTCGTCAGTGTTCCTTCCGCTGGATCCTAGGCATGTTGACTTACCAGCGAGCCACCACGATTGCCGCGCCGCCCGATCGAGTGTTTGAGTGGCACAGCCGGCCGGCAGCGTTTGAACGCCTAAGCCCACCATGGCAACCGGCACACATTGAGGCACGGTCCGGCGTTGGTCTCGAGCCAGGTAGCACCGTCACTTTGCGAGTCAAAGTTGGACCATTCCGACTGCGATGGGTCGCCCAACACCGTGACCTAATTCCTGGCCAAATGTTTAGTGATCGCCAAATCAGGGGACCATTTGCATCCTGGGAACATCGCCACTGTTTTAATCGAACATCAGAGGAAACCACCGAGTTAGTGGACCAGGTCCAATACAAATTGCCATTCGGCTGGGTCGGACAACTAGGAACGGGATACGCCCGTGGAGAGATTGAACGTCTCTTTGCCTATCGACATCGAGTGACAGCCTTGGATATCGGTTGGCACCAAAGATACCAAGGCCAGAAAATGAAAGTCGCGATAACTGGTTCCACTGGCGTGATCGGCTCGGCGCTATGTCCATTTCTCGAAAGCGGTGGCCATACCGTCGTGCCACTGCGACGAACGTCTGGAAAGTCCGATGACGCGCCAAGCTGGAATCCCACTTCCGGAATTTTCTCCGACGGCGCATTACAGGAAGTCGGTGCGGTTGTTCACCTTGCCGGAGAAAATATCGCAGCACGCAGATGGACCACAGCACAGAAGACCAAGATTCAAGATAGTCGCGTTGAAAGTACATCGCGCCTCTGTCAAGCACTGAGCCAACTCGCGAAGCCGCCGAAAACGCTTATCGTCGCATCCGCAATTGGTTTGTACGGCGACCGGGGAGACGAAAACCTGACAGAATCATCGGCCCCTGGGACAGGCTTCTTGGCCGAACTCGGTCAAGCTTGGGAAGCAGCCTGCGAACCGGCTCAAGCGGCGGGCATCCGTGTGGTCCATCTAAGACTTGGGATTGTGATTACGCCGACTGGCGGTGCGCTCGGTCGGATGCTGACACCATTCCGGATGGGCCTTGGTGGTCCAATGGGCTCCGGTCGACAGTATATGAGCTGGGTAACCCTCGACGATGTAGTAGCCAGCGTGCTACATGCGTTACAGACTAAGACTTTAACCGGACCAGTTAATGTCGTGGCTCCAACCGCCGTAACCAACGCCGAGTTTACAAAGACACTCGGGCATGTCTTGTCCCGTCCTACGGTGTTTACGATACCGTCCTTAGCCCTACGCCTTATGTTTGGAGAAATGGCTGATGAACTCTTGTTGGCAAGCGCGCGCGTCAAACCAGAACGGCTTAAACAAACTGGTTTTGTGTTCGGACACCCGACCCTCGAGAGAGCATTACGCCACGTTCTTGGTCGACATGAATTAAGCAACGTTACGCCGTAGCTCCTTGCGTGACAATGCGCCTGTTGTCATTCACCAAATCGAGGTGCAGAACAAATACCGTAGATTGGCTGGGACGCAGGGATTCGAACCCCGATTACACGGACCAGAACCGCGTGTCCTACCATTGAACGACGTCCCAATACGGTGTTTTAGTGAATCTACAGCCAATTATAGGGGAAGAAACAAACCGCGGTAGCAGAAGTCAGTGAACCCTGATTTTTCGACGCCGGTCGATTTCATTCAGCGCCTGACGGGCCAAGCTTCCTACAGACGGACTCGGTTCATGATCGAAGACCTCAACTAAATGTTGATAGGCCGAAACAGGCTGACCAAATGCATTCAACTGAACCAGTCCTGCACCTAGATGAGCCTCAGCAGCCATTGGTCCCAGTGGATAGTCGCGCAGATGGCGCTGGTAAACGACTAGCGCCGCTCTCGAGTGACGGTTTTGTGCGAGCCAGTCGGCCAAAAGAATAGAAAGCCGTGGCGTTAAGAGTTGTCTTGAATCGTCAGAATCCACACGGAAATAAGCCTGAGCGGCTTCATCAAATCGACCCTCTTCAACCAAATCAGATACCAAATCGCCTTTCGAGAATGGCGCCTGTGACGGTACCTCACGGTACTCTTGGGGAGGGTTCAACACGTTACGGTGCCGCGCCCACCACGCCAAGCCCAATCCTCCCGCAAATCCGCCGATATGCGCGCCGTACGCTACACCACCACCAGCTCCACCTTGGCTAACTAGAAATGGAAGCACATTCGAAAAGACCAAATAAAACCCCAATACGATTCTTGCCGGGAGCTTTATAACGTGCATGAAAAAAGGAAAGAAAAACACCCATACCCGGACGCGGTTGTGAGGAAACCATAGAAAATAGAATCCCAAAACCCCGGAAATCGCACCTGAAGCCCCAACAAGGGGCAACGCAGAACCCAGCGCAAACACACTGTGAAATAGAGTGGCAGCAACACCTGTGATCAAATACGCAACCAGAAACAAACCATGGCCCAAGCGATGCTCTACGTTGTCACCGTAGATCCAGAGAAAGAGCATATTGCCAGCCAGATGTGCGAAGCCGGCATGGAGAAACATTGACGTCAATAATGCACTTAGCACCGGCGCTGCCGGCCTGAATCCGTAGTCGAAGACGAAAAGATCGTAAGCCGTTAACTGCTGGACGATTTCCGCCTCCGCCGACCGCCCCTGGGGAAAGGTCTCAAATAAAACCTGTAGATACTCTCTAAATAATGGATCGGCCGCATCGGGGCGCACGCCACTCATTGGCAGTGCAATCAAAAGATAAACTGCCGTATTGGCAGCAATCAGACCATATGTCATCCACGGAGTGCCACGCGGATTCGGTTCATCTCCAAGTGGGAGAAACATCGGCTAAAGGGACTTTAGTCGCTTCGCAATCTCATCGCGAACATCGCGAAAACATTGCAAACGGGCGTCTTGGTCTAAGGGCCCAGTCGCCGGGTCGGTGAGTGGCCAATGCATTTGTCGCGCACTCGTTAAGAAGATCGGACAGACCTCTTGTCGACAGAGGGTAATGACCGTGTCAACCGCATCGGCATCCACCATGTCAACGCTCTTGGATGTTTGTTGACTGATGTCAATTCCGATTTCCTGCATGACTGTAACGGCTAACGGGTTGACACTCGAGGGATGAGATCCAGCACTCTGAACCCGTACGTTCTGACCAAATAATTGCCGCGCGAGACCTTCAGCCATCTGACTGCGTGCGGAATTTGCAACACACAGAAACAAAAGATCGTTCATTCTCTCAGCGTGTCACCCTCTCAATAACAGGGTTTGAGAAAACCCTATTCCAGCAACATTTCAGTCAGTTCAAGTAATGAATGTTGGTGGCTCAGGTCCTTCGGCTCCTCAAAATAGAACTTCTGTTTTCCGAACGCCGGCCGCAAATCATCAAACCATGCCGCGTCTTCGTCAAGCTCAGCAAAAAAAGGTTTCCTTACCCAGTCCGGGTTGCGAGCCTGAACAAAATCACAAACCATCAACTGACGCTCCGGTTCACCTAACAACTCAAAACCTGCAGACTCCCTGATCATATCGAGAAGATTCATGTCCATCATGTCCCGAAGCGTCACAACACCGAGAACTCGAACCTTTCCAGGAAACGCAGACATCGAGGGTCCGCGGACCGAGCGACACAACCCGGAGACCTGAGAGTAGGCCTCCTTAAATATCTGATAGGCGCGAACCAACGGAACCTCGAAATAATTCCGCGCTCCGGTGTCGCGTTCCACAAACATATAGTAGGGAATCAGACCCTGCCCAACACCTTTACTCCACAGACCCGCCCACGCCTCCGGTCGATCGTTGACGTGACGAATCAACGGCCCCTGCATTCGAATCTGGGCCCCTGTGTTTCTTATTCGTCGAATCGCTTCGGTGGCCATGGAAGGTTCCAATTCGACAGGATGAGAATAATGTCCCATCACCGCAAGATGTCGGCCCGCGTCAGCCACTTGCTCGAAAAGGTTGAGACAGTCGTCAGCATCTCTATCGGAAACAAAACGCTGTGGCCAATAGGCAAGAGCCTTAGTGCCAATTCTGATGTTTTGGACATGTTCCAATTCCGGTACTAGCAGCGGCTCGATGTACCGGCGCAGAACAGTCGTTCGCATGATCATCGGGTCGCCGCCTGTAATGAGCACATCGCTCACTTCAGGATGGACTTTCAGGTACTCCACAAGGTCATCAGTGTCATGCGCCTGAAACTTGAGATCCTCACGGCCAACGAATTGCGCCCACCGGAAACAGTAAGTGCAATACGCATGACAAGTCTGACCGGGTGCTGGAAAGAACAGTACCGTCTCTGGGTATTTGTGCTGCAGCCCAGGGAGTGCTCGGCCATCCAACAGCGGAACGTTATGGGTCATTTGGCCGGCAGGATGCGGATTCAATGTTTCGCGAATTCGAGCTACTTCCGACGCAAGGTTCGTTGGCCCGTCACCATTCTCTAAGGCAGATTGAACACCTTCAAAATCGCGGTCCTCCAACATTCCACGCTGCGGGAACACTAATTGAAAAATGGGGTCGTCAGGTACCTTCGACCAGTCAATGAGACTATCGAGCACAAATTGATTGGTTCGAAACGGCAAGACTTCGCCCACAACCCTGATAGCCTGCTGCAATTCATCTTGCAGGAGACCCCATTGCGGCGTTTGGGAAATATTCCGCAGATCGATTGGTCGATAAGTTTCCGACGCTGTTTGAAAAGAAACGGCCATATCTTTAATGTCTATTAAAACGTCTTCGACCGACTCAGTCGCCAGTCGTTAATAGTCGAAATACAGGGATAATAAGAGTAACGTACTCTCGCAACGCTGTGTCAAAACCACTGGTTTCAATGAATTAGATCCATACCCAAGAAAAGCTATGGTCCGCACATTTCTGTCGATTTACAGTCGGAAACACTCATTTCTAAGTCCTAAACGAGGAAACACGTGAATTTCTTTTCTGCCCTCATCATCATTGCACTCATCGTTGAATTCATTCTGTCAACTTTGTCTAATAGGCTGACGTTGCGAGCTCTCAGCCCCACACTACCAACTGAGTTCTCTGATGTCTTCGACGCAGAACGATATGCCCAAAGCCAAAATTACACCCGCAGTCGAGCCAACTTCGGCTTGCTTCGTAATGCGATCAACCTCGCTGCTGTACTGGCCGTGTGGCACCTTGGCGGATTCGAATGGCTCGACCAAGGAGTCCGAGGATTCGGATTTGGCGCCATTCCGACCGGACTCATGTATTTCGGGGCCCTAGGTCTGGGCTCACTGCTACTAGGACTACCCTTCGGACTTTATGGCACCTTCGTAATTGAAGCTAAGTTCGGCTTTAATCGAACCACTTTCCTCACCTTCATCACTGATTTTGTAAAGGGTGCCATCCTGACCGTGTCTCTCGGCGGAATCTTGATGACTGGGGTGCTCTTTTTCTTCCAATGGGCTGAATCATCGGCTTGGCTATGGTGTTGGGCTGCAGCAACCCTCTTCCTCTTGACTGTCCAGTTTGTCGCACCCACTTTGATCATGCCTTTGTTTAACAAATTTACTCCACTCGAAGAGGGTTCCCTCCGAACCTCGATCGTGTCGTACGCCGAGTCAGTTACATTTCCGCTCAGGGACATTTTCGTCGTCGACGGTTCCAAACGTTCTTCAAAAGCCAATGCCTTTTTCACTGGCTTCGGCGGCAACAAAAGAATTGGTCTGTTCGACACGCTCGTCGAGCACTACTCTGTCCCAGAACTGGTAGCCGTGGTGGCCCACGAAGTTGGTCACTACAAGAAAGGACACCTTCTAAAGGGATTGTTAGTCCAAATCCTTTACCAGGGAATGCTCTTCTTCTTGCTGTCCCTCGTACTGGAAAACGACTTGCTGTTCGACGCGTTTTACATGACTGAAACGTCGGTCTATGCAAGTTTCGTGTTTTTTGGATTATTACTCACGCCGGTCGATCTCATACTCTCCATGTATGTCAATGCAAGCTCTCGAAAGCACGAGTTTGAGGCCGATGCTTTTGCATCCGCCACGACAGGACACGGCAAAGATTTAATCAGCGCACTCAAGAAACTCTCAGCGGACAGTCTGGCAAATTTGACGCCACACCCACTAGATGTGTTTCTTCACTATTCCCATCCACCAGTGACACAGCGGATTGCCATGCTGCGACAGATTTCAGCAGACGACTAGCATTCATTGTGAATGCCGCACACCAAATTACCACTGACACTACGGGCGTTGACGATCACGAAGTGCCCTAAACTCCGAGGTCGCACTCCACTGCGGCCACGCATCACTGTCCGCAAGAGTGGTTCCGAGTTCATACATAAAGTTCAGGTCCTCAACCGCGCCCGAGAGGTCCCAATCCGCCTTCATTTCGTCTGACACTTTGTGGTAATCATTGGTGGTGTACTCCTCCCGCTTGACGATGCCGTAGCCATCGGGTTTGTCCAAATATTCAATGCCTGGGTCGGCATAGAAGGCCGGAATACCGGCCTTTGCAAAGGAAAAGTGATCCGACCGATAGTAGAACCCCTTCTCAGGCTCCGGGTCTGGACTAAGCGTACGCCCTAGTCGCTCCGCAACCGCCTCTGCATACAGATCAAGCTCTGATTGACCCATCCCAACAATCGTTAAATCTCGAGTTCGCCCCCACTGATTTAGAACATCCATATTAAACGCTGCCACCGTTTGGCCAGGTGGGTACAGCGGATTCTCACCGTAATGCTTAGACCCCAACAGTCCCTGTTCTTCTGCAGTCACAGCAAGAAAGACAATCGAGCGCCGAGGGCGCGCTTCGGCTTCAGTGAAGGCTCTCGCCAATTCGATCAGTCCCGCAGTTCCGGTAGCGTTGTCAGCGGCACCGTTGTAGACCTGATCGCCTTCAAGGGCCTCATCTCGCCCGAGATGATCCCAGTGAGCTACGTACATCACAATCTCATCGGACGCGCTGCTACCGTCAAGTTTCGCAATAAAATTCTCAGAATCAATTGTCCGAAGAGAATTTCGAACCTGCGTGTGGCCATTCACCTTCAAAGGGACTGGCTGAAAAGAACGGTCAGCGGCCCTCGCCTTTAACTCGTCAAAGTCCAATCCTGCCATTGCAACAATCTGTTCGGCGGCCGACCGCTGAAGCCAACCTTCCACTGAGGCCCGGCTCAGATTATTGTCAGCCGCGACGAGGTCAAATGACTCGCCAAAAGGACTGCTCCCGACCACTTCCCATGGATACCCGGCTGGTCCGGGCTCATGTATGACGAACGAGCCAGCCGCTCCTCGTTCGGCCGCAATCTCGTGTTTGTACGTCCAGCGACCGTAGTAGGTCATAGCCGACCCACCGAACACGTCATTCAAGGGTGGGTCGTTCACTAAGAAAAGTAGAATCTTTCCCTCAACATCTACATCGCCAAAATCGTCCCATTCATACTCCGGCGCGACGGCTCCGTAGCCCACAAAGACAAATTCTGCGTTGATCTCGACTTGATCGACCACGTGCTTCGTCCATGCTACATAGTCCCTGCCTGGCTCCAATTCACGTGAGTCACCGTCCGTCGTTACCTGAAATTCACTCCCCGCCAGAGGTGTAATTCCAACGAGCGGAACACCCTGCACCCAACTACCGTCAGGGTTCCCAGGCGCTAAACCTAGGTCCGCAAACTGTTCAGTTAGGTATGCAATCGTGAGAACCTCACCCGGTGACCCAGGGGCGCGACCACCAAATTCATCTGACGAGAGGATTTCAATCTCGGCCATGAGCGTCGTGGCGTCGATACCCGGTGCCACCGCCGACGGGACCATCTTAGAACTTACGGACACGGAATCGTCATCTCCATTCCCACCGCAAGCGGTGATGAATAACGAGACAACCATCAACGTTAAACGTGCTTTCACTCCAGCCTCCTGCTTAATTCGAAACGGTTTTCAAACCGTAAACAGCCTACCTCACTTGACCGTTCAACCTCAGATAATTTCGAACACTGTAGAACGGCGACAAATCTCGGTATAGACTGCTCCGACGATGAGTATGAACTACACACGGCGGGAGTGGCTCGCGACCGTGGGTACTGCAAGTCTCGCGTCCGCAGTCCGGCCACTGGCTATCACTGCTGAAACAAAACCACTGCAGGGTGCCTTTATAATCCTGAGCACACCATACACAATCGAAGGCACTCTCCATTACGAGGATCTTTCAACAGAGGTTGATTTTCTTGACCGTTGTGGCGTTCATGGCCTTGTCTGGCCACAAAACTCCAGCGAGCAGCGCTATCTTTCGAAGGCAGAACGTCTCAGAGGCATGGAGGTGATTGCCGAGGCAGCACGTGGCAAGCAACCCGCGGTCGTCTTTGGTGTCCAAGCGGACAGCACCGGAGAGATGCTTGAGTACGCTCATCATGCTGAATCGCTCAACCCAGACGGCATGATCGCCATTCCACCGACGTCCGCACGTTCGCTGAAGGATTTTCAAGAGTACTACGAAGCACTCTGCCAAGTGACATCGCGACCAGTCTTCATTCAAACAAGTGGCGGCGCACCAGATGTTGAACCAACCGTCGAATTCATTGTCAACATGGCAAGTGAGTTTCCAAATCTTGGCTACGTGAAAGAAGAACGTGAGCCGGTCCATAAGCGGATGCGAGACCTGGCAGAACATCGCCCCCAGCGAATCAAGCGGATTTTTGGAGCTGCGTTCGGTCGGGCGTGGCTGTACGAGATGAGACTCGGCACTGATGGCATAATGACCGGCGGCGCGATGTACGCTGACATCTATGCCCAGTTATGGGAACTGCATCGATCTGGGGATTTAACAGCGCTCCGAGAGTTGTATAGCAAGCTACTCTTGATGTTGAACCTAGATGCAACCATCCCAGGAATCCGACTCTACATGCTCAAGCGCCGTGGGATTTTTTCGACCACAAAGTCGCGACGGGGCAACTATTCCTTTTCAGCTCCCGACATCGCCGAGATCGAATATCGCTGGGAGGGACTACAAGCTTATCTACGAGCGTGACACTTTAAGAGAACACCGTGGTCAACCAATCGCCGATGTGTTTAATTTCTTCAAAACACACCTCATGACCCATTGGGTATTCATGCCACTCAACTTGGTAGCCGGCATCCAGCAACCATTGATGACTCTGCTGTCCTAGGATGTGCGGCACAATTGGGTCGGCCGTTCCATGCGCCTGAAAAATCAGCGGCTTGGGCATCTTCGCGGCAAGGGGTTCGAGCTCCTGGTCAAGCGGGAGATACCCGGACAAGCAAATCAACCCGCCGAGTAATTCTGGACGCCGAAGCCCAGCAAATAGCGTCATCGCGCCACCTTGTGAAAATCCCGCCAGAACAATCCGCTGCGGAGCAATGCCACGGTCCACTTCGTGGGTCACGAGTTCGTCAATCCAAGCAGCCGACTGGCGGATGCCCTGTTCATCCTGGTCGCGTCGATCGAATCCAGTCACGTCGTACCAGGCCCGCATAACCATGCCATTGTTAATGGTGATCGGGCGCTTCGGTGCGTTAGGAAAAATAAAGCGGACCGCTAAGTCCGATGACAATTCCAACTGAGGAATGATTGGTCGGAAATCATTCGCATCAGCCCCAAGGCCATGCATCCAGATCACCGAAGCCGTAGCGGGCTTGTCGGGTCCAACTTCGACTGTTTCGAGATAAGGCAAGGTTGATTAATGACTCATGGCGTGCACGACGATGTTGATCCCAAGTTCGTAGGCATCGACTGAAAACCGATAAAAGAACTCATAATCCTCACCTTCACGTTCCCATCCATCGGCAATATCTGTGTTGTGACTCATCAAGACGAGAATACGGTCGTTCTCATCTGTGATTGCTCGCAAATGAACATCGTCACTTCGTAAGCCACGCTCAGACGTGGTCACCCCTCCACTGCGTCGCCAATGCTGGATCGAAGGGATTTGTGGTATCTCAAGCACCTCGAACATCGTTTTGTGCATGGGATGGTTCATCGGAATATCGACAACCGGATAGTCGGCAAGAGGAAGAGCCTTTCTAAGTTCGCCGATCCACTGGTCCCACGCGTGTGGTCCCCAGAAATCATCCACCCACAGAAACCCACCCTTAAGCAGATACTCCCTCAGCCTGACTGCCTCCTCATCACTGAGCCAAAGAGTTCCAACATCTGACATAAACAAAAAGGGGTAGTTGAAAAGTTTCGGGTCGTCCAAAGTAACGACAACATGATCAGGGGTATTTCGGTGATCGAACCCTACGCTCGTCGTGGTTAATTCCGAAAGCCGAACCATCAGGTTTTGATCTGCCGTGGGATAGTCCGTATACCATCCCTGTCCGCCGGGTTCTCTTCGGTCACTCTGATACAGCACCCGCGAAAACGTGAAATCTCTATGAGAAAGAAACTCAGCTGGAAATTTGGGAGGCGTCCGCCGCCAACCCCATTGGGCCAAGCCACTCGCGCTACCGATGAGTACCAGGGATACAGCAATCGCGATAAACCGTTTCACAGTGAGCTCTATTAAATCGTTGCGGTTAGCGAAACAGAAGTCGGCCGCGGCTCTAAACTAAACTGAAAGATTCGTTCTTCTCAAATTCGAATTCCGATGGCGATATGACTATCAGTTCTCTCGTGACAGTGCTCGATAGTACTCTTCGATCATGTCGCGGAAACCGGGCGGCACGTCGTCTGACGAAGCGAGAAATAAATCTTCGTTTTCGTCGTCAATCTCCCGGCGGAGCCTATACTCGAAGCGCTTCAGTTCCTCTCTCAAAAAACTCTGAAGTCGGGCGATCTCTTCCGAATCTTGGTACATTCGAGTGTCGTCTAACTGCTGCATCTGACGAATTATTTCATCCAGATCGCCGGCCGAGAATTCCTCCTCTTGAAGTGCTCGTCGAATATCCTGGGCCTCGCCGAGACGCTGACGGAACTCGCGTTGCCATTGGCGAATATCGTCCGGATCGAATTCGGTCGGGCGGCGATTGCCATATCCACCACCTGCGTACGCACCGCCCAAAGAATCGCCAACACCTGGTTGCCCATCGGCGGGATTGGGTTGTTCACTACCCTGCTGGCCTGACCCAGTCTGACCAGCTTGTTGACCACCTTGCCCCTGTCCCTGTTGGCCCTCTTCGCCTGACTGATTCTCATTTTCAGACCACATACGGTGCTCTAGGGAGTCCAGGCCGCGCATGAGATCCCGGGTCTGATCGAGCGCCTCCGTCAGGGCATCACCCTGGGTGTTGCCCACGGCCTCTGCAGCGGCACGGAGATGCTCTCGAAGATCTTCGATGTCATTTGTGATCTGCTCCTCAAAGGCTTCGGCCGTGTCGCTCGCACGGCTGCGAATCACGCCTTTGGTATATCTGATCTTTTCCTTAAGTTTGTTGTCTCGAATGCTATTCGCTGCGTCCTGTAAACTCCGCGAGCTGTTCCGTTCCTCGCGTCTGAATTCGGCTGATGTGGAATCAATCTGTCGCTCAAGGTCAGCTACTTCGGCTTCCATGGCATCCTTGCGCTCCATGAGACCCCGCAACTGTTCAAGGCGTTGCTCGTCATTCAAATCCGGTAGTCGATTGACACCGCTGGCAACTTCACGTTCTTCGTCGGCTAAACGATTAGCCCGCCGTAATGCTTCATCAATATCGCGTTCAAGTCGACCCGTCTGCTCCTGTCGAAGCCGGTCTTGAACTTCACGAAGACGATCCAGTGCCGCTCCAGCTTCGGAAAACCCAAGGTTGTCACTGTTTGCCGCCGCACGCCGCATTGCATCCGCGGCCTGCTGAAGTCGTCGGGCCGCGTCCATCATCTGCGGGGAGTTTTGTTCGCGCGCTAATCGTTCCAGCCGCCGGGCAGCCTCTTCGGCCTCTTCGGCCAATTCTCGCTGCGCCGCTGTCCCTCCACCTTGGGCCGACTGTTGCCCGCGGAATCGTCTTTGCTGACGCTCCGCTTCACGTTCCTGGCGCCGAGCGAGCTCGCGTAATCGTTCCATCAACTCGTCTACTGTGTTGTCTGCCTGCTGCTGTTCCCCTCGTTGCATCGTCTCATACTGATTCTGAAACTTGTCCAGTTCCAGCTCGAACAAATCGGCCAAATCTTCGGCAGCCTGGCTTTGGCTCCCGCCGCCGCCGCCACCGCCGCCACCCATCTGCACCATGACCTCTTCGTACGCTTCTTCTGCTCGCTGTAAAAATTGCAATGCGCGCTGTTCAGGTGGAAGTGCCCCGTCGGCATCCTGATCTTGTAATTGCTCTTCTGCCTCACGCATGGCGTCCGCCGCTTGGGGAAGAATTTCAGAAATCGAACGAAATGCAGGATCCGCAGGCATCACCCGACTGTTCATCCGGCGCAGCAACGTCTCGACCTGCTCGCGGAGTCGGCCCTGAGCCAAGGTAAGAAAAACGACATTCTCTTGATACTCTTCAGCCGAATATGAATCTTCGTCTCGAACGACGTTGAAAGTCCCGGACACGATCTCCTTCTGTGCTTCTGACAATGCCCTCGGGTCGGCACCACCGGCACCGCCACCGCCACCGCCACCGCCCTGCGATTGGCCAGCTCGAAAATCTCGGCTGAAAGCACGAATCTGGACAAAGTAAAGATCGCTTTTGACATCCTTGTTCTCTTGGGCAAGGTTACGGTCAGTTGCCCGGGCGTAGTAGGAAACAAAGTCACCCGGCTCCAGCGGGAGGTCTTCAAGAAAAAAGGTGTGGCCGGCGGCAACCTCTGTCAGTGCATTTTCGCCGCCACTATAGAGCCGAACCGTTTCTTCGGAACCACCATTGACACTGTAGACCAAGTCAAGAGAACGCAGCCCAAAGTCATCATCGGCACGTGCCTCGATAAAAAGTTCTTCAATCGCACTCGCCGTAGTATCACGTCCAGGGTTGAGAAACATGACAGAGGGAGGCTGGTCGGTCAACACGTCAATGGTGAATTGAGGCGAGGCCGTCACCATCTCACCCTCAGAACTTTCCAAGTCGATCCGATAGAAACCGTCTTTTTCAACTACAAACCGACCGGTCAGGGAACCATCCGGTTCGAGAACGAGGTCAGTCTCGTTTTCTTCATCCAAAACCATCTGTCCACCAGAGGTGGACAGCGTTGGAAAAGCGCGGAGTCGAACCTCTGTCCCACTCAGCACGGCGATATCGCCACCCTCTTCGACCAATCGCGGCTCAAGTCCCGTATAGGATGGAAAGACATACTCGTGCTCGAGACGTTCGACGTAAGGCAGGTCCACAACCTCCAAGGTAAAAGTCCCAGATTCCACGCCGACCGCTTCCACAAAGTAGTCGGTACTCTCCTGCACATCAAACAAAAGCACTTCAAACAGGCCTGGGTCTTCAAGGGGAATGAGCGGCAATCGTTCGAACGGGACACTTTCGTTTGACCGTACAAAAAGGGTCACCTGATCCGTTCCGAAGCCATCCAAGGTTGCGGTAATTGCTTGGTCGGAACCGCGAGCTATTGTCGCATCGCCAGGAAAAACGGCGATCCGATAAGGGCTGGCGGCTTCCGCGCTACCCATCGGCGTAAGCAGCGCCATGACACCGTGTCGCAAATAGGTTGGACCAAAAAGAAATAGCAGCAGTGCTAACACTACACCAGCCCCGAGCCACCCAGACGAGCCCTGAATCCGCTGATGCTCAACGGCCCGGCCCATGTCTACATCGCGAATCTTTTCCGCTGCGGATTCAACGAGTTTCCCCACTAACTTCGGGGAGTAGTCAAGGCCAGCCGCGCGGTCACCTTTTCGCGTTTCTTCGACCGCACTTAGCACAGCTGCCTGAAGTGACGGTTCGTGTTCCTCAAGATAGAGCGCCACCTGCTCATCAGAAACGTGGCGCAGCAAGGGTCGGACAAAGAACCACCACCCGAACCCCAATAGAGCACCGTACGTGACGATCCGAAATGTGATTATTGCAGCTGGTGTAAACCGGTAGACCTCAAGCCCCCACGCCGACACAACCAGTGTCCCCAGCAACGCAGCAATGACAACCGCGAAGCCTCGGAGCGCGATCCTCAGACGCCACCGATTTCGCACCTGACGGATCACTCGAAGAATTTCGTCACGATCGGTAGGAAGGAGCGATTGGCCGGATATTATGCCCATTCTTCTGTCACCCTTTGGTTCCAATTACCCGAGTACAACATACCTATGTCACATCCGCCAGTCTTTACTGTCTAGTCAGCATTTAATGCAGTCCGTGAAAGTCGATTCGACACAACCGTCTCTGCGACAAACAGCATAAACACCGCAATAAGTAAATACCACCAGATACCCTGTCGCTGCTCCAAATCCTCAGACGCAAACACTCTGGCCTCACCCGTGGGAGCTACAGCAGCTTGTCCATCCACCATACGCCCCGTAAGGCTAATGGCCAATTCCTCAGGATCGACTGCCGTAAGATCTGATTCAGTCAAGTCCACATTCACTGCTAGCGTCAGCGGGAAATCGGATGTAGTCGTAGCGTCGTGCACCTCGTATACACCCTGTTCGGTCATCGTCAGAAAACCTGCTCGCGCCCCTTCACTAACCGGAATGCGATCGCCAGAGGGCGCGATCGCCACAAGATCAGCGTCGCTGAGACCGGCACTCGCCAAGAGACCATCTTGCTCAGCCAGATTGAGCACTTGGCCCGCTAATGCCCAAGGTTGCGACGGCGAATAGTCTGCCAAATATTCAACCAGCCTGTGAACAAACGGCAGATACACGGGTTTTAGCGCAAGATCATTCCAAAAATTGTCGAGCGTTGACGCCCAAAAGAACACCCGACCACTATTCACTCGGTGCTCGAGAAGCGCAGGACTCCCATCGTCGAACCGAGCAATGACGGAAGTTAATTCATCAACCTCAATTGGACGATACCGAAAAAACCGCGCAGTAGTGACATCACCACTACGCGGCGCGCTAAATAACTCAAACACAGGATGGCTATAGTCCACAAAACCCAAGCCCGCACCACGACCAGCTCGGTCGACTGGGCGACCAAGCGGCCCAGGCAACAGATCAGGGGCGTCTGCTGGCCATTCGCTACGCTCACCAGCAACCACCAACAACCCACCGCCGTTCGCAACAAACTCTTGCAGCGCCTCGCCTGCTGGACCAATCGGAGGGCCTGCGTCATTCAGCACCACGACCTGTCGGTCCAGCAAATCCTGGGCTCGAAAACTCGTAACTGTCGTAGTAGTAACATCAAATGCCGGGCTTGAACCAATGCCCAAGGCACGACGCAGATACAAAGCATCCGCCGGACCACTACGGTCATTGCCAATAACCAACACGCCCACCACCTGGCCAGGCGAAATGACAAAGTGAAACACATCGTCAGTAGGAAGACGGTCGCCGTCAGTCCGCACCGTACCAGTCACGGGGCGCGCACCAACCGTGACTGGCGCAAAATTCACGGTTGCTGACCCGTTAGCTGGTAAATCTGTCGCTACCGTTTCGACATCTCGCCCTTCTATTGCCAGGGAGAGATTGATCGCACTGACTGGACCTTCCCCGCGATTAGTTACTCGCGCGACTACGGAAACGCGCTCGCGCCCCGAAAAAAACTCTCGCTCAAACAGGACGCCGGCAACGCTTACGTTTTCTACCGCGGCTTCAGTCGCCACAGAAATAGGAGTCACGATGGTGCCCTGAGGAAAACGGATTCCCGAAGCACTTTCTACGCCTATGCGTTGAAAGTCACTTATCAACACTGCCTCAAGTTCGGGAAGATTCGAGCCATCAAAGATCCCTTCGGCAAGTTTCATCGCCGGACCGTAGCGAGTTGCCCCGGAACCGGTCTCTGCATCTTCGACCAGTCCTAGAAGACTCGCCCGGTCGGTAGTCGAACGTGCTCCCGCCTGAGCTCCACTATCAAACAAAATCACGGTCGCCTGGTCCTCAGCCCTCAATCCATTGATCACGTCCCGGGCGGCATCTCTGGCTCGGTCCCAACGGCCGTCGTACACCATGCTGTAGGACCGGTCGAGCAAAATCACGACTTCACGGGCTGTTGAGGTCACTGCGGCCAGCGATCCTGCCGGAAAAAATGGGCGTGCAAACGCCCCAAGCAACAGGGCCACGGCAGCACACCGAAGCAGTAGTAGAAACCAGTTTCGAATTCGCTGCCGGCGAAACGAATGGAAAGGAATCTTACGAATGAACATCAATGAGGGAAATTCAATGACCTCTTTTCGTTCACGTTGGATCATATGGATGATCACGGGCACGGCAAGCGTTGCCAAGCCAAGTAAGAACAAAGGAGCCAGAAAACCCATCAGCGCACCCGACTCAATTTCTCTCGCATCGCAAGAAACTTAAACAACGCATGGTCAATTGGCGTAGCGGTATTAAACAACGCGTAATCAATCCGATTCTCACCGCACAGTTTCGACAAAGCAGTAATGTGCTCCTGAATTAGTTCGCGGTATTGCTCTCGGAGCTTCGCTGGCACAACGGGCATCTTTCGGCCCGTCTCAAGGTCTTGAAAGCTCGTTGGGTCCTCGTATGGAAAATCAATCTCGGCTGGATCCAAAACCTGAAAGACAATCAGATCATTGCCCCCATAGCTCAACGGCTTAAGCATGTCGACAACCTTCTTTGGATCTTCATAGAAATCCGAAATCACTACGATAATGCCTCGCCGCTTAAAGAACTCGGTCGCGCGGAAGAAAGGCCGCTCGAGAGAACCAGGCTGACCGGCGTCAATGCGATCCAGTTCGTGCAGGATCACGTCCAGATGTTTCGCCGAAGGAGGCACCCGAGTAACGATGTCAGCATCAAAGGTAACCAGACCAACCCGGTCACGTTGCCTCGTGCAGAAATAGGTCAGACACGCCGCCAGGTAACGTCCATAGTCGAGCTTGGTCAGTGTTTGACTTTTAAAGTTCATCGACCGGGACACGTCGAGCATGACCGAAAAATTAGCGTTGGTGTCAGCTTCGAACTGCTTAACGTAAAAGCGGTCGGTTCGAGCAAACACTCGCCAATCAATGAAGCGGATGTCATCTCCAGGCATGTACCCGCGGTGCTCAGCAAAATCTACCGACACTCCTAAATAAGGAGCCTTGTGTAACCCGTTAATGAAACCGTCAACGACCGTACGTGCCAAGAGTTCAAGACTGCCAATCCTCGCCAGAACTTTCGGATCGACAAACCGGGCTCCAGCAACGGTCTGCTCAGTATCCATCTTGCAATCTACATCTTCGATGCCGGGACCGGCACGGCATCGAGCAACTGTTCAACCACTTGGTCGGAGGTGATGCCTTCGGACTCAGCATGAAAGTTAAGCAGGATACGATGACGAAGCACCGGGTTGGCCAATGCCCGGATATCATCGAAGTTGACATGGTAACGTCCCTGAGTCACGGCGCGAGCTTTGCCCCCCAGGATCAAGTACTGCGCGGCGCGGACACTGGCTCCATACGCAACCCACTTTTTCACGAAATCAGGCGCATCCTGCCCCTTCGACCGACTGGTACGCACGAGGCTCAGCGCGTAGCGCAGAACTGACTCCGAAACCGGCACCTTCCGCACCAGTTGCTGAAACGCAACAAGGTCGGCACCAGTCACCGCATGTTGAAACTCGGGTTTCTGGACTATCGTTGTCGTGCGAACGACTTCAAGCTCTTCGTCCTCGGGCGGATGTTGAATGACGATGTGAAACATGAAACGGTCGAGTTGAGCCTCGGGAAGGGGGTAGGTGCCCTCCAACTCGATCGGGTTCTGCGTCGCGAACACAAAAAACGGTTCATCAAGCTCGTAAGTCCTGCCCTGCACTGTGACCCGATGCTCCTGCATCGCTTCCAGCAAAGCTGACTGGGTTTTCGGCGGGGTCCGGTTAATCTCATCGGCCAGGAGAATGTTCGTAAACACTGGCCCTGGCGCAAAGATCATCTTGCGGTTACCAGTCTCAGGATCTTCCTGAATGATGTCCGTGCCGGTAATATCAGATGGCATTAAATCTGGCGTGAACTGAATTCGTGAAAACTTAAGGTCCAACACCTTCGCCATGGTTTGTATGAGCAATGTCTTCGCAAGCCCAGGCACTCCCACGATCAAACTGTTCCCTCCGACGAACAGGGTCAGAAGGGTTTGTTCGATTACCTCCTGCTGGCCAATAATGAGCTTGTGTAATTCCGCAAGGATGCCTTCGCGACCAGCTTTCAGCTTATCGGCCAGGGCGATGTCATCAGGCGCCTCAAGGTCTCTGGGTTCGTCCGGCTTTAGATCAAGATCCAATGGTGCTCCTTACTTTCGAAGGCCTCAGGAAAAATTCTTGAGCCTCCCTTAATGTGTCATTGCGTACATCACGTAATTGACGCCAAATTTGTAAGCTTCGTTTGTTAGATCGATCGGTAGCCAACCCGTATCAGAGTACTCCCAGTACTCGCCGATATCATTATTGTAGTTGGCAACTATCATCAGTCTGGCGTCTGGGTCGTTATCTTCAAAAACACCGAAAAATCTCGGAGGTAATCCATACATCCAATCGTCCATTTCGAGAGTCTTAATGTCAAAAAATGAATGGAAAACCGGGTGTGAAATATCAAGTTCCACAAGTTGGGCATCTGGCAACACTCGCTTCAGTTGCGCTTCGAAGTTGTACCAATGCTCACCGCGAAAATCATCAAAGATCAAAAACCCACCTTTGAGTAGATAGCTGCGCAGGCTTTCCGCCTCAGTATCTGTCTGGGTCCAATAGCCGGGTTCCGACATATATGCGAACGGAAATCTGTGAAGCTCGGAGTCTCCGGATGCCAACACGTTCCCGGCGCCGGCACCCTGAAACAGATTCAGAGAGGTCACTTCGTCAAGAATTTTCGTCAGGTTCCGCTCGGCTCTCGGGTAGTCGTGCGCCCACGGCAAATCACGTCCGCCAAGGAAAGACCCTCCGCGGAGGCTCATCTCGTAGCTCAACCGAACGAATGTGAAACCACCATCGTATTCAGGATTCTCACTGGAGACATCCAGACTCGAACCTGCACCAACTGGTGTCAACGCAAGGAGGCTCAAAACTACAAGTCCTGACACGGCCGCAGAAGTCATTGGCCGTGGCACGCACCTCACTCGATTCGGAAACCTCGTCGGTTTTAACGTTGACTCGCGACTGTCTGTCATTAGCGGTCCGTTGGGCTACCTGAAACTGCCTCGAGTTCACGGATTTCTCGACTCTTAAGCGCCAGCTCGATCATGATTTTTTCAAGCTCCTCTTGGTACTGCCGCTGGTCGCTCCCGCCCCGGATTCGTCTTAAGTCATCGACTCGCGCTTCAAGCTCTTGCCGTTCCTGATAGAGGACTTCAAGCGCTGGATTGTTGAATGTGCGGCCAGGCTGCCCTTGGCTTCCACTCGTAAAGAAGAGTGTGCGCGCTACCAAGCCATCCGGGTTGTCGCCTGATAGTGGATCTGGCTCGTCAGTGCCTTCTCCATCGCCGTTGTCGTCCAACAGAGCGTGTTCAGTGGTTAATAAACCGTCAGCCTCGTAACTCTGCACAACCCGCGCACGGGCATAAGAGAAGGCTTCCAGCATCGACACGCGCCGATCTCGGTTCTGGTCAGCATCATCCTCACCACCCGCAAACGCTGCCACAAAATAACCCCCGAAGACCGAGGCATTTCGCTCGCCCCCTGTCCTTGTCGCGGTCATCACTGTTCGACCCTGAGCCGACAATGTTTCAACAAAGGGACCGCTAGCACTTGCAGTATTAACGAATGTCACTTGCTGTCCATCCAATTTTTCAAGCAGCGTAGCGAAATCCTCCGCGGACAAGTCCCGCCGCGGAAGATTGATACGAGCCGCATCCGTGAAGCTTCCGTGACCAAAAAGCACTATGACCACGTGATCGCCCGACGAAGCCCGGTCAGAAATCGTCTGAATTGCGGATTCGACATTCTCGCGGGTTGACCGATCGGCAATTGCCTCTGGATCAAGGTCCGGCTTCTCGCCGAGGTAAGTAATCCCTTCTGGCGGCACGTTATACCGGTTCTCTGCCGCACCGATTAAAGTCATCGCCCACTCATGAAACTGCTGCGTGTAATCGGGGTCGCCGCCCAGACCGGTAATAACCAACAAATGAGTCTGGTTCGTCTGAGCTTCAATTGCGGGGTTGCTCATCGACACCAGGACAACCACCAAGACAATCACCTGTCGGGCGTCGAATCGCTTCATGCCAACCCCTTGTAACGCCGATAGCCCCATTCACCGAGCACCAATGTAACCAGGAGTAGGAGCAACGCTGGCATGTCCCACAGGTCACGCTCCTCGACAACCGTTACCCCGCCGCCGACATACTGAATATCGTCAGGCAAACTCGCCACAGTGTCGGGTGTATAAAATCGACCGCCCGTTTCCCCAGCGACGCGTTCCAGCAGCGATGCACCCATGGTCGAATCATAGAATTCACTGTCGCTTGGCGCTACCTGAAGATGCATCGTGTCTTCACCAAGGAAGTCATCGTCGATGGTTGCTTCCACACGCACTTCATAGAAGCCTTCATCCGCTGCGGTAAACGTCGCACGGTATTCACCATCCTTTTCGGCCGTCCATTCCATGGGCAATTCAATTAGGTCCCCAGATGGACCGGTCACGATAGCTGTCACGGAACTGTTGTTCAGGTCTTCATAGTTGGCATCACCCACTTCAGCAAGAACGGTCACCAGCTCGTTTGGTTCAACCCGGTCTTGTTGCATCCTAGCCACGACTTGGTCCGGCACCCCATCAACAAGCCAGCGGATGAGTCTCCGCCAGAAAATCTCGTGGGTCATATCCTCCACAGATACATCCGCGTGCATCTGCCACATCCAAGAATCCTGGACAGGAAACGCCATAGACTTTCCGGCGCCGTACCGTTGAAACGCTAACACCACCAAATCATCTGACGTTCTGAGTAGGGTCGTTGCACCTGGTTTGACTTCAGTAATTGGATTTACGATCGTCACCGGCGGAAGGGTTCCCCATCGCTCAACGGAACGAGCCTCGTCCTCAGCAATCAATGTCGACGGGTGGGAGGCCCCAGCACGAGTCGTTTCGACATGAACTTCCTGAAAAAAGCTTTCCTCGCTGTCAACGCCTGTCGGGTCCAAAACAACTGGTAGGACATCGGCAAGTGGTGTTCCAGCGTAGCCACCTTCTGCAAACGATCGATGACTGCCAAGCATCAGCAAGCCTCCACCGCGATGATTGACAAAATCAGCAATCATTCGCAATTGATCAGGCGTGAAGTGCCCAGCTTCGATACTCCCCAAGATCAAACCACGGTATTTGAACAGTTCTGACCGCGTCCGAGGAAATCCACCGACGAGTTCATCCGGACCATCAACATTGCGGCGTAAAAACTTATTCTCGGCCGTGCGTTGAAGCAGGGCCACTTGCAGATTTTCATCATCTTCGACGCCCCGGAGGAGATATTTCACCTCCCACCGCGGCTCACCTTCGAAATACAGGAGTTTTTCATTCCGGTCTTCAACCACTATTAGCGTTTGACGCAGGTTGTTCTGTGTGACCATTTCTCCAGGGCGTGGCGACACCCGGAAACTAAATAGTCGGGGGCCTTCTTCATTCGCGGTAAAACGCATTCTGACAGTTTGTGGATCGCCCTCAGCGCCGAGCTGGATATCTTCCGTGCCAACAATTCGTCCCTCGTCCTCAACCTGTACGGTGACAGTTTCCCCACGATAACCACGGTGAGTCACAACCAATTCGACAACCAGTGAGGCTCCTTTAAGCACGCGGCTAGGCGTTTCGACACGGCTCATCTGGATGTCTCGGTCGTACTCCTCACGGCCCAGACCAACCGTAAACACCGGAACCGCCGCGGCCTGCAGAGGCAACAACGCGTCTCCCAGTCCTCCCTCTGCATTGTCCGCCCCGTCAGAAACGACCACCAGTCCAGACAGTGGAACGCCCGACAATTCGTCCTGTGCGCGGGCAAGTGCCTGGCCAAGATGGGTTTCGGTCCCTTCGTAGGTTAAGGCGCCCACATCATTGACGCGCTCTGTTTCGTTCGAAAAACTGAAAAACCGCAGTGCAAATCGATCGGATAACGCCGAGAGCGTTTCACTTTCAACATCCCCGAAGGTCGACGCCACAAAGGCCTGGCGCGGGGTCTCATCCGTATCGGCGATTTGCATGCTGCGGGAGTCATCGACCAACACCCCCAGAAAATTCTCCTGAGGCACAACGGAAGAGAGCACCAACACGGGCCGCAGAAGACAGAAAACAAGCAGGGCCAAGGCGCCAATTCGAACGACCGTTAAAATAGTTCGATCGACTTGTTGGCTATTTCCGCGGACCTCGCGGTAAGTTCGAAAAATGAAAAATCCGGCAACTCCCGCTATTACTACGGCAAGGAGACTGAACCAAGAGGTCCGGAACGCAAAATCTCCTTGCTGATAAATCAGCGGTCGGTACTTAAATAAAAACTCAAAGACTGTCTCAAGCACGATTCTCTCTCGTCAAGGTTGGATTCGCAATCCCACTTTTCCCCGACTAGTGACTCATCGAATAAACGATAAAGTTCACGCCCATTTGAACTGCAAAGCTCGAGAATTGAAGTGGGTACTCAGGCCTTTCAAACCACTCCCAAGCATCCCCTAGATCGGTGTTGCCATTGATCACTGCCATCAGTCGACCTTTGTGATCGAAAATGCCTCGCACAAAGGCTTCGTAGCCGTCTCTTTCCCAAGTTCGACCACCGTAGTAATTGCCAATCGCCGGCACCTGAATAACTTCGTCGATCCTGTAAACCATATTGAAAATAGGGTGATCCGGCGGAATCTCTACGATTGAGTGTTCAGGAAGAACCCGGCGCATCTCCTGTTCCAGATTGGCAAACGCGTAGGCGCCCCAGAAATCGTCGACCACAAGAAACCCACCAGCCAGCAGATAGTCCCTCAATCCCTCAACTTCGGGTGGCGTTAACGACATCCCTTCGATTTCGAGCATATACAAGAACGGGAAGCGCCTGAGCTCAGGATCATCCAGTCGCACCGCGTTCTCTCGCTCAGAGGCATTCATGTCCACCAGCGTATTCACCGCCGCCATAAATTGGCGATCAGCTTTCGGAAAATCGATGGCCCACGAATTCCATCTCCACGGAGACGAATAGACACCCCGCGTAAAATAGAACTCACTTGCTCCGCTTGGTTTTTTCGGGGAAGACAACCGCTGATCTAAGAGTGTTCGAAAATCCTGTTGAAACGCTGCAGCAGAATTAACACCCGGCGCGCCATACAAAACGACCCACCCGACGCCCAGTAGCGTCACAACGACCGCAGTGATCCATTTTGCGCCTCGAGGCCCCACGTTTTGCTCCAGCAAAAAAGCCCCGCACGGGGCACAAAAGGCAATGTCGTCCTTAAAACTCCAGACGACGGAGAACGCCTGAGATACGCTCTCCACGGTCACCCGCAACCCAGTTCCGGGAACCGTAACGGCAGCATAGCATATGGACCCTATCCGCAGAAGTAGACGGTCTTAAGATCACCAAATGAATGGCCCCTCAACTACACTCCAGTTATCTAGAACTTCCGTTAGATGCTATTTTTAAATACTTCGTATCGCGAACAAGAATGATGCCCAGAACCTATGTAGTGTCTCTACTGGTCTTGATCGTTGCAACGACGGCAGCGGCAGCAGAACCGCCAGAACGAAACTTACCAGCCAAGGAATCCCTATTCGGGCAACCCGTGGACAGAGCACCAGACTTCCTTTTTGGCCGTCCGTCGGTGACGCTGGGCATCCGCGGTTTGTGGGTGAACACTAGAGGCGACAGCGACGTTTTTTCCTTCTTAACCGAAAAGTTGACCCTTGAAAAGACGGCCTTTCGTCAAAAAGGTGTCGCTTTCGACATTGGCCTGCCTGTCAGGCCTCGAATTGATGCTTTGGTCGGCTTGGAATACGCAAGCACTAACACCTCCTCTGAAGATCGGGAATTCATCGAAGATGACGGCAACCCAATTGAACAGCGAACATCGCTAACCCAATTTAATTTAACTGGTAGCTTCGAGCTGGCGCTTCTGCCCCGCGGTCGGTCGGTCGGACAATTCGTATGGATCTCAGCACCCGTCACGCCTTACGTTGGCGGCGGAGCAGGGTTGCTTTGGTACCGTCTTGAACAGACAGGCGATTTTGTGGACGCCCTGGATCCGGGGCTAACCATCTTCACTGCTCAACTATTTTCAGAAGGTTGGGCCTTGAACTCCCACGTTTTTATGGGAGCCGATATTAAGGTTTCACGACATATATTCTTAACCGGCGAGGCCCGGTATATGTGGGCATCCGCACCAATGAATCTTGACTACACCGGTTTCGAACCGATCGATTTGTCCGGACTTCGGGTTTCTGGTGGCATTCAGGTCGTTTTTTGATGCACACTAGCAGGAGAAACTCATGCGAACGTCTCTGGTCACCATCGCACTCGCAACCTTTTTTTTAGCTGGGCCAGCTGCAGCAGAACAATCTGACGGCGTTGATCGGCATTGGCTGCCATGGCTCGGTTGTTGGCAGCTTTCGGAAGAAGAATTCCAGAGTCCTGACGGTACTGCTCCACTTGAATTGGAATCTCAAGAAGTTAGAGAACGCACGTCGGTCTGTCTCACGATGAATGGACCGGAAGTCAAGATGACAGTATCTGAAGGCGACCAGCTCTTGGTCGAACGCGCGATCAACGCAAATGGAACTCGACGTGACATCGTCGATAACGAATGTCGTGGCTGGGAAGAAAATCGATGGTCGCGAGACGGACATCGACTATTCACCAAATCAGAGATCCGTTGTGATGACATGCCGACAAGGATTCTCAGTGGCATCAGTTTCTTAACATCCACATCAAATTGGGTAGACGTCCAATTCGTCGAAATGGGCGACCACCAACAGCTAGAAGTGCGACGCTACAATCCATCCAAATCAAACACCGGGGGCAACATCGGCGGGGCACTAGGAACTGCTGCTGCAATTCAGTCATCCGCTATCAGTCAAGCTCGGAGAGAAAGCGCCGAGCCCCCTGACATGGCTGACGTCATGGAAGCTAGTCGAAGCACGGCAGTAAGAGCGGTTGAGGCGCTACTCGTGGAGACCGAACCGCAGCTGTCCTTAAATAGTAATGCCTTGGTCGGCTTAGATGACGCCGGGCTCAACCACGACATTATCGACCTGTTGGTCGCTCAGTCATTCCCGGACCGGTTTGTTATCGAGAGACGAGGCCGACGGGGAACATGGTCATCAAGACAGGCTGGGAACTTTCGGGGATTTGGTGGGTTTGGTGGATTCTACGATCCGATCTGGTATTCAGATCTTTACCCGTACTACATAACACCTCTGGGTTCACGTTATTGGGGTGGGCGTTACAATCCCTATTTTTACGGCAGCACGGTAATGAGCCCTTTCGTCATCATTCCCAACTTACAGGGGTCCGCGCGAGCGGTGAACGGCAGCGGCTACACCCGAGTACGTCCTCGGACGGTCGACACCCAGCGCCCTGTCGGTCGTCCAGCTACGACAACGGCAACCTCGGGAGGCGGTGGTTCGACCCGAACCGGGTCATCAGATGGGGCCACAGCTTCACCTAGTGGCTTTTCGGGTGGTCAATCGGGAACTCGCAGGGCCGTTCCAAGACGCTAAGACGTTATTGTTATTTCTGCCAGCGCCCTGTTCCGCCTTACTCATCGTGATACAAAACGAACCTCGAACATCTTAGGCCAAAGCTTTCCGGTAATGTAGAAAGTCTCAGAACCCGGATCGTACGCGATACCGTTCAAAACGTCTGCATTTCTCGCTTCAGCGGCAGTTAACAATCCAGATGCATCAATTTGACGCGTAACCTGGCCGGTCTCGGGATCAATCGCAACAAAGTACTGCTCTTGATAAACGTTTGCGTAAACCAACCCTCCCACGCATGCAAGTTCGTTCAACTGAAATAACGGCCGGTCACGTAATTTCACACGTATCGCACCCCGTTGCTCAAACGTTCTTGGGTCCCGAAAACTCAGGCTGTCAGATCCGTTACTCATAATCAGACGATCTTGGTCGCCATCGTGACACAACCCCCAACCTTCGCCACGATATCGAAACGTCTGAACCGGTTCAAAACTCGTAACGTCGTACGAGAAAGCACGCTCAGCCTTCCACGTCAACATGATCAGATGGCTCCCAACCGTCGCCAACCCTTCGCCGAAGAAAGCCGGCGGAGTATAGATTTCCTGTACTACTGTGCCGTTCTTGGGATCGATACGCCGGAGGCGCGATTGACCGTATTGGCCCGTACTTTCGTACAACCACCCATCTCGCCAGAGGAGACCCTGGGTATACGCCGTCGTATCATGAACAATTTCACGGAGAATCTCGACTCGGAGCAAATCAACCGACAATGCCCTGGGTTGGACCATGCTTGCGCCCATGTTCCCGCCGGAAAAAACAGCCCACAGGACCAAAACTACCGCGCCAACCGCGACCAGCGCCGCCATCCATCGGTTACTTCGTGACCGAGGCCGCACACGTGGTTGACGACGTTTGAATTTCTGTTGTCTAGACACGGCAAAAATGAAACGGCGGCTGGTTCCCGATCATGTTATACGCCGGTCAAAAATTTCAGCGACCGTCTTCGCACCGAATCGGTCGTCAAGAAATTCAAGTTGATCAGCCTTGACCTGACCAGGATGGGCTACACCACACGCGCGCGTAAGCGAGAGTAAATCCTTACGTAACGCGACTATGTAATTGGCAACACGAACCGATTTCAGACTTGGGTCCAAACCGCCAGACAGCCATTTATTCTGCGTCGCCACACCCGTAGGACAACGATTGGTATGACATTGTTGCGCCTGAATACAGCCAATTGCGATCATTGCCTCCCGGCCAACGTTGATCATGTCACAACCAAGTCCAAACGCGAGAAGGGCATCTTGAGGAAACCCGAGTTTGCCTGACCCAATGAACACAACGTTTTCAGCAATCCCTGCCCTGTGAAAAATCTGGTAGACCCGATTGAAACCTACTTTGAATGGAAGTGCCACATGGTCGGTGAAAACAAGCGGACCAGCCCCGGTACCGCCTTCTCCCCCATCGATTGCAACAAAGTCAACGCCACGGCCAGTATTAGTCATCTTGTCTGCAAGATCATTCCAGAATGCCAATTCGCCAACGGCCGATTTAATTCCGACGGGAAGACCAGTTTCATCAGCCATGGCCTCCACAAAATCGAGCAAACTGTCAGCGTCGTGAAATTCGCGGTGGGATCCTGGGCTTACACAGTCACGGGCCAGCGGTATTCCACGAGCGGCTGCGATCTCCGGTGAAATTTTCCGACTCGGGAGAAACCCTCCGACTCCTGGTTTTGCGCCCTGACTAAGCTTTATTTCAATGGCTTTTACCGTCGGGTAACGCGCAACTCCTTCTTTTAAGCGCGCCATACTGAAATTCCCCGTCTCGTCTCGGCAACCAAAGTATCCCGTGCCGATCTGCCAGACGAGATCACCCCCACACAAGTGGTGCTGCGAGACCGCCCCTTCTCCAGTGTTTTGTAAGCACTCTGCAATCGCAGCACCCTCGTTTAAGGCCTCGACCGCAGGACCGCTTAAGGAACCGAAACTCATCCCTGAGATGTTAATGACAGACGGTGGCCTAAATGCGTTCGTGCGGCCTCGGCTTTCGCCAATTACCTTCGCACAAGGAATTCGGTGTTGTGGGTCGTAATCAGCACCAGTCGGATCCGGAGCATTAAGCGGAAAAGTTTGGTGCTTGACGATTAGATAGTTTGGAGATCGTTCCATCTCATTGTCGGAACCAAATCCAAAGTAGACATTGTCACGTTTTGACGACGCATAGACCCACCGTCTTTGGTCGCGGCTAAAGGGGCGCTCTTCATCATTGTCCGCTACGATATACTGTCGAAACTCGGGTCCAACAGATTCAAAAAAGTAGCGGAAATGCCCGATGATGGGAAAATTACGCAGAATTGCGTGGCGGCGTTGACAGAGGTCATAAACTACGACCCCGCTGAGAACGATCAGTAGAATCCAGAGCCAGAACATAGATCCCTTCCAGAGCCAGTGGCACGGTAGGCTCAAACCGAGAGGCCATAGCCCTTTCTGTTCCTATTCTAGTCTGACATTCTTTCGGGCGAGACAAGGTTTAACCCAAATTCGCTTGAGCTAAGGCGTCTCAGACCACAAGAACTTTGTCCCGCGTATGACTCCGTAGCGGACAGAGACCCGAGTAACTGTGGGACGGTGCTCGCCAGCGGAATTATCTTGAGAACAGCGTAATGACCCTGATATGGATGGCCCTCAGGCGGTACGATCGAGTAGATCCAGCTCACGGCGGGCCGCAGCTTGAGCGCGGCGGCGGCTAGCCGTAAGTTTAGCGCGACGCACCTCCTCCGGGGGGTGTTGGCCCCTTGGAATGATAAGACCGGGGTCCCCGCTGAACCGAGCCCGTCGGACTGAGGATAGTTCGCGTACTGAAAACGACCGCTCCGCAGAAGATAAATTGGCGCTCAGCATCTTCTGATGCCGCATTACCGTATGGTGACACCGTAAACACAATTTTGCGGGACTCTGACCCTGTTGACGACTTAACGCCAAGCGTGCAGGTTTTTCACAACAAACGGCGCAGAGGTCTCTCAACTGTGCCCTAACGTGTTTAGATTCGACTGTCTTGACAAACTTTTCCGTCGGCTGGCGAGAATCAAAATTAAACTGCCGGACGACTGATGGCTGAAATCGAAGCATTCTTCTCTCCTTTGATCTTCTGTCACTGTAGGCGAAGGGTGTGACAGGGTAGGTCACAGTCAGCTTCATTTATTATTGAGTTGTCGAAACGGCGGTTTCAGAAAGTTAGGATAAAGAAACTCAGAATGGCTCGCAGTGGCGAAGTGATCCGTCAGTGGCGTCTCCTCCGTGAAATAGAGGCATCGCGAGGAGTTACGATTCGCAACATGGCCGAACTCGCGGGAGTCACAACCCGAACAATTCGTCGAGATCTCGACGCCCTTCAAGAAGCAGGGTTTGCTCTCTATGATGAAATGTACGAGGGGCAGAAACGTTGGAAACTACGTAGTCGTCCGTTCAATGGACTGGAAGATACAAGCTTCACACTCGGGGAACTCTCGGCGTTGTATTTCAGTCGAACTGTCATGGAATGTCTGACTGGAACACCGTTCCAAGACGATTTGCGCCAAGCGTTTGCCAAACTCGAGGAAGCACTTGGGCCAAGAATGCAGGCTTTTCTTGACCGCTTGCCTGCCGCGATCGATGCGAAGTCAATTCCGACGCCCGCCGGCGACAGTTTGGAACAGCGTCGCACAATTGGCCAACTGCTGGACGCCGTACTCCATCAACAGCGGTTGGTAATGCGATATCACTCATTCTCAAGCGGTCGCGAAAAGTCCTACCGCGTTGACCCCTACCGGCTAGTTTACGCACAAGGTGGACTCTATTTGTTTGCTTACGTTTCCGCGTATCGGCAAATGCGGACGTTCGCCATCGACCGGATAAAACACCTGACGGTACTCGACGAAAAATTCCAAGTGGTTGAAGATATTGGAGAAACTACATTTCCCCACTCAATAGGCATCCATGACGGTGAACCAGAACAGGTCAAAATCCAGTTTTCCTCGCAGGCAGCACCTTATATCCAAGAACGAGTGTGGCACTCCTCTCAAACAATCGAACCTCAGGCCGATAGCTCAATCATTCTCATCTTAGACGTCTGTATAGATGCGACACTTCGAAGTTGGATTTTGGGCTTCGGTCCTCTCGCCAAGGTGGTCTGGCCTACTCACTTGGCAACGAGTATCGCTGAGGCACTATCAACCGCACACAACCGGTATCAATCGAATGGCGGAGACCAAACCCGTCGCCACAACAGATAACCATGGCAGCGTCAGAACCAGCCCAAGAAAAACGGGTCCTCCGCGGTACGATACTTGCCATCACTATCGCCATCGTCAGCGGTGCGGCAACTTGGTTGATTACACGGCAACCACCAGAGAGCCCACCTCCCATGCAGGCCTTGAACGTCAGGCTACCAGATAGCCACACCCTGACCGAGGTAACAATTGCCCCGGATGGCTCACAACTTGTTTACGCCGCAATTACCAATGGCCATAGCAGTTTATTCCTCCGTTCATTCAGTACATTTTCAGTCGAACCAATTCCTGGCACTGAGCATGCAACTCAACCCTTCTTTTCTCCGGACGGTTCTCGGGTCGGATTTTTTGCTTCGGGCTTTCTTCGGTGGGTAGCACTTGACGGCGGTTCACCAGTCTCGATCACCGCAGTCGACGGCGAAACCGCAGGGGCAGCCTGGGGAACAGATAATCACATTATCTTTGCTCCCCTCGGCGGTCGTGGCCTTCAGCGTGTATCTGCCGACCCCACCGGGAACCCACCGAATCCGGCCGTCACTCAAGTCAGTGAACTGGACAAGGAATCTGGTGAAGTCTCGCACGGTTGGCCCGTCCTCCTTCCTGGACACCAGTCGATCATCTTCACCGTGGGACGCTTTGACCGGGACCCGCGACTTGCGTGGATGAACTTTAATTCGTCAGACCGCGAACTGATTATGCCGACGGACGGGGCAGCGGTCTACGTGGATTCTGGTCATTTGGTATTCGCCCGCCGAGGCGAACTCTTCGCAACACCGATCGACGTCATAAACCAAGAAGTAGCAGGCCCGACGCGGTTGGTGGCCACCGGCGTGCAGAGTACTGCAGTCGGATTCGACCTCCTCGGCTGGTCAAACCTCTCGGCAGCCCGAAACGGACGCTTAATCTATACCGCTGAGCACTCTAGCGTATCTGCCGACAATCTTCTGGTCTGGGTAGACAGAAATGGAACAGTATCTGACATCGATGGTGTGGCAGCTGCACATCACACACCACGTGTCGCTTCCGACGAGTCAGCAATTACGATGACTGTTCGGAGTGGGACCTTTACTCGTGACCTATGGGTTTATGACATCGCTGACGACCAACGCCGACAGGTTACCCAAGCAGCCGGTGACAACCACTCACCTATCTGGTCGAACGATAACCAATGGATCACCTTTGCATCGAACAGAGGCGGTCCCCAAAGCGTTTACCGTGTCGCACGCGGAAACTACAGTAGAGTTGAACCACTGTTATCAGGCGACGGTCGAACACCAGGTTCGTGGTCACCTGACGACACACACCTTTTCTTTCACGAGCGGGGACAAGATCGCAGACGCGACATCTGGGTCTGGAATCCTCAGAGCGGCGAAGAACAACTCCTTCTGGGAACGACTGCCAACGAGAGAAGTCCTGCCATTTCACCAAATGGTACATGGCTGGCGTACGTTTCGGACGCGGACGGTGGAAACCAGATATATCTCCGGTCTGTTGTAGGTGAATCCAATACACGGATCTCATTGGCAGGCGGGGTCGAACCTGTTTGGTCGGGAAACGGCGCTGAATTATTTTACCGCCGGGGACACAACCTCTTGTCGGTGGCGATCGATCGAGACACCGGAGTGCCATCGCGGGCCCAACATCAGTTCGCGGGACTGTTTGTAAACGACCCCGGTGGAAATGTGCCGGCCTACGATGTCAGTGAAGACGGGTCTCGATTTCTGATGCTTCGACCCATTTCGACAGTCAATAGACTCGCTGTTGTCGATCATTGGCAGTCGACAGTCTTTACGGAGTGATCTTTCGTAAAACCAAGAAACTCCTGCGACAAAAACACAAGCTTCCATCAAGATTTGTCGCGGATTACTCGAACCTAACTCGATGTTTCTTATTCGTCTTCGGCTGAAAGTACCCGTGCCCCAGTCGTGTTAACACGTCCAACGAAACGGTCGCTGGTGACTCCGGCCTTCAGAAACGCCTGTTGCATCGTCTCGGCAATCCTCTCCGCTGGACCATCAGCAGCAGCAAAAGCAAAGACAGAAGGACCTGAGCCAGAGATTGAGCATCCCAACGCACCTGCGGCAAGAGCAGCGGTTTTTACTTCCGCGAAGCCAGTTACAAGGGGAGCACGAATTGGCTCAACCAAGGCATCATGAATACTGCGGCCAAACAACATGAGATCTCCGGAGTGCAAGGCAGCTACAAACGCGGCAACGTTACCAAGATTGGTCACAGCTTGTTTAATAGTGAAATGTCGGTCAGCGACAAGTTGTCGCGCCATCGAGGTCTGTACTTGCGCGTGCGGATGAATCACGACGATTCTCAATGCTTCAGGCACCGGTAACGACACAAGGTCCAGAGGAGCATAACTTCGAATCAGGACAATCCCCCCCAGTAGACTGGGTGCGACATTGTCCGCATGAGCGGTGCCAGAAACTGCCTTTTCTCCCTCCAGTGCACAATCAACCAACGCGTGACGCGATAGACCCCCAGCGCATAATTCATTAACAACCACCGCACCAGCAACGCTACTCGCGGCCGAGCTGCCGAGGCCACTCGCCAACGGCATCCGTTTGTGCACCCAAAGTCGCACACCTGTCCGTTTAGCAGGTTCAATCCGGTCCAACACGGCCTGCGCCGCAATAGCAGCGGTGTTCTGGGAAGAATCAGCGCTCAGCGTTGGCGCGCCTGTAACTTCAACAATTTCGACACCGGTAGCCTCAGAACGCTCAGCCTCGACGATATCGCCAGGCTTTTCGAGCGCAAGGCCAAGCACGTCAAACCCTGGGCCAAGATTCGATGCAGATGCTGGAGCAAAAACTCGAAGACGATTCTTCATCCGCAGGACACCGTGTTAAATGAGTCTGTGGTCAACCCCGAGTCTCAGTCTCGAGACACTCTCGGTGCGACCACAGACTGATTAGTCTACAGCGACCTACGGTCTAGACGAAGACTATGGTCGCGTCGATTCTGTCTCCGCTGCCTCTTCCAATACTGAAATCTCAAAGGCACTACCGTGAAGCGGCAGCACATTTTCGACCCGCCACTCGCGATCGCTGATTGTTCGCAGCAAATTCGCTGCAAACGGCGCCGTCCTATAGGTCGGCGCGTACAGGTCTACCTCGACGAGAGTTCTCTCGCGTGGAAGATACGCCACTAACATCGCATCCGTATGCGCGTCAGGACGAACGCGAGCGATCTCCAGTGTGCGACGGCCCTCACCTAGTTCGTAGACCTCGTTTGCCACCAGTTCCAGAACGAGCTCCTGAGGATTATTCGCCAACGCGTCAGGCATGATCGTGTGCGGGCGTTGGGCGATTTCCTGATAGAACTCCGCGTTGCTCTCGTGAGTGACCACGGTCAGGCCCTCGCTGATCGCAGCCCGAATACCGCCCGCGTGGTCAAAGTGGTGGTGGGTGTTGACTACGTATTGAAGCGGTTTCTCAGGCTGTAGTTCTCGCGCTGCAGCAATAACGGCAAGCGTGCGCGCGTCATTCTGTGGCGCCTCGACCAAGGCGAGATATTCATCGAACTCAACGAGCAAACTATGATGAGACTGGCCGGCCAGTAACCACAGTCCATCGCCGACCTCTTCAACTTGTACATCAGCTCGGAACTCTGGAACGGGCGCGGTCTGTGCCTCCCCAGGCGCACTAAGGTCATCCAGTTCCCGATTAGTCGCAGAGTCGACCCGAAGCTCCCAAATCGTGAAATCGTCAATTGAGGAACCAATCCCACGAGGAAGAGTCAGACGTGCTGCAAATCCTCCGAATCCACCGGTTTCAAAATAATCCTCGAAGTGGGTAGCCCGCGTCACATCCCCGAGAACGGTGTCATACCCCGTGGTGGCAATAGTGGTCGGGAACTTAGTGGTTGAGTCAACATACATCGTGTAGGTCTGCCCACCTGGTGCCGTGATGTCAACAACGTCCTGCCCATCCTCTTGACGAAGGTTGCCCACCACGGTCCCTTCCGTGAGCGCAAGGTTAATAAGCGCAGCTGGGTGGTCATATAGGTCAACTTGGCGTTCCATGGCCACCTTGGCCGAAGCGCGACTCACCGCACCATCCTCTGTAATGTTGTATGCGACATCGCCGTCGCTCCCAGTCGTCTGCTGTCTTCCGTTTATCGGATTCCCGGTTAGATACGAAGACGTCCGACGCTCAACCACTCGCCAGGTGTTGTTCACCAAATCGATTTCACGAACATATGAATCAATTGAAAAATAGGGCAGTGGGTTAGCCGGAGAGGTATTCTGGCCCAGACGATACAGTCGCCCATCGCCCTC
>CAZWIL010000004.1:0-29465 GCA_964634175.1 uncultured Vicinamibacteraceae bacterium
TCTGACCGTATTCAATGAGGTTGTCTACCGTAACGACTGATTCGAGTGAGGGAACGTGTCCGGTTAGCAAGATGGCCACCCGTTCCACTTCCGCGAATGTGATCATCATTCGAGTACCGGCGTTTCGCAAAATGGACGCTTGGCGTTTCGTGTATTCCTCGATCCGGTCAGCGCGTACTGGTGGATACATAGGAACCGGGATGCCTCCGGCAATGAGCGATCCAAAAAACGCAGTAAAGAACGCTTCTTCGGTGCGAAGCATTAATGCGACGGTGTCATTCCGGTTAAGGCCTGTGGCCACAAGGCCTTTGGCCACAGCACTCGCGCCTTGCCACAGCTTGCCGTACGTTAGCGGAAGTTCGTCACCATCATCTTGCCGAAGATAAATGTGAACACGTTCAGGATGTCGGTCGCAGTGCCATCGAAGGGCATCGACCAATGTGAGGGCACCTGACGGGGTAGAAGTCTCTGTAGTTGGTTCGTGGGCGACCGTGGTCCACGACTCTCTAACGTTTGGGTCAGCGACTAGAATGGCACGAGTCAGGTCTCGAGGCGTTTCCGCCTCTGACATGACTGCATCACCCAGTCGAACCTTGAAGAGACCCTCCAGGCGGATCAGGAGTTCAACTCGTTCTAGGCTGCTAATACCTAGCTCTCGTTCGAGTGAATCGAGGGGGCCGACCTGAGGCGGTGTGCCCTGTCCTCGAAGCTCCTGGACGAGCTTTGAGACAACGTCAATTACCTGTGCTTCGAGGCGGTCTGACACCTACTCAGTTCGTCGAATATGATTAATTGTAATAGGTTGCCTTGGCACGTCAGCCTGACCGCGGGCCGTAGTGTAGGTTGACGTTCTTTCGATCTTCTCCACTACATCCATCCCATCGATGACGCGTCCAAACACAGCGTACCCATAACCTTCGGCAGTGGTATTCCGGTGATCAAGTGCAGCATTATTGGCTGTATTAATAAAAAATTGTGCGCGACCAGAATTTGGGTCTGCTGTACGAGCTACCGCGATGGTGCCTTCAAGGTTCTTAAGACCGTTGGTGGCTTCATTTAGAATGCCTCCACGAAGGTCACCGCTGGCCGGATTTAGATCGGTATCAAATCCGCCACCTTGGATCATGAAATTTCGAATAACCCGATGGAAGATAGTGCCATCATAGAAGCCGTCGCGGACATACGTCAGGAAGTTAACAACTGTAACTCGGGCTTCTGACCGGAACAATTCGACCGTGATGTCTCCTTCGCTCGTTTCGATAACGACCTGCGGGTTTGGTTGGGGTTGAGGTTCTTGTCCAGTTACGCTTGTGGACAAGACGGCTAGAGTCAACGTTAGAAACAGCACAAGAGATCTTCTAGGCATGAGTTACTGAACCTTTATTGAATTAATAGTGACGGTGTCCACCGGCACGTTTTGATGGCTGCCTTGAGGAGTGGTTTCGACTGCTGCGATGGCGTCGACTACATCCATGCCTTCTGTAACCCGACCAAAGACCGTATAGCCGTAGTCAGCAGGTTCCAGGCCGCGGTGGTCCAGCGACCGAGCATTGTCTACGGTATTGATAAAGAATTGGGATGTCGCGCTATCGACAATATTTGTTCGTGCCATTGCGAGTGTTCCTCGCGCATTAGTAACGCCGTTTCTGGCTTCGTTTTCTATTGGTGGGCGGGTCGGTTTTGGACTTAAATTCGGTAGCATACCGCCGCCTTGGATCATGAACTGCTGGATAACACGATGAAATACGGTCCCTTCGTAGAATCCGTCATTGACGTATGCAAGAAAATTTTCAACACTTTTTGGGGCATCACTTTCCAGTAATTCGATCGTGATACTCCCAAGACTCGTGTCCAGCACGACTGTTGGGTTTTCTTGGGCAGCGGCGGGAGCGCCTAGAATGACTATGAAAGAGATTACACTAACGGTGAATACGCGATACCACATGGGATGAACTCCTTCATTTAAGGGGGCGATTGGAGAATACTTTCCGCATTTATCCAGAATTAGGGATTTAAAATCCAATTAAATGAATTAAACTTTTGTAAGTCTTATTGACTAGGCTGTTTTCCGTTTAAATTCAACAGATTTAAGTTGCCCGCAACACATGAAACCCGGTCCCGAGTATGCATAATCCTTTTGCAGCTGTCCAGTAGTTGACGGCTTAATCATATGAAGCTTCTCGAAAAATTTCGATCTTCGCCAGAGTGGCAGAGTAAAGACCCGCTACAGCGCGCTACCGCTGTGCGCTCTATGTCGAGTTCCAATGAGGACCAAGAACTCCTTGTTGAGATCGCTTATGGCGACGAAGACCCGTCTGTTCGCATGGAAGCAGTGTTAAGACTCGGAGATCTGGATGCACTTGCGTCAGTTATCAGAAACGATTCAGATATGACTGTGCGAGATGAGGCGGAAGTGGTATTGAGTGACTTGGTGATTGAGGCTGACGACGCAAGCGTCGTCAGTCCCGGTGTCTACGAAGTGTTGCCTGATAGTAAGTTGGTCACAATTGCACGTTCCGCCCGGTTGGAATCGGTTGGCGAATTAGCACTTGCGGCGCTTACCACCCAGCGCTCGATCGGGTCGGTTGCCCGCAGGGCCGTCTGGAATAAGGTTGCAGCAGAGGCGCTGTCAAAACTTGATACTCCTGAGGAGATTTTAGCGGTTGCAATGAAGTCGGACGACAAGACGGTTGCGACCACAGCGTTCGAGCGTTTGACTGATAGCGATTTACCTCGAGACGTTTTGGAGGAGCTCGCTAAGCGAGCTAAACAGAAAACCGTTCGGCGCCGTGCGAATGTCGCGATTGGTGCTTTAGACCAAGTCGCCATCACTCCCGCGTTGCACTTGGAGCATCTGTCGCTCTGTGAAAAAGTTGAAGCGATAGTTACAGAGACTAATCTCGATCGAGGCCAAGACAGGCTTCAGCGATTCTTAGCCCAATGGTCATCTTTAGATTCGACAACTGACCCCATGATCGCTAAGCGCTTTACTCTGGCTCGTGCTGGTGCCGAGTCTCGACTCGCAAAGATTGAAGCTGTTGAGAGCGCTGAACAACAGCTTAAACAGCGGCGCAGTCAGTTGTTTGTGGATGCTGACGCACTTTGCCAAGAGATTGAATCACTGCCTGGATCGGCAAAGCAGGAAACCGCGGAAGAGGTGCATCAGAAGTGGTCGCTTTTGACGAGGGAGCCAGCGGGTGACGCAGATGATGTGCACGACGATGCAGCGTCAATAGCCGATGAAATGTTGGCATTAGATAAACGGTTCAAGCGTGGACTTGCCAAGTTTGAAGAACGTAGAAGGGAGATTCGCGATTTCCATCTAAGGCTGAGTGAGGTGGAAAAGACTGTTGTTGAGATGGAAACGCTCGGAGAGGAGCTGGACGATTCCACTATGAAGCGATGGGTTCAGCTGGTTGCTGTGCTTGACAGCTATCTTTCCAAAAAAACTGATAAATCTTGGCGGTCGTTCGCACCACTCAGTGCGGGAGATGATGCGGTCGACGCTGTTGCAGGTTTGCGTCAGCGCTATATGGCGGTCAAAGCGATTCGGCAAGCGTTCTTCGAAAAGGAAAACACTGAGAAAAAGAAGGCTGACCAGGAAAATGCGAATCGCCTTATACAGCGTTGTCGAACGGTTGAAGGTCTTGTCTTATCGGACAAATTGACTTTAAAGGAGGCCGAGCGTCAACTCCGTTCGATCAGTCGTTTAATAGACGATACAGGTGCGATTCCTCGTCGGGACAAGGAAGCTCTGATGCGACAGCTGCGTCGTGCTCGTAGTGGAATGTTAGGTCGAGTTCGAGAGCTTCGTGAATTTGCGGATTGGCAGCGCTGGGCGAACCTTGGTATTCAGGAAGAAGTGTGTCGTTCGATGGAGAGGCTCGGCCAAGCGACTGACCTAGAGGAGTCGGATCTGGCAAGTCAATTTCAAGTGCTGATGGAGAAATGGCGGCAAGCGTCAGATATTCCTAAAAACCGTCGGCAAGAGCTCTTAACTCGATTCAAGATTGCCCATGACGGTGTTTTTCCTCGATGTCAAACGTTTATAGAAACAGAGGCTGCCCTGTGCGAACAAAACCTAGTTCGCCAAAGAGCGATCGTAAAGGAGTGCGACGGTCTCAAGAAATCAACGGATTGGTTGAAGACTGCGAAGACGATTACGGCACTCCAGAATGAATGGAAACAGCTGAAGCCGGTTCCCCAACGACAACAGAAGGAGTTATGGGGGCGTTTCAGAGCCGCAACTAGCATGTTTTTTGACCGCAGAAAAAACGATTTAGTTGAACGCAAAAAAGAGTGGGCGAGAAACCTTGCACTGAAAGAATCTCTTTGTGACCATGTATCTACGTTGGTCCAAATAGACAATATTGATGAGGCACTGGCCGCAACCAAGAAAGCACAGGCGGAGTGGAAGGCTATCGGTCCGGTTCGCCGTAACAAATCAGATGCGGTATGGCAACGTTTCCGTGCTTCCTGCGACGCTGTCTTTGACCGTAGACATCAGGAGAGACGTGCGGAATTTGCGGAGAAGGCTGCAGTCCGGGAAGCTTTATGTGTCGAGGTTGAATCGATGTTGAGCGTGCCAGTCGACGACATGGCGGACAAGATTCGTCAGCTTCGACAACGATGGCGTCAGGCGCCAGAGATTCCACTGGAGTTTAGTCGAAAGCTTGCTGCTCGCTTTGGTCAGGCACTTACACGGTTGAGTGAGACATATCCGGATTACTTTAGAGGTACTGATTTAGATCCGGAACGGAAGTTGACGCGCCTTGTAAAGCTCTGTGAGCGTGTAGAGGCACTTAAACCTCAGGATGCTTCAGTGCCGGATGTTGCTTCCCCTGCTGAGATTTTGGCAACGAAGTGGAGAGACGCCTTGGCGAGTAACCTGATGGGTGTACCAGTTGATGCGATGACGGAGCGTCGGTCTGCGCTAGAGGAAGTTAAGCGTGCAAAAATCGATTGTCGTCAACTTGGAACTGTTTCTGGCGATCAGGCGAAAAAATTACTGGATCGGTTTCACTCGGCATGCAACGAAGTTCTAAAGTGGGCAGAGTCAAAAAAATAGTTCAACACTTTAAACAACGGACAGTGGTTCTTAAAAGCCTCGTCACGTCAGTGAGAAAGTAAGCAGCCACTGTCTGTCGATTAAGGAGAGCGATTTTCATGCGCGAATTGCCTCGAGTTCTGGTCCTTATATGTGTCGCGCTCTTGGGCGGTTGTTCGGCTGCGAACGAACCGATTTCCATGGATACGCGGACACTGGTTGAGGTGTTGGCCGACGATGAATTCGGAGGTCGTCTGACAGGGACCGAAGGCAGTACGCTTGCTGCTGATTACATTATTGAACAGTTGCGACTCATTGGCGCGGTTCCCTTGCCAGGCGTGGAAGGATTCAAATTTCCGTTCGAGTTTACGGCCGGTTTGAGTGATGGTGGGAGTCGTGCCAGTTTAATGGTAGATGGTCGAGAGTCCGAACTTTGGGAAAACGGTCTGGTTCGCGCAATGTCGTTTTCTGAGAGTGGGTCAGTTTCCGGCGACTTGGTGTTTGCGGGTTATGGGTTGTCTGTTCCTGAAACTGATGGATTCAGCTATGACAGTTACGCGACACTGGATGTAGCCGACAAGATCGTTATGGTCCTTCGCTATTTCCCAGAGGATACTGACGGCGAACTTCGGGGCATACTGTCGCGCTACTCGGGTCTTCGGTACAAAGCTTTAGCTGCCCGTGAACGAGGCGCTAAGGGGTTGATAGTCGTAACAGGTCCTCGGTCGCCCAATGCGGGAAGTCTGGTCCCCATGACTTTCGACACAGCGCTCTCTGGGTCCAATATTGTTGCAGGCAGCGTGACTGGAGATGTTGGAGAACATCTTATTGCGTTAACTGGACAAACGCTTGAAGAAGTCCAAGCGTCGCTTGATACCGGGAACCCACATGTGACTGGATTCAGCATACCTGGCGCGCAAGTGACGCTGGAGATGGAGATTAATAGAGAGGCTCGTACCGGGCACAATGTGGTTGCCGTGCTTCCTGCCACGGAGACGACTGAAGTTGAAAAACCCTATGTCTTGCTGGGTGCGCATTACGACCATCTGGGTCGTGGGCGGGGCGGCAACTCGTTAGCTCTCGAGGGTGAAATGGGTGAGGTCCATAACGGTGCTGACGATAACGCTTCTGGTGTGGCTGCTGTGTTGTCGGTTGGCGCGCGCCTGGCGTCGATAGATCGCCAGCGACACGTGCTTCTTGCATTTTGGACTGGAGAAGAACTCGGCCTGCTCGGGTCGGCCGACTTTGTCAAGACATCACCTATAGCCATGGAAGAGATTGCCGCATACCTTAACTTCGACATGGTTGGACGGTTGGTGGATAATCGATTAACTGTCCAAGCCGTTGGTACGAGTCCTGTTTGGATCGAATTAGTCACGGAGTTGAATGGCTTAAGTGGATTTGATGTTGAGTTAATCGAGGACCCGTATCTACCGACCGATATTACAAGTCTCAATGGTGTCGAAGTTCCGAGCATTGGTTTCTTTACTGGGAGTCACGAAGATTACCATCGTCCAACAGACGATGTGGAGACATTGAATTATGCAGGGATAGACCGGATCGTTGAACTCGCGTCGGCCGTGGTGGAACGGTTAGCGATACGGTCTGATGCGCCGGCTTTTGTAAAGGTTGAGCAGCCAGCACGCCAAGGCAGTCAAGCTGCAATGAGGATTTTTACAGGCACTATTCCAGATTACACCCAAGAGGCTGATGGTCTGTTACTGTCTGGTGTTGTTGGCGGTGGCCCCGCTGACACCGCTGGTTTACAAGCCGGTGACCTGATCGTGGAGCTTGCCGGACAATCGATCGCGAATATCTACGATTACACATACGCCCTAGATCTCTTGCGAGTCAACCAACCAGCATCAGTTACTTTTATCCGGGACGATAACCAAATAGAGGTGGAGTTGATTCCCGAAGCACGACAATAAAAGAAGAGACTTTGTCTACGTGCGATGCTCTCTATTCTAATGGTTCACCTTGTGCACCATCCTGAAGTGCCCACAAACGGTTCCGCGTAAGGATGTATAGGACACCGTCGTGAGCTATCGGTGTGCTGTAGACTGAAGCTCCGAGATTAAACTCGCCGATCTCTTCAAGTTCTCTTCCGGCTCGAAGAATTGCTATGTCGCCGTCTTCGTCACCAATGTAAACTTTGCCGTCCGCCACAAACGGTGAACCCCAGACCGCGGCGAAAGTGTCATACGTCCAGAATTCATCTCCTGTTTCGACATCAAGTGCGTGCAGAAATCCTGAAAGACTGGAGATGTAAAGGATTCCGTCTTGAATTGCTGCAGTAGACATAGTCCGATAAAAATCTTCGCCGCCTCGATGCCAAACGACATGAGTATCGGTGACATCACCAGTTCCAGTTGCATCAATAACCCAAAAGTGTCCTGGTGCTTCACCGTGTTCAGGGTCTTGCCCCACACCAATAAATACTTTGTCGTCATAGACGACTGCCGTGGACAAAATATTATTGCGCGTGCCTCGACCACCGAGGATCCATTCGGCGTCTTTCGGATTGCAGTCGAACTCCCAGATTGTTTCTCCGGTCTCAGCATCGAGACTGTAAATCACACCGTTTCCACCCGGGAAGATGACTTGTCCTCGACCATTGATCTCTGCATAGGTAGGATTGGTCCAACTGCCATGCAAAACGTTTTCTCCGACGACAACGCTTTCCCATGCAAGCTCACCAGTGTCTTTGTGAATGGCGATAAAATTTGGAGAAAAGGGCGACGGAATATTTACATGGCCCTCGTCGACGCCGTTGCTAGTGACCGTATACAACAGGTCTCCCACAATTACGGGCGAACCAGTGGCCAAGTTGTGCGGGAAGACATCAAGCTCTCCGATCATGTCGTATGACCAGATAACGTCGCCGGCCATCATTGAGGTATCGGCTTCATCGGTTATTGGGCCATCGTTCTCACCGTCCGTAAATCCTTCGGCGTCCAGACAAACAACTTGGGCTTGGTTCGAAACGTAGTAAATGCGACCGTCCTCCATATATGCCGTCGAGCACACACCCTGGAGTGGCCAGTCATTGACGCGGCCAGTTGTTAGTTTGTCGTGGACCATTTGCCAAAGAAACTCACCGGATAAGGCATCGAATATCATCACAACACCTTTGTCGCCTTCAATGTTCGGGTCACGGCGCCCTTCATTATTCGTGCCCACATAGACTTTTCCATCAGCGGCGACTGCACCTCCGTAGGCTTGCGAACCAACGGGCTGCGACCACAGGACGTTCGTGCCAGTGGAGGCATCCCAGCCAGCTGGCAAACCGGTCTCATCAGAAACCATGTTGCGGGATGGACTATTGCCGAACATGCCTGGCTGTTGTCCGTGCGCGTCGGCGACTAAGCCTCCGGCGATCAAACACACCGCGGTTAACGTTCGAATAAAGCTCTGTCGATTCATTGATTCTCCACCACCCTAACGTTGTCGATGTAAATGTCGATTGGCGAATATGCAATCAGGCCGGGACTTCCATTTCGGATTGGCTGTGGGTCTTCGGCCGTTACCGTCCACGTCGACGGTTCGGTTTCGTTTCGTTCCCAGACCTTTCCCCTAATTATTGCTCGATCGTTTTCAAGGTCTACTCTTAGCTTGAGCGTATACCATACGTCGGATTCCCAAGCGAACTCTGTACGTTCGTCGATACGAAGTTCTGCAGCCCACGATTGGAGTTGCGCACGCTGGGCGTTGCCTTGGAGGTCAAGTGTGTATCCGCTATTGATTAACCCGAGGTCTGGTCGCCGCCGGCGCCACTCGGTCGCCATCATGTCAGCTTGGACCGTATAACTGCTCATGTCTGAGGGGCCGAGGTAAACAGCATGTCTGTGGAGTCCGTTTGGAGATGCACTCTTTCGAAAGACTTGTTGGCCTCCTACATCCACAACTGAAAGACGCGGACCGCCACCCACCCAAAACGGTGGTCGGCCGCTCTCGAAGTTTTCTGTCCAGGGTAGAGGTGAAAATAGGCGAACCTGAGCCGAGGCGGTCATACCATTAACGCTCGCGACAACCTTGCCACCGTGATTATTCGTATCGGCGCTGGTAGAAAGTACTCCGCTAGGAGAGACTGTGGCGCCAACGAGACCATCGACGGTCCAAGTGGCAGCCCGAGTTCCCAGTAGTTGACCGTTGGCATCTAGGGCACGCACTTCGAACGTAGCAGTTTCTCCAGCAGACAAAATGATTTCAGCTGGAATGACTTGAAGATGAGCAACCTCTCCTTTTGGTCTTTCCTCGCCGAGGATATTTGGGTTCACATTGTCAGTGCTGAACGCTGTCGCAGTATTTCCGATCGCATAGATTCCAGATTCAGCCGTGAAGTACAATCGGCCATAAGCCGGCGCAAATGATCCGTAGATTTCGGCATACCGACCGTCCTCTACTGTGAGTTCGTCGCTGTCGAGAACTGTAACGCCAGAGTCATTCGGTTGCAGAATATGAACGTTTCCGTTGACTTCGGTGATGTACAGTTTTCCGTCCGCCCACACCGGGGAAGATTTACCGACGTTGCCGATGCTGTGTCGCCACAAAACATTCCCGCGGTCGGCATCGAGCGCTAACAAATTCGCAGAGTTGTCGATCAGATAGAGAATGTTGTCTGACAATGTTGGTGATGCGAAACCCACCGCCAAGTCGTTGACTCGCCATTTTTCGTGAGTAGCCGTGATGTCACCAGTTCCGGTCGCGTCGATGGCCACGACGCGCCCCATTGTGCCTTGGTCGATATTTTCTTCACTATGTGCAACATAGACCGTAGTTCCGTCAACGATCGGCGAGACGTTAATCCCACGCTTACTAAGGTTGTATTCCCAGATTTTTTTTCCGGTACGGGCTTGTAGAGCGTAGACGTGGCCGTCGGCGTTTCCGTCTATGAGTAATCGCTGGCCATCTATGACCGTAACGATTGGAACGGATTGGGTATTCATGTCAAATACGTTTCCGCCCGGCGTAGCGATCCATCGCACTTCTCCGGTCTGTTTGTCGAAAGAGAAGTAGCGGTGCCTCGGTGGACCACCGTAGTCACCCCAGAGCGCACCAATGATTGAGAGAATCACTTGGTCTTCATCGATGACTGGTGTTGAGGTTCGGCCTCCGTAACCGGAGGCGCGGCCAAGATTTTCAGCCAACCTCCACGTCCATACGATGTTACCGTTGCGGTCAAAAACATTGAAGTGGCCATCGATATTCATGGCGTAGAGAAAACCAGTTTCCGAGTCGCCGGTCACGTTTCCCCAGCCGACGCGGTTGAACGGAACAGTAGTGTTTGCAATTCCAAAACTGTGCTCCCACAATTTTGTCCCATTCTCGGCATCCCAACAGGCGACAACCTCTTTCTCGGTGACGCCATTTCCAGTTCGACCGTTTGCACATACGCGTCCGTCGAAGACAGCTGGGGTTGACCGCCCGATCCAAGCGTCTGACCAAATGAGATTCTCACCATCCACAGACCATGTAGAAGGGAGATTTGTATCATTGGAGACGCCATTTTGTGCGTGCCCGCGCCAGCTGGGCCAGTCATTGGCCACCGCTGTCTCAACACCGAAGCCGAGAACAAGCAATACGGTCATGTGTACGAATGTACGAGCTGTCTTCATGCGAAACCTCTCACAACGTTAGAGAAATCGGCGAACGACGATGATATCACGGGACTTTCGTTACTAGTAGAACACCTGTTCAACGGTCCAAACGAGTCCAATAACGCCAATGATTACCGAAGCGGGTATAGCAACTCGGTGTCGGTACCAGGTCCGATTCTTGAGCCAGCCAACAGTAGCGAGGGCGAGGCTGAGGATCATCAGCTGACCTGCCTCAATGCCCGCGTTGAAGGTCAATATTGCAAATAATCGATCATTGTTGGGTAGTCCGAGTTCATTTAGCACACTCGCAAAGCCCAAACCGTGGACTAATCCAAACAGAAAGACGACCGTGGTGCGCCAACGGCTCAGTTGAGGGGTTCGGATGTTTTCAACGGCAATCCACACAATGGAGAGCGAGATTAAAGGTTCCACAAATTGTGGTGGTAGCGCAATAACTTCTGCCGCGCCGAGTGCCAAAGTGACCGCATGGGATACGGTGAAGGCGGTGACTTGCCAGATGAGTATTCGAGCCCTGAGGCTCAGAAAAAAAAGCCCTAAAACGAATAGGATGTGATCTGTCCCCCCGGGAAGGATATGGACGAAGCCAAGTCGGAAATACTGCCATGCGCCTGCTTGACTTGGTATTAGCACATTGTCGGTACTGAGCTGAAACGGTTCGCTTCTAGCGCCGCGTTCTAGAATTGATTGAACGCTAACGTCCCGAGCCTTGTCGATTATGGTCAAGTGGACTTCCGAAAACGATCGCGAGGCAAAGAATTCAACCTCCAGCGCCCCGGTGGGGACGGTTCCACTTAATCTGGCTGTTAGCCCTAACACAGTGGGGATCGTCGACTCGGTCGCTCGGCTGGTGCGGTAGTCTGGAAAGGTCACATCAAACGGCTCTGGATTTCCATCAAAACGTACCCGAACGCGTCTGAGAAATAATTGTCTAAGGCGCGCTGTGAGACTGGAAAGCTCCGTTGCCGAGAAGGCATTCAATGTCGCTGAGAGTTCAGCGTCGTCCGCGTCTTGAGGGACACCCAGAGCAAGTGCATCTAGGTCACAGACCAAGTCAACTTGAAACGTCCCGTCAACATTCAGCACTAGGGTGGTCTCTGTAAAGGACAACGGATGAGCTTGAACAACTAAGGGAGAGAGCGTTAGGAGGAAAGTAAGAAGACCTAGTCTTGACCAGGACATATGGAAATCCGACTTAGCAAGTATGTGGCATGACAGGCTTTAATTCTTTGGTTCAAAACGAGCTTTCTGTCTTAGGAGGATCAGCCAGTGCGGACACTTTTCTTCATCAGCGTACAGTCGTTCGCAATCGTCACATCGGACGCATTCAGAGGTCAGGATTTTTGGTCCGTCGATCGCACCCCATTCACAGGTTTTCTCGCAAAGTTTGCACGTCTTACACTCGCTCCATCGTTTAATTCGAAAGACTGTTAAGTTCGAAAGTAATCCAAGACCAGCGCCGACCGAGCAGAGATAGCGGCAGTATAAATTCCGTATAAAGATGGTCGAAAGTAGCAAGAGAGTTAGAAGAGTCCACATGATGGCGTTACCGTTAAGCGTGAACATCCAGAACGGCTCAATATATCGATAGACCAATGTATCGCCACCGGTGACAACATAGAGCACCGCTCCAACCAGAATCACGTACTTTAAATAAATTGCCCAGCGATCTACTGCAGGAGGCAGTTCGAACCGAAATCGATCAGGAACGATGCGGTCAATCAACTGTGTGAGTGCTCCAAATGCACAGATGCGACCACAATAGAAACGCCCCCAGAGCACCGTTGATCCTACGGTGAAGGCAATCAATATGTAGTAGGAAATAGCGTAGGAGAACGCGGGTAGACTTAGTCGAATTGCGCCGAAAATATCGACTATGGAAACCAGACTGGCTTTAACGAAACCCAGATATATAACTGAGAGAAGAAGGCTCACTATTTTTAGGCGATCGCTTTTACGAAAAAAACTGACGAGACCAAAAGCTAAAACAAATACAAGAGCGGCAATGTCAAGGACTGTTTGACGGTCGAGTAGAGATGACGCTGATTGGGTTTCCTCTTCTAGGAGAGCATCAAGTTGACTGAGGTCGTCCAGTGTTAGTGTCTGTTCTTCTGGAGGCTGATTGGTCAGGAGAGAAGCCGTCGCTGGCGCAACGCTAGTGAACAGACTTACACAGATAAAAAATATGTAGCTTGGCCGACTTAACCAATTCATTTTCGTTCAGACAAAAATTGACGGACCAATTGACGCGATCCTTGCCGAATGGCTCGTGTGGCAGCCTCGACCGTGATCGTGGCCCGTGAGACTGCGTCGATATCATGGCCCACCTCAAGCGGCTCAAGAATGCTTTTCCCTATGAATTGCTCGCTGTAATTTGGAGGATCAATAGAGAAATAGCCGAACGGTTCTGCGTGGTAGTCAATCGAGACGCCCGTCAGGACACCATTTGTGGTCATGCCGACTAGCATCCAGAACTGAGCTTTGTACCCATAGATTTTTGGGTCGAGTTCGTTGGTGAAGAAAGCCAGTCCGACAAGTGTTCGCTTGCCATTCGTATCTTCGGCGTAGGCTTTAAAATGTGGAAGAGAGGCATTCTCAAACGTAAAGGCATCAGCATTGGGAAGCACTTGGCGAAGTCTGGGTTCCTGCCGATCAAGTTGACGAAATTGATCGACAGCCGATGATTGAGCCAAGGCGGTTTGATTATTGAGTGTTACTACCGCAGGGAATACAAGGAGTATCGCAACTGTCAGAAATGTTCGATCGATTCTTGTGACCAGCATATCCAATCAATTCTTCCTCATTTTGACCCGATAGGGGCGTCCTTGCCGAAGGAAGTTTACGATCGTGTCACTGAGAGGGTTTATCTGTGAGAGGCGGTCAGCCGCCGAGGCACTACTGTCGACATCGACACCACCTACTCGGTAAATCACATCTCCAGGTTGGAGTCCGGCTTCGGAGGATATGCCCATTTCCACAACTTCAAACACCAGTGCCCCTTCGCGCGACTGCAAGTTGTCGGAGTCTCGTCTCAAGTCAAGCTCTGATGTGGGGTTGGCGTCACAGAGAGTGACGCCAACCGTTGGCACATCAGTCGGCATAGTGCTGGTGCATGCATAGAGTTGTGTGGTTTCGGCTTGTCGATATCGGTGCACATCAACAGCATGTGTTACCAGTAAAACGGACAGGCAGCCAACTATGAGCGAGCCAACCACCACACCGTAAAGCCTAGAGAGTCCCATGCTTCGGCGGTTCAGAAGGTCATACACGCCCACTAACCAAAGACTCTACGACACTCGGGTCGGCCAGCGTGCTGGTATCACCTAAGTCGTCAACGTCGCCTTCGGCAATTTTACGCAAGATACGGCGCATGATTTTGCCAGACCGAGTTTTCGGAACGCCTTCAGTAAATTGAATTTTCTCCGGAGAGGCGTGTGGTCCGATAGTTGCCCGGACGGCTTTTACGATTTCTGCTTTCATCTCGTCAGTTGGTGTCTGACCTGTCTTCAAAGTAACGAATGCGTAGATCGCATTGCCTTTTATGTCATGCGGATAACCAACGACGGCTGCTTCTGCGACGGAAGGATGTGTGCCGATCGCACCTTCTATTTCGGCAGTGCCCAGGTTGTGTCCGGAGACGATAATGACATCGTCGACACGTCCGGTGATCCAGTAATAGCCGTCCGCATCACGCAGGCAGCCGTCACCCGGAAAGTATTTACCTGGAAACCGAGCGAAGTAGGTATCAAAGAAGCGTTGTTGGTCACCGTAAACGCCTCTCATTTGACCGGGCCAAGACTCCAAAATAACGAGGTTGCCACGGACGTCGTTACCGTCGAGGATGGCCCCGTCGTCATCGACCAACGCAGGCTTAATGCCAAAGAGTGGGAATGTTGCTGAGCCTGGTTTCGTTGGTGTTGCACCCGGCAAGGGCGAAATGAGAATGCCACCAGTTTCCGTCTGCCACCAGGTGTCTACGATGGGACAGTTCTCTTTACCGATGACCTTGTGATACCAAGTCCATTCTGGTGATTTGATGGGTTCACCAACAGTACCGAGTAGTCGCAAGTTTCCTAGATCATATTTTTCAGGCCAGGTGTCACCTTCCTTCATTAACGCGCGAAGAGCGGTCGGTGCCGTATAAAAGATATTGACCTTATGTTTTTCACAGATCTCCCAGAATCGCCCCCAATCCGGGTAGTTGGGCACGCCCTCGTACATCATGGTGATTGCTCCGTTGGCGAGCGGACCATAAGTGATGTAACTGTGGCCTGTCACCCAACCGATGTCAGCTGTGCACCAGTACACGTCACCGGGTTGGTAGTCAAAGACGTAGTTGAAAGTAGTCGCAACGTAGGTCAGGTATCCTCCCGTCGTGTGAAGCACACCCTTGGGTTTTCCTGTTGATCCGGAAGTGTAGAGAATGAACAGTGGGTCTTCAGCGTCCATGGCTTCTGGTGTGCAAACCGCGTCCGCAGCCCCCAGTGCTTCATGCCACCACACATCTCGACCATCCGTCATCTCAACGGCTGCTCCCGTGCGGCGGACGACAATAATCTTCTCGATACTAGGAGTCTGCTCAACAGCCTTGTCGGCATTGGCTTTCATTGCTACGTCCTGCTTGGTGCCGCGTACACCCGTGTCTTGGGTGATTATTGCCTTGCAGTGTGAGTCATTGATGCGGGTCACAAGACTGTCTGCCGTGAACGCTCCGAACACTATCGAATGGACCGCACCGATTCGCGCACAGGCCAGCATCGCGATCGCCAGCTCTGGAATCATTTGCATGTAAATACAGACACGGTCGCCTTTTTCAATACCGAGTGCTTTTAATGCGTTCCCGGCTTTTTGAACTTCAGCATGCAGATCGTTATAGGTGTAGTTCTTACTTTCAGCTGGGTCGTTACCTTCCCATATGAGAGCGGTGTCATTGCCGCGCCCAGACTCAACATGGCGGTCGACACAGTTATAGCAGGCGTTGAGTTTGCCTCCTAAGTACCATGCAATTTCAGCTTTGTGGTAGTCGACTTGCCGAACGGTGTGCCATTTTTCAAACCATGTAATCCGTTGGTCAGCTTGTTCAGCCCAAAAACCTTCTGGGTCGGCAATAGACCGATCGTAAATCTCACGGTATTCATCAAGCGACTTCACGTGGGACTTGGCGGAGAATTCCGCCTTAGGGTTATAAACGGGCGTTTCAGAGGCGTTGTTTTCGGCCACGGTCATCTCCTATTAATAAATCTTCGAGCGTTGGGCACAGCATTCTACAATCTCTTGACTGCTAAAAGGATATCTTGTTCTCATTCAGTTGTTAGTTCAATTCGCCGAATCGGACTTTCGCTTCTTGTCTTCGCGCATGGAGGATCGGTTCGGTATAACCGTTAGGTTGTTCAAGGCCTTTAAATACAAGGTCACAAGCGGCTTGAAAGGCGATACTATCGTCGAAATTTGGAGCCATCGGATGATACTTCGGGTCACCGGAGTTCTGTCTGTCCACCACGGCGGCCATCCGCTGCATCGTCTCGTGCACCTGTGCTTCGGTACAAATGCCGTGTCGTAGCCAATTGGCAATGTGTTGGCTAGAGATGCGCAATGTCGCACGGTCTTCCATCAGCGCCACATTATTAATATCTGGGACTTTGGAACAACCGATGCCTTGGTCCACCCAGCGAACGACGTAACCCAATATGCCTTGGGCATTATTGTCAAGTTCTTGTTGGATTTCATCGGCAGACCAATTTGGGTTTTCAGCTCTCGGAATTGTCAGGATCATGTCGAGATTAGCTACAGGTCGAGATTTTAGTTCGGCTTGCCTGACGGAGACGTTGGTTTGGTGATAGTGAGTCGCGTGAAGGGTGGCAGCGGTGGGTGATGGCACCCAAGCCGTATTAGCACCGGCGTTCGGATGGCCGATCTTTACTTTTAACATCTCTGCCATTAAGTCAGGCATGGCCCACATACCTTTTCCTATCTGGGCGCGCCCGGGAAGACCGCAGGACAAACCGATATCAACGTTCCAATCTTCGTAAGTCACCATCCAGTCGGCGCTCTTCATTTCCTTTTTTGGAATCATTGGACCAGCTTCCATCGCCGTGTGCATCTCATCACCGGTACGATCGAGAAAACCAGTGTTGATGAAGAACACACGGTCCTTCGCGGCGCGTATGCATTCCTTAAGGTTGACGGTCGTTCGCCGTTCTTCGTCCATAATGCCGATTTTGAGGGTGTACTGGTCGAGACCGAGCGCGCTTTCAACCTGACTCAGTAACTCATCCGTGAACAAAACTTCTTCTGGCCCATGCATTTTCGGTTTCACGATGTAGATGGAGCCAGCACTACTGTTCTTACGGTTCTTCAAATCGTGTATGCCGATCATTGAGGAGACCATGGCGTCAAGAATGCCTTCCGGCACTTCGTTGCCATCTTTGTCTAATACCGCTGGGTTGGTCATAAGATGTCCTACGTTCCGGATTAGCATCAGACTAATACCTGATAGCGTGACTTCCGACCCGTTGCGTGCGATATAAATGCGGTCTGGGTTCATCGCGCGGTCAACCATACGGCCACCCTTGTCAAAGCGGACGCTTAGATCGCCTTTGAGTAAGCCAAGCCAGTTCCGATACGCGACTACCTTGTCACCCGCGTCTACTGTCGATACCGAGTCCTCAAGGTCCATGATGGTGGTTATGGCAGCTTCAACCGCGATGTCTTTAACCCCAGCAGCGTCGTCCTGGCCGACGGGATGGGTACGGTCGACAGCAATTTCAATATGCAGGCCGTTATTTCTCAGTAAGATGGCCGATGGTGAGACGGTGTCGCCACGATATCCGACGAATTGTGATGGCTCGGTTAAGCCCGTGAGCGTGCCATCTTTAAGTGTTACAGCCAACTCACCATCGACGACAGCATACAAGGTCGCGTTCGCATGGCTTCCATTAGACAGAGGTGATGCTGAATCAAGAAAATCGCGTGCATGCGCAATGACTCTGGCGCCCCGTACGTGATTGTAGTTCTCTGTGCGCTCGGCCCCGTTGTCTTCGGGAATTACGTCGGTTCCATAAAGAGCGTCATAGAGGCTGCCCCAGCGGGCGTTGGCGGCATTTAGCGCATATCTTGGGTTCGTGACGGGAACTACGAGCTGTGGCCCAGCAATAGTCGAGATCTCTGGGTCGACGTTCGCTGTGTTCACCGTGAAATCGTCTCCCTCTGAAACAAGGTAGCCGATCTCTTGGAGGGCGGTTTTGTACGCTTTGAGATTGATGGACTGGTGGCGGTTTTTCAAGTACCAGGCGTCGATTTTTCTCTGGAGTTCATCACGTTTCGCCAACAACTCACGGTTCCGCGGTACTAGATTACGGACCAATTTTCCAAAGCCGGACCAGAACGACTCCGGTGACACGCCAGTTCCTGGTAACGCCTCGTCGTTAATGAAATCACTCAGTTTCGTGTCGACTTGGAGGCCTCCGAGTTCGATCCGGTCTGTCATTCTCTCACCTTGGTTATTCTTGCCACGTGAAGGGCCCCGTAAGGGATTTGACGATCATATCGCAGGACAGGGTATCTCCGACCAATACCGCGTGATTTAAAAAACACAATCGAATTTTAGGTTCTAGTTCTGGGAATGAAGTGCCACACTGTTTTATGCTCGGATTGGTATTCCATTCTGATTCGTATGTTTAAGAAGTCAGTTGCGTAGAAGTCGTCTTCATGAAACCTAGAAGCGTTGATCTCAATAGTGACGTCGGTGAGCACTCAGAGCGTGAGTTGGATGCGAGTCTCATGTCTAGTATTACCTCTGCCAACATTGCTTGTGGCTGTCATGCCGGTGATTCGATGTCGATGAGAGAAACGGTGAGACACGCTATCGATCACGGTGTTGCGATCGGTGCTCACCCAGGATTTGCAGATCCGGAAGGGTTCGGCCGTCGATCTATTGAGTTGTCTCCGGAGGAAGTGGAAAGACTTGTTTTAGATCAAGTCAAAGAACTCGCTGAAATTGCCATTATTGAAGGAGGACAGCTCGCTCATGTGAAGCCACACGGCGCGCTTTATCATATGGCTTCAGAACGTCGCGCGATTGCTGATGCTGTAGTGCGGGCGGTGATGGCGGTTGATGACCAGTTGGTCTTGTTTGGCATGTCAGGGTCAGCTTTGCTCTTGGCAGGACAAGCGGTTGGATTAAGGGTTGTCTCGGAGGTATTCGCCGATCGCCAATATAGGTCGGCTGCGGCACTTGTGCCACGAGAGAACCGAGAGGCTCTCGTGGTCGATGGTCGCCGGGTTGTCGATCGTGTTGTAAAGATGGTTCTTGCTGGAACTGTCACCTGTGTAGATGGTGTCCTGGCGAAGGTTCAGGTGCAAACCATTTGTGTCCATGGAGACACGCCTGGTTCCGTTGAACTTGCGAGTGCAGTAAAGGTTGGTCTAGAGGCTCACGGAATTGTTGTTGCGGCTCCGTCGGTCGAGACATCCGGCTGACTTAGCCATCGCGATTCAACTAACGAAGTTTGTTAGTGAATCGTATACGGTTCACTAAGTGTAAACGGGGCGACTTGGGCGTCAAACCGGTCACCACCTGTTGTCACCATTTGATATGTTCCATGCATTGTGCCAAACGGCGTCTTGAGGGGGCATCCCGAGGTGTACTCGAAGGATTCGCCAGGATTCAGAGTGGGCTGCTGGCCAATGACGCCGAGTCCTCGGACTTCCTCAACAGTTTCGTCAGCATCGGTTATCGTCCAATGTCGACTAATCAGTTGGACGGTGTCCGAACTCTCATTGGTAATTTCGATTGTATAAAGAAAAAACCACAGATTTCGAAGTGGTTCAGAACGCGCTTGGGAGAAACGTGCTTTGACGGACACTCGTACCCCGCGGGTAGTTGCCTCGGAGGTATGTGTTCCATCTTGTGTAGATTCGTAGCTCACGGTCGATAATACGACGTCGCAATGATTCCCATCAACACATTACTCGCAGCTTATCGGGTAGGTGTCTTTCCAATGGCCGTCGACGGCCAGGTTAGTTGGTATGCTCCGGTACACCGAGGTGTCCTTCCGATTGACACATTCCATGCTCCTAGACGGTTGCGCCGCTTAATAAGGCAACGCCGCTTTAAGATAACGATCAATCACAACTTTCGTGGCGTGATCTGTGCTTGTGCGTCTAGATCTGATGAAGAAGGCAACTGGATTAGTGACGAAATTATCGACAGCTATAGTGTTTTGCACGAAGCCGGGTTTGCTCACTCTGTAGAGGTGTGGTCTGGGGCCAGGCTTGTCGGTGGGCTGTACGGTGTCAGTTTAGGCAGTGCCTTCTTCGGAGAATCTATGTTTCACATTGAGACGGATGCTTCCAAGGTCGCGTTGTGCAGTCTCGTCAGGAGATTGCGGGAGAAGGGGTATCAGCTTCTTGATATTCAATGGTTAACGAGTCATTTGGTTCAGTTCGGCGCGGTTGAAATTTTACAAAACGAATATCTTGAACGACTCCAGTTCGCCTTGAAGCGCGAGTGTCAGTTCGTTGACTCGTCCAACGCTGAACCTAAATGAAGAAGAATTAGCCAGGTTTTCCGCGCATTGCCAGGATGAACTGTCTTCGAAAGTTCAGGCTATTTAGTTGAACTGGGGGCGCTGGTCACTCTGCGCGAGCGACCAGCTCATCTCGTGCACCAAGCGGACCACTTGAGACATTTTTTCATAGTTGAGGGCCTCGGGTTGGTCGTCCAGCGTGTGGTAATCAGGGTGGAGACCCGTGTGCACGAAGAATGCTGGAACACCTTGTGTCAGAAACGGCCAATGGTCACTTCGGCGCAGCAAATTTGATGGACTGTCGTCATATCTGAATCGCAGTTGTAGGCCGATCTGCGCATTTGCGGCGTCAGCGGTAAGACGGAGATCATTGCTAAAGCTGTATCCAAGTAGGTTGACTGCGTTTTCGTTCGATTCTGCCGTTTGCGGTTCGAGTCCGTAGAATCGGCGCCCGCCGTTTTCGGGTACCTCTTCGTTGCGACCAATCATATCCATGTTGAGGACAGCGACAGTATCGGCTAGCGGTATCAGTGGTTCCTCGACGTAAGCCCATGCTCCAAGGAGGCCTCGTTCTTCGGCGTTCCATGCAGCCAAAAGGATCGAGCGCTTTGGTCGCTGGCCATTCTTCGCGGCTAGTGCGTAAGCCTCGGCAATTTCGAGTAACCCTGCGACACCAGACGCGTCGTCGTCAGCGCCCCTAAAGATTCCATTCGAAGTCGTTCCTTCATGGTCATAATGAGCGCACAGGATAATCCACTCGTTTCGGAGCACAGGGTCTGTGCCTTCGATGAGTCCCACTACGTTGTGCTCAGGAATCCGTTCTCTGTATACGGTCGTTGTGATGTCCAACCGAATATCAGGGCGTTTAACCAAAGTTGCTCCACCAGAAGTCTCAGCCAATTGCGCTAGCGAGCTTAGCGGATCGTTCTCTGAGCTCATTAAAAGACGTTCGGCGTGCTCTGCTGATATACGCACGGCGGGGATCCGCAGTTCGTTGACCCAGCTACCTAGTTGATAACGTGGCACACGCCCTTGGTTCCTCGGCCAAGTAGTGCTCATTCGCTGACTAAACGATCGTCCCATTGAATGGTTATGGGTGTCTGCGATGAGTACTATCGCTACAGCGCCGCGTTGCTGGGCCTCCAGCGCTTTCCTAACGGACCGTGAATATTCAGACAGCATCGTTCCGTCAAATGAACTGTTCGGGTCTGCTTCACCAGGTTCATGGTCAAACACTAGAACGACTTGATTGGTGACGTCCGCGTCACCGTAGTCATCATGGCCGAGTTCTGGTGCCGATATTCCATAACCAGCAAACACGAGTGTGCCTTCTGCCGTTCCAGTACCGCTGAATCGTTCGGGAAAGAAATCACTACCAAGTCGAGACGAGAAAGGTTCATTGCCAACAGTCGAATTTAGGTGATTGTTAGTTCCCAGACGCGGAATAATGAGCTCAAACGTATGCCGATAATTTGCTTCTTGATCGACCGGTGTCAATCCAAGATCGGCAAAGCGGTCCGCGATGAAATCAGCCGCTAGGCGGTTACCATCGGTACCAACGAGTCGTCCACCCATTTCGTCTGACGCGAGTTGGAATACGTCGTGTTTGAGATCGGCTGCTGTGATGGAGGATGTTTCGGGCGCTGACCCGGCACCCATCCCGGACAGAGATGCGACGGCCAAAAGACTGAACATCGCCAATGTGCTTTTTGTTGAGACCCGCATCTTTACTCATTGTATGAGGAACTGTTCCCACTATGTAAAACAGGATTTCGAATCAGACTCAGACTGGTGAGATGAATATCTGAGTAGGTAGTGGGAAAATAGGTTCAAACGGTGTGGGTTTGGTCGGTCGAAGGGAATGGAATGCATCGATTTTCCGACCAAATATTGTCAGCTGTGCGCGACTATACATTGCAATGAGTGGCGCAATTCGGGACACTACCGGCGGATTGTTGGATGGAATCAATGAATTAGTTTTTTCGATTCGAGTGAGGAGGACATCATGAGCCAAAATTTGCCCTCGTCTTGGGTTTACTTTCCGCGTCTCTTATTGCTCGTTATTGGTTCCGCCTTTTTCATAACCTCAGTCGCCTGCGTTGAGTCGAGCGGCGGTTCTGAGGTTGTGTTTGATGTCACCGAGAAATCGATTCGGGAATTGAATAGTGCTCTTGAATCGGGATTGGTGACGTCCGAAGAGCTCGTCAATTTGTATTACGAACGAATTGAGGCATTCGATCGTCGGGGACCGGTACTTAATTCGGTAATCACTTTGAATGCGAATGCATTGAGTGATGCGGCAAGGCTTGATGAGGAACGTTTCAACGGAGATGCACGTGGCCCGTTGCATGGGATTCCGGTACTGGTGAAGGACAATTACGACACCTTTGATATGCCGACTACGGCGGGCACGCTTGGTCTTGCGACATCTGTGCCACCGGACGATGCTTTTCAGGTTCACAGGTTGAGACAAGCTGGTGCAGTGATTCTTGGAAAGACCAATATGCACGAGTTGGCCCGTGGGATCACGACGGTCAGTTCGCTTACCGGACAGACGAGAAATCCCTATGATCCCAGCCGAAACCCGGGCGGTTCTAGCGGAGGGACAGGTGCTGCCATCGGGGCAAGCTTTGCGGCTGTTGGAATGGGGAGCGACACATGCGGTTCTATACGGATTCCCTCATCACATCAGGCTTTGGTGGGACTGCGTGGTACTCGCGGGCTTGCAAGCGGTGATGGCATCATTCCGCTGTCTACTACTCAGGATATTGGAGGACCTTTAGCACGGTCGGTTGAAGATTTGGCCATTACGCTGGATGCGACCGTTGGTTACGACCCAGAGGATCCAACGACTGAGCTGAGTCGTGGCAATGTTCCCGATAGCTATACGGAGTACTTGGACGCCGATAGTTTGCAAGGAGCTCGATTAGGCATCGTCATGTCGTTGATGGGTTCGGGCAGAGCCGAACAACCGGTTCGCGATGTCATTGAAGCGGCTGTTCAGGAGATGGTTGAACATGGTGCAGAAATTATCGAAATTGAAGAACCTGACCTGACGGAACTGCTTCAAGGGGCATCCGTGATTGGGCAAGAGTTCAAGTTTGATTTTGATGCGTATCTGGAGCAAACGCCCGGAGCTGCTGTGGGTTCACTGAGCGACATGATTTCCTTGGGCCTGTATCACGAAATAATAGACACCGGTCTCCATGCTTCTCTTGAATACGAAAGCCGAGATACTGACGAGTATCGCGAGCGACTCGAAAAACGGAGCGAAGTCAGAAGTACTACAGTTGGAGTGATGGAAGAGCATCAGTTAGATGCACTGATCTATCCGACAATTAGGCAGACGGCGAGACCGATTGGCCAGTCGCAGCCGGGCAGTTCTTGCGCGTTGAGTGCTATTTCTGGATTACCAGCGATCTCGGTGCCGGCTGGCTTCGCCGTGGATGGCATGCCAGTTGGTGTAGAACTCTTAGGACGTCCATTCGACGAATCACGCCTGATCAGTTTGGCCTTTGCTTTTGAGCAAACCACTTCCCATCGTAAACCGCCAGACTTCACACCGAGCTTGGCAACGGCACCTTTACCAGTTGATCTTGAGGCAACGGTGATTGCGACAACTGATGTGTCTGGCCGTGCCAGCTTTATGTTGGATTTGTCGACCCGTCGAGTCGATTACTCAGTTGCGGTATATGGAATTCGCGATTCTGATGTTTTAGCGATTGACCTGCACCGAAGACTAGACAACTCCGAGAATGGACCATCCATGCGTCGCTTGGGCGGCAAACGTGCGCGAATCTCTGGTCACTTAATCTTGACGGGTCGGGAGCTTCACTTCTTAAAGGAGGGGAATCTTTATCTTGACGTGCATACGCAAGATAATGTGCCGGGTGTGTTGAAGGTTAATCTCTCGATGCCTGTTTCTTGAAACTACTCAAGTGTCAGTCCTGCCCCAGGTCCAACTGGCAGACCAAGAAGCATCCAGACTACAAGTACTACTGACCAGACCAACATAAAGACCACTGTGTATGGCAACATAGTGGCGATGACCGTTCCGATACCAGATTTCTTGTCGTATCGCTCAAAGAACGCAACGATTAGGGCAAAGTAGGACATCATTGGCGAGATTATGTTTGATGAACTGTCACCAATTCGGTAAGCCGTTTGCGTCAGTTCTGGCGTATATCCGAGAAGCATGAACATGGGAACAAAAACTGGGGCCATGACAGCCCACTTGGCTGAGGCACTGCCCATAAAGAGATTAATAATCGATGACAGCACGACGAATGCCAGCATCAGTGGAATTCCTCCGAGTCCAGATGCTTGCAGTGTTTCCGCTCCCTTTACAGCGAATATTAAGCCCAGATTCGTCCAGTTGAAATAGGCGACAAATTGAGCGGCGAAGAAGACCAAGACTAGGTAGCTTCCCAGCGTGCTAACGGTTTTCCCCATGCCGTCCATGACGTCGGCGTCGCTGCGAAATTTTCCGCTGCCTACGCCGTAGGAAACTCCTACGGCAGTTCCTCCAAGAAATATAAAGGCAACAATTCCAGAGAGAAATGGCGATCTCAGAAGGCTTCCAGTTTCAGGGTTGCGTAGAAAACCGTCAGGCGGAACCGTGCCCCAGAGAACCCAGGCTCCGACTAAGAGGAATGCGGCTGCGGCGAATCGGAGTCCTCGCCATTCTTCCTGTGACAGGGCTTCGATTTTAGACTGCTTCTCTTCACCCTGGTACTCGCCGAGGCGAGGAATAACGATACGTTCAGTGACCCAGGTCCCGGTCGCGGATACGACGAAGGTCGAAACGACCATAAAGAAGTAATTGGCGGCTGGATTTACGCGATAGCCGTCGTCAACGATGCGCGCTGCTTCTTCTGATAAGCCGGCGAGCAGTGGGTCTACAGTTCCCAACAGCAAGTTGGCGCTGTATCCGCCGGACACTCCTGCGAACGCTGCGGCTATTCCAGCTATTGGATGACGTCCTGCGCCGAGAAAAATGATGCCGCCCAGTGGCACGAGGAGAACATATCCAATCTCGCTAGCAGTATTCGACAGCACTCCGGCAAAAACGATTACAAAGGTGAGAAGACGCCTCGGTGCGGATAGCACAAGTAGACGAAGAGCGGCGGCGATCAAGCCGCTCGCTTCCATTACTCCGATTCCGAGCATAGACACGAGGACAACACCTAACGGGGCGAACCCACTGAAGTTAGTGACCATTTCGGTCAGGATTCGGTGAAGTCCATCGACCGTTAGTAAACTGACGGGGCGCACTAACTCACCGGTACCAGGATGTGTCACTTCGAGACCTAAGGTCGAAGCTATTCCTGACACAATGATTATGACTACCGCGAGGATGGCGAAGAGGGTCGCCGGATGAGGTAAGCGGTTTCCTACCCTCTCGACTGTGCCGAGGAAAATTGAGGTCCAGTTGTCCAGGAAACCGACTTGCTTGGCCATGTCTGAGTGTTATGCTACGTGTCAGGCGGTTTCGTTTCCACTTCTACACGAATTTCAGGACTCAATTGACGGCGCATTCAACACCGGAGAAGGGTAGCCGTGCAAGTCAGCGTGGGGTTGCTGTCCTTGTCGGTGTGGACGTCGCTGCGCGTCATCTGTTTCTCTGTTGCGATCAGACCAATCCGAAATGTTGCGACAAGGACCGTAGTCTGGTTGCTTGGGAATATCTTAAACGTCGATTGAAAGAATTGGAGCTTTCTGAACGTGGTGGCATTCTTCGAACAAAAGCCAACTGTCTGCGAATATGTGAGGGTGGACCCATTGCAGTTGTCTATCCTGAGGGCGTTTGGTACAGGGGATGTGACCCGGCAGTTATTGAACGGATCATCCAAGAACACTTGATTGCTGGCCAACCAGTTGCAGATGCCATAGTTTTGTCGCAGCCTCTCTTGGCTGAACGTGAAACTAGATGCCGGACGGAAGGTTCTTGATAGCGAGTTGCGGTCTTAAGATCTTCGGATTGCGATTTTATACTTCACTTGACCGCTCGACTCATTGCACGAAATAACGTTGAGACTAGTCGACTGTTTTCCACCCGGTGCGCGCGGTTAAAATGTGACAATGGATCTAAGGGGTGTATATCCGCCGATTCCGACACCATTTTCTGGCGTCGAAGAGAATGTCGATTATGCGGCACTTTCGAATAACGTCGATCGTTGGTTGACCACTGGTATTCGAGGTTTTGTCGTGCTGGGTTCCAACGGAGAGGCGCCTTTACTGGACGACCGGGAGTCGGATGCTGTGATTGCCACGGTTCGAGACCGGGTTCCCGATAGTCGTTTGATGATTGCCGGGACTGGTCGTGAATCAACAAAGGCGTCGGTCGCAGCGTCCCAACGTGCGTCGGAGTTAGGAGTTGATGCGGTCTTGGTACGGACGCCATCAATTTTCAAGGCACAGACAACCGATCAGGCGTTTATTGATCACTACACGGCGATTGCAGAGGGTTCGCAAGCTCCTATCATTCTGTATAACTTTACGGCCTTAACAGGGGTTACCCTTCCAGTTGAAGTTGTAGCCGTCCTTGCGGAGCATCCGAATATTGTCGGTATAAAGGAATCTGGTCCGGATATTGGCTATGTCTCGGCCCTTGTTGACCAGACCCCTGACGATTTTAGTGTTCTTGTTGGTTCGGCTCCTACCTTCTATGCGAGCCTCATGTCAGGTGCCACAGGTGGGATTCTGGCCTTAGCTGTAGTTGTTCCTGACGAATGTGTCGAACTATTTGATCTGGTTCAGTCATTTGAATATGAGCGAGCAAGAGTGCTCCAAAGACGATTGACGCCTCTGGCAAAGCTCGTCACGCGGGTGCATGGTATCTCAGGCCTCAAAGCAGCCCTTGATCTGGTTGGTTATGTGGGTGGGGACCCACGTTTTCCCCTCACTGCTGCGAATCAGGATGTACGGATCGAATTGACTCAAGCCTTTATATCGCTGGATCCGGAGTTAATGCGTCGGTCATCCTTAGGCGATCTCGTCTAGACTCACAAGGTATTAACTCTATTTCTAACAATATGTTACAGGTGTCCAGAGGCTTGACACTGTCATTGTCGCGGGTGAGAATGGCAATAGTTAAATGGAGCAGACGCTTTTATTAAATGCCACTTACGAACCCTTAAAGGTTGTGGATTGGCGCAAGGCGATCACACTCTTGTGTCAAGGCAAAGTAGAGATTATCTCTGTCTATGACCGTGAGGTGAGGTCCGTTTCTGTTAGCTTCAAGCTTCCCTCCGTGATTCGTCTCTTGCGGTATATCACGATTGGGCGGCGTTTCAATTATGTGCCGTTTTCCCGTGCAAACATCTACGCTCGCGATAATCACGAATGTCAGTATTGTGGCAGAGGGTTTCCAGTTTCAGAATTGACATTCGATCATTTAGTACCGGTTTCCCAAGGTGGACGAAAGGATTGGGAGAATATCGTCACTTCTTGTATTAAGTGTAATCGTCGAAAAGGAGGGCGGACACCAGAACAAGCTGGGTTACGACTTATCCGCCAACCTCGCCGTCCAACTCGTCAGCCGCTCGTGCGTTTTACGGTTGGAATCGACGCTGCTCCTGAGAGTTGGCAGGACTATTTATACTGGAATGTCGAGTTGGACGATTCGTAACACGGGTTCAGTGAGTGAAATCATTTCTTTACACTTTTTGATATCGATAGTTCGTTGATGCACTCCTCAATTGACCGTCCTCGTATTAATGCTATCCAACCGCAGTGGGCTCTCCAGGGCGGTAGGTTTACTATCGAAGGAACCAACTTAATATCTGATGGGACAGCGTTCCCTGTTGTCCATCTGGGAACAGACCGTGCTCAGGTTGTAACCGTTTCGGATCGAAAAATTACAGCCGTGGTACCCGCAGAAGCAAAAGGTGGAACTACACCGGTTCGCATCGAAGGCGCTCTTGGTGAAACGGGTTTTCTTGAGGTTGGTGAACGCGTCGCTACTGGCATTCATCAAGTTGACAGCCCGGCCGTTGACAGTCAGGGTCGAATCTATCTGACATATAGTGGGACCCGGGGCGAGCAGTCGCCAGTTTCGTTGTTTCGCGTTGAGAATAATAAGTTTCGGGCACCTTTTGCGTCCGGAATCACAAATGCTACTTCTCTGGCATTTTCTCCAGATGGACGACTGCATGTTTCGAGTCGGTTTGAAGGCGTTGTGTACTCTGTCGGTGACAATGGAACATCTGAATCTGTTGTTTCGGATCTCGGTGTGGCCTGTGGTCTTGTTTTCTCGTCAGATGGGACTCTATATGTTGGCGATCGTTCTGGAACGATTTTTCGGGTATCAACCTCTGGTCAGACTGAGCCATTTGCAACGCTTCCAGCGAGTGTCGCGGCATTTCACCTGGCCGAAGGACCAGATGGTTGCCTTTATGTGACTGCGCCTACTCTTTCGCCACGCGATTCAGTTTACCGAGTGGACCAAAATGGAAATCTTGAGTCAATCTGTTCTTTTTTCGGTCGACCACAAGGCCTGGCTTTCGATGCACAGGGACACTTGTACGTTGTTGAGGCGTTGGCTGGACTTAGCGGCATCTATCGCGTTGAAAGCGATGGGACAACGAGTCTTGTGTTAGCAGCGGTCGGCCTCGTGGGTCTAGCTTTCGACCCACGAGGCGGCATGGTAGTAGTCTCAAACGACACCGCTTATCGTCTTAACGTACCACTTCTACCTTTAAGCAGCGGCCTGTGAACATGTTACGATCACTAGCTTAATTTCTAGACCAGACGATCGACGTTACTCATGCCACAGGACTGGATCGATGTACGCGGTGCCCGTGTACATAATCTCAAGAATATCGATGTCCAGATTCCACGGCGCCAGTTAGTTGTTGTTACTGGCCTGTCAGGCTCCGGGAAGTCTTCACTAGCTTTCGACACGGTTTATGCTGAAGGTCAGCGACGCTATGTTGAGTCGCTTTCGGCCTATGCTCGTCAGTTTCTTGAGCAGGTTGATAAACCGGATGTGGATCAAATCGATGGATTGTCTCCGGCGATTTCCATCGAGCAGCGCACGACGGGAGTTAACCCACGGTCCACCGTCGGAACTGTTACCGAGATTTACGATTACTTCCGTCTACTATTTGCAAACATAGGAATTCCACATTGCTGCTCATGTGGAATTCCTATTTCATCGCAGTCGGTGTCCCAAATTGTCGAAGCGGTGACCAGTGGCCCCACCGACGAACGCGTAAATGTTTTAGCTCCCATTGTGCGAGGAAGAAAGGGCGAGTTCAAAAAAGAACTGGC
>CAZWIL010000004.1:29565-39225 GCA_964634175.1 uncultured Vicinamibacteraceae bacterium
CGAAAACGATACGAGGAGGGTTCTTGGGAGCAGCAGGAGAAACTCGATTCATATCGGGCGCTACGTCCTTGCCCAGCTTGTAGTGGTGACCGACTCCGACCTGAGAGCTGTGCGGTCAAGGTCAAGAGCCGGACGATATCCGACTATGTCAATTTACCAATTGCCGAAGTGAAGCGCGTCGTCGATAGTCTCCAGTTAGAAGGACGAGAGGCACTTGTGGGCGACCGCGTGGTTCGAGAAATACGTGAGCGCTTAGAGTTCTTGACGGACGTCGGCGTAGGATATCTTACGCTGGCACGCGGGACTGCGACGCTCTCGGGAGGTGAAGCCCAGCGTATCCGGCTGGCTACTCAGATTGGCTCCAATCTGAGCGGAGTACTCTATGTTCTTGATGAACCTTCAATTGGGCTGCATCAACGTGACAACCGGCTACTATTGGGAACTCTTAGCCGTTTGCGAGACTTGGGAAACACAGTCGTTGTTGTGGAACATGATGAAGAGACGATCAGATCGGCTGACTATGTCATTGACCTTGGCCGTGGCGCGGGTGAGCATGGGGGAGAGGTGATTTTTCAGGGTCCGCCGTCCCAATTGTTGACCGACGGCGACGGGTCGCTCACAGGGCAGTATCTGCGAGCGGAACGAACGATTCCGGTGCCAGTGACTCGACGGCCCCTGTCGAAAGGACAACTTATTGTTAGGGGAGCGAGGGAAAATAACCTTAAATCCATTGACGTGGCGATCCCGTTGGGCTTGTTGATCGCAGTGACGGGTGTGAGTGGTTCTGGAAAGTCGACTCTGGTAAACGACATTCTGTACCGCTCGCTTGCTCGAGCGATTTATAGAGCGGTGGCTGAGCCTGGTGACCATGATGGCATTGAAGGACTTGAACTAATAGATAAGATAATTCAGATCGACCAGTCACCTATTGGGAGGACACCGCGGTCGAACCCAGCGACTTACACGGGAGCTTTCACTTTCATTCGTGACCTGTTTTCGATGCTTCCTGAGTCGCGTGCGAGAGGCTATAAGCCTGGCCGTTTTTCGTTCAACATCAAAGGTGGTCGTTGTGAGACGTGCCAGGGTGCTGGTCTCATGCCAATCGAAATGCATTTTCTTCCCGATGTCTACGTCACCTGTGAGCATTGCAAAGGTAGAAGATACAATCGCGAAACGCTCGAAGTGTCCTATCGCGGAACCTCTATCGCTGATGTCCTTAACTTGACGGTTGATCAAGCTATGGTTTTGTTGGAACATTTTCCTGCGATAGCGAAAAAAATGGCAACGTTGCAGGATGTTGGTCTCGGTTATATCCAACTTGGTCAGTCGGCCACTACGTTAAGCGGGGGTGAGGCACAGCGAGTAAAACTCTCCAAGGAATTGTCGCGGCGAAGTACAGGTAAAACCCTTTATATTCTAGATGAACCAACAACTGGGCTTCATTTTGAGGATACAAGTCGACTTCTGGATGTTCTTAATAAGCTCGTGGACCAAGGGAATACGGTTGTCGTCATCGAACATCATCTCGACGTAATCAAATCGGCTGACCATGTGATTGATCTTGGCCCAGAGGGAGGCGAAGCTGGCGGAGAGATTGTGGCAGAAGGCACTCCGGAGGAGGTCGCACAGGTCGAGTCGTCGTGGACCGGTCGTCATTTGGGACCAATGTTACAGAGGCATCTTGACGAGACTCTTTAGAGTGTGATCAGATTATCAATGGATCTTTTATGATAACTTTGTGACGTAATTACTAGTGATTTTGATGTTTATGTCGCACTTGACGTCATGAGAGATGAGTTGGATTTTCATCAGAAACATGCGCCAATCAGAGAATTCCTGTAAAGTAAAGCAAAATAAGTGTCAAACGGTCGTTTAAATGAGTATTGTTTCCGATGTTTGTTTACACCTATATAACTTTACTGGCTAACTGAATGGAAGGGATTGCCTCAACTGTGAGTAACTTTCAGCAGACTATTCGACGCCCTGTCGCATGTTCTGGTATCGGACTTCATTCCGGACAGAAGGTTACTCTTCGTCTCAGGCCTGCTCCAGTTGATCACGGAATAGTTTTCAAACGACTCGATCTTGATGGTTTGGAGATTCCGGCCGATGTGACTCATGTCGATAGCATGCACTATGCGACAGGGTTGGCTCGTGATGCAGCGTCTGTCGAGACAGTCGAACACCTGCTTGCAGCACTAGTGAGTCTTGAAATTGACAACGCGATTGTTGAGCTTAATCAAGCCGAAGTTCCGATCATGGATGGCAGTGCGGCGTCATTTGTCTACTTGGTACACGAAGCTGGTATTCGGAAGCTTGGGGCAACTCGAAAATTTTTGAAGGTTATCCGACCGATTGCCTTATCACGTGGCGACAAGCGAATCGCGTTGTATCCATCCGACCATTTTAAGGTCACATATAGCATTAGCTTTGACCATCCTTTGCTCCGCCACCAGTCGAAAACGATGCGACTTTCCGAAGCTGCCTTTGTGGATGAGATTGCGCCAGCTCGGACGTTTGGCTTTCTTAAAGAGGCTGAAATGCTTCGGCAGCGTGGTCTGGCACTAGGTGCGTCGCTAGACAACGCAGTCGTTTTGGGCGAAACCGGAGTGTTGAATAGTTCATTACGGTTTGAAGACGAGTTTGTCCGACACAAGATTCTTGATGTGATTGGTGATTTGTCCTTGGTCGGATATCCGATCATTGGCCATTTGGTTGCCCACCGGGGCGGGCATGCTTTACACGCGAGCTTTGCTCAGAAAATTCTTGAGGATGTTAATGCGTGGCGTCTTGTTGAGTCCTCGACAGAACCAGCCATGGTTCAACCAACCGCTACACCTGTCAACGAAACCCTGACGAGTTCTTAGTGCGAAAACGCCCAACCGAGGGCACCGGTTATTCAGTCTCATGTAATTGAGGGTGCCTACGACAGGGACTGGTATCGTGGGTTACTCTTGGACCGTCAAACTTCCACAGCGTACAATGTTTTTTTGCGGATTTAAATGGGATGGCGCGAGCACTCCGATGCAGGACGATCGACTAGTAGGCTTGGAATATGATGGCGAAATTCTCATCTGGATCGACGACCGTCTGTGACGATGTTTTGATTGAAGCGATAGTGCGAGAAGAGGGCACTCCAGTTTATGTTTACGATGCGTCGGTCGTTCGAGATCGCTATCGGGCGCTTGATGCAGCATTTGGTGATTACCCACATCGGATCCACTATGCACTTAAAGCTAATTCCACAATTGGGATTGCACGGCTCATCCGGAGTCTTGGCGGCCGCGTGGATGCGAATTCTGGCGGTGAAATAGCGGTTGCGACAAAGGCCGGGTTCGATCCAGCTGACATTGTGTTTACAGGTGTTGGGAAATCTCCAGCGGAACTTGAACTTGCGGTTCGTTTGGGTGTGTTCGCTATTAATGTAGAGTCGCGGGGAGAGCTGGAGCGTATTGCGAGGATCGCTAGAGCTCATGGTATTAAAGCTCGCGTTGCGGTGAGAATCAATCCCGGTGTTGAATCCGGAACTCATCCACAAATTTCCACTGGTCTGCTATCCCATAAGTTTGGTATTCCTATTCATCAGGCTAGGGAAGTCTGCCGCTGGGTGGTCTCGCAGGAAGGGCTTAACCTAGTCGGTTTACATGTTCATATCGGATCTCAGTTAGTAGATCTAGAACCGATTAAGAACGCATCGGAAACTGTGGTTTCTTTTTCCCGCGATCTTGCCAGTGTTGGGGTTGATTTGGAGTACCTCGATGTCGGTGGTGGTCTCGGTATTTCGTACGATGGAACGACGGCGCCCTCTGCGACTGCGTATGGGGAAACTGTAGTTGGTGCCATTAAAGAAACCCGTTTACCGATCATTACCGAGCCAGGTCGATGGATTATTGGTCCTGCGGGTGTACTTATTTCAGCCGTAGTTGATGTTAAGCCCCAAGGCAACGGTCGGTATTTTGTTGTTGTTGACGCTGGCATGAGCGAGTTGATTCGACCGGCGCTGTATGGTGCCTTCCACCGGATCGAATTAGTGAAACCGAACGACACTGCTCTTGTCACGTGTGATGTGGTGGGCCCGATTTGTGAAACAAGTGACGTATTTGGAACGAAGATTATGATGCCATTACCTTGCGTCGGCGATCTTATTGCTATTTGTGATACTGGCGCATATGGATCAACGATGGCATCCAACTATAATCGCCACCCGTTGCCGGCGGAAGTACTGGTTGATAATTCCAGTTGGAATGTGATTCGACGTCGGCAAACAACAGAGGAAATGCTGGCTCAAGAAAGCTAGGACCTTAAAGTTTTATTTTGCAAAACAACTTGATGTCATGCTGATAGCATTCGAAGGCTTAGACCAAAGCGGGAAGGAAACTCAATCAAAACGGCTCCGTGATCGGCTTCGGGCCGCTGGCCGGAAGGCACGAGTTGTTTCTTTTCCAGATTACGGCACATCTATTGGTGAAGAGATTGCCAGAGCGTTGCAAGGCGAACGGGATTACACTGCCGAAGTAATGCAGCTGCTCTACGTAGCAAATCGTTGCGAACGAAAGTCAGATGTTGAACGGTGGCAGCAGGCGGGTATTACCCTATTGTGTGACCGATACATAGCATCTAGCATCGCATATGGAGAAGCCCAAGGGCTTGATGTTGAATGGCTTGTAACTATTCAGCGGTTCTTGCCAGCGCCGGATCTGACAGTCTTTCTCGATATTGCTCCAGAAACTGCTTTAAAACGTAAGGCGACAGGACGTGACCGCTACGAGCAAGATCATGCACTCCAAGTTGGTGTTCAAGAAAGTTATCTTCGTCAGGCTCAGCATTCAAGTTGGCTTCGGGTAGACGGCGAGCAACCTCCTGACGATGTTGCTTTGGAGGTGGCTACCTTAGTCGAGGCTCGATTTGAAACCTCAGGATAATTATTCTTCGCCTTACCAACACTCGTTACGCAGTGTGACGCTCTTCACGGTAGGGTCTTAACTATTTTCATCTATTCTTCAGTCCGAATTAGAGTATTCCATACGGGCTGCATTCCCCCAAAGGCGGTCAAGGTCATAGAAAAGGCGCGTTTCTTTGGTGAAGACATGGACTATGAAGTCGAAACAGTCGATAAGCACCCATTCTCCATTATCGTATCCTTCCACATGAGACGGCCTAATCCCCTTTTCTCGAAGTATCTTAAGAATTCCGTCAACGATGGCCCGAACTTGACGTCCCGTTTGTCCGGAACAGACTACAAAGTAATCGGTGAATGCACCCGATGTGGAAAGATTGAGCACGACTAGATCTTGCCCCTTCCTTTCTAGGGCAGCATTTACAGCTTCACTGATCATGTCTGGCAGGATCAGTGTGGTCTTAAAGTGTTTGATTTTAGGTTCATCCATTTCCACCACCGTCCGTGTCACGAATGGCATACGTTCGATATTGTTTTATGTGTGCTGCAACTAGTGGTGGCACTAAGTCAGCGATTGATTTTCCACCGGCCAGCCGATTTTTGATGTCCGAGGATGAAATGTCTCTTGTTTTGTCGTCCACCAACCAGATCCATGTTTGTCGGTTTGGAGAATTCTCACTGGCTTGCATGTTGACATCCTTCATCCTGGACGCCAGATTAGGCAGTTGATTCCGCAGTGCAGAGACTGGTCGAGTTGGACGGGACACAATTAGAAAATGAGCCAAGTCGAGTATGTGTGGGTAGTTGTACCAAGAGGTAATGTCGGCAAACGCATCAGCTCCAGCGATAAAGAAAAGTTGCAACGGACTTGTACCGGCCTTAAGGAACAGCTCAAGGGTGTCGGACGTGTAAGTTGGGCCAGTTTCTCGTAACTCTTGGTCGCTGACTCGATAGCTGCTAGCGTCAGTGATGGCCAATTTCACCATAGCCAAACGGTCATGACCCGAGGCAATAGGCGCGGAGTTTCGATGAGGAGAATTTTTGGTAGGAACGAAAATTATTTTGGATAGATTCAGCGACCGATGCGCAGATTTCGCTACATCCAAATGGCCCGAGTGGATTGGATCAAACGTGCCACCAAAAATTCCGATACGTGGTGATTCACTCACTCCAACGAATCTCCTGTCGTCCGATGAGGTGGTGTGTCGATAGAATTTACTTCCTGCCAAATTGATTCTCGAAACTGCTCCAAGCCTTTTCCCGTGACTGCCGATATTTCGAAGAGAGGAACACCAAGTATTTCAAGGTGTTCGCGCAGTTTCTTTAAGCGGCTCGGGTCGTCAAGTGCATCGATTTTATTTGCTGCAACCACCTGTGGTTTGGTTTCCAGAGCTGTGGTGATTGATTCTACCGATGGGACAGAATACGACGTGAGCTCGCGGCAGATAACTTCAAAGTCTTCAACGGGATCTCGCCCTGATGCAGAGGACACGTCAATAACTTGTACCAAGACTTTCGTGCGTTCAAGATGACTCAAGAAGCGATGCCCGAGTCCTTGACCTTCATGAGCTCCTTCGATGAGACCCGGCACGTCGGCCATGACGAAGCTACGCTGGTCGCTCAGGGTCACAACGCCTAGATGTGGAGTCAGAGTTGTGAAGGGATAATTGGCGACTTTGGGTTTTGCTGCAGACAATCGAGAGATAAGGGTTGATTTGCCTACGTTGGGAAAGCCGACGAGACCGACGTCCGCGAGCAGTTTAAGGGAAAGGGTTAAGTTGCGTAGTTCCCCTGGTTGTCCTGGCTCGGAGCGGCGCGGGGACTGGTTGGTTGAACTGGAGAAATGTTGGTTGCCACGTCCTCCGCGGCCACCACGAGCAACAATTACATCTTGGTCGACGGTCGTCAGATCGGCGAGTTTAAAGAGTTCGTCTTCCTGGGTTTTGTGGAAAACGATTGTCCCAACTGGAACCTCAAGGTAGAGGTCTTCACCCGACCGCCCTGACCGGTTCGAGCCCTCTCCGTGAGCGCCACGCTTAGCGCGAAACTGTGGATGAAATCTGTAGTTGATCAGCGTGTTGTGGTGTGAACTTGCTTTGATATGTATCGAGCCCCCCCGACCGCCGTCGCCGCCGTCGGGGCCACCTTGAGGAACAAATTTTTCACGGCGAAAGCTTGAACAACCCCTTCCGCCATCACCGGCCGCTACCGAAATTTCGACGTGGTCGACGAACATACCGGTACCGAGGATGGCTATCCAGGGGACGGTACAATACTGATCACACGACCGCGAGAACCGTGGTCTTCAAACTGGACCCGACCAGCTGTGGTTGCAAACAAAGTATCGTCTTTTCCTAGGCCTACATTGGTGCCCGGCTTGAAGCGGCGTCCGCGTTGACGCACTAGGATGGCGCCTCCTTTAACGATGTTGCCATCGAAGCGTTTTACTCCCAGTCGCTGAGCTTGGCTATCTCGACCGTTTCTGGAGCTTCCTTGACCTTTCTTGTGTGCCATAATCGCTTGGCCCCTGGCTTATTTTGTTTTGATCTCCGTGATTCGAACCTGTGTGAACTTCGTTCGATGACCGATTGTTCGACGCATACCCTTCCGCCGTTTTTTTATGAACACCCGAACCTTGTTGTCTAGCACTTCACCTTCGATGACTCCAATTACCTTGGCGCCCGCTACATGGGGTGACCCACTTACAAACGTTCCGTCGTCGGTGGCGATGAGCAAAACGTTGTCGAAGGTGACAGGCTCACCTATCGCTTCAGGTCGATGGCTAACTGTGACCTGTTTCCCAGACTCGACCTTCGTCTGGCCTCCACCGCTATCAATGATCGCATACACCAGACAACCCTTTCGTGAATTTAACTACGATCTTGTATCTGTCGACTAGCTACCACACTTAGTGCAGACAGCTTCTATGAGGCGTGCCAGCCCAAAACACAAACAGACAGAGTACTACTGCAGTTGGTTCTCTGTAAAGCTATCCTATCGAAGTAGGAATCGACTGCCGCGAATGGATTCGTTGCTTAAGGTTCCCAAGAATGAAGGTAAAAGGCGGTCCATCAGTTCAAAATATGACGATAATGCAGGCGTATTTTGGCGAGCGTCGTAGAGAATCTCTTCGCGATGCCGCTCTGTATATAGGGTCGCACCCGTGCCGCCGTCTATGAAAATGAATTTTGGACTAAGAACGTACCCTCTACGTTCTTGATAGGTACGGGTCGGAACAACGCGCCGTCTTCCTAGCGAATCGTAGACTTCTCGCTCGCGCGACACCATGCCCGCGCGTTCGTATGGGGCGAAATGGATAGTTCCCGTCACGATAAGTGGGTTTTGATGTTCTTCGCCGAGTTGCCGCCAGTAACTGGCGTCTGAGAAGATTTGCTCGTAAGCTTCCAGATCTTCTTCTGAGAGTTGTTCTGTCGATTCGGCATCGGCGTCGCCGAGTTGCTGATTGGCCGAGTTGTTTTCCTCAGTCGTCGGTCCAATTGGTGGGACGAAATCGGCTTGTTCTTCGGCGGCAGTTATTAAGGCAATAACTTCGGAATCGATGACGTCGAGATCTGAATTATTCCGCAGCTGACTCCTTAACAATCTGGCAGTCTCCAGATTGGTGTCGACATCATCGGTTCCGCCAACGACGAATCCCGCGATCAAAATACGCTGGAAACCAGTGGTGTCTAGTTTAGGCTCAAGTGGCGTTTCGACAGGAATCTCGTACAAGTTTGTACACGCCAAACTTGTTAGTAGCAGAGTCAGACTAGCGATCACTCTGAATACGGTCATTGATTTCTCTAAAGAGATCATAGTTCTGTTGGATCATGATGTTGTTCGGTTCTAAATCAAGCGCGACTTCATAGGCTTCCCGGGCCTCTGAGAATAGGCCTTCCTGTTCGTACGCAATACCAAGATTGTTCCAGGCAGCAGCATAGTCGGGATCAATCTTCGAAGCTCGTTCCCAGCGATAGATCGCTTCTTTCCAGAGACCTTTTTGCGCGACGGCAATTCCGAAATCAACCTGAGCCCTTGCGTCAGAGCGCTCGTCAGCCTGGGCAAAACCTGGATTACTGACGGTTATCAGACTCGCGAGTAGTAGGCTCCTGAAAAGCATATCGGTCCTATCCACTATAGCCACGTGTTCATGGGCCGGCAAGTCTCATTATTCTTGGGATTTTGAGGGTTGCATAATCAGTGTATATATCTCGGGTTTGACGCGACAGAGAGGTGGGTCTTTTCGACAAGTTGTCAAATTTCCAGAGTATGCCAATCTACGGTGGCTATGGAGTTGCTAGAAGTTTGTGTACTGACGGAAGGGAAGAATTCTTACGGTAATTTTCACTCCGTTCGTCCTCAGGCCGGCTGGTAAGCATAGTCCTGTAGCTCATGGGAGCTGCCGTGTCGCCTGAGTTTTGGTCTTGTCACTCGTTCTTAACTGTTGATTGGCCTGAACTTAAGACGTTTACGGACATGGTGAGGCGAGTTCTTGCTGCTCTTGCCTATCAAGAATACCGTCAAGAAGGGAGTCTAAACAGCGATTTTATATCTTTAAATTGCGAATTTTTTCATCAATTTGTCGGTTTGAGGATTCTCTATTGGTCAAATCAATCCTGGCCGGCTCGACATAGTCTCTTGCCGGGATGATGTAACGTAGATATATATAAGGTCGTTACCCAGAGCTTATGAGGAAAGTTGAGACCACATGGCGAAAGCTCTTGTTATCGTTGAATCGCCGGCCAAGGCTAAGACGATAGGCA
>CAZWIL010000005.1:0-35061 GCA_964634175.1 uncultured Vicinamibacteraceae bacterium
CGCTCCCGATGAGCACCAAGCACGTCAACAATCTTGTCACGCTGACGCCTGGATTTACGGGCTTAGCTGACGTTGGCGGTCGCTACAGCTCACAGGTGGGTGGCGCATATCACGGTAAAGCCGGGACCAAAGTCTCCATGGACGGAATGGGCGTCGAGAATAGCTTTGGTAACAGCAGTTACCAGATCAATGCCGCGGCCGTTCAGGAAATGGTCTTGCAGACCACGGGTATTTCTGCTGACACCAACGCCGACGGCGCGGTCGTCAACGTCATCCCGAAAGAAGGTGGAAACACCTTTAGCGGTATCCTCGCTGGCTTTTTTGCCAATGACAGCATGGAGTCCGACAACGTCACCGATAGTCTCAGATCCAAGGGTATTACCAAGTCAAACTCGACGACCAAGATGTGGGACGAGTCGATTAGCTTGGGCGGCCCAATCAAGCGAGACAAATTGTGGTTCTTCTTCGCCGGTCGCAGCTGGGGCTTCAGCCGAGAGGGTGCTAACGTCTACTGGAACCGGTGCACGCATCCCGGCACGTCATGTGCTGACGGACGGTACATGGGTGCGTCCGAAGGAACAAAGCGGCAGGTGGTACGGCTCGAAAATTACACCGACCGTCCGAAGGACCGCTACAGTGGCCGACTTGAGTGGTACGACTCCTACCTGAGCCGTCTCACGTGGCAGGCCACTCAGAAGAATAAATTTAATATCACTTACGACGAACAGCGTGCGTGCAACTGCGGTTCGACGAACGGTTCGAGATTGCAGGAAACGTCACCTGGCTATCGATTTGACCCCAACAGGCTGACACAGCTGTCGTGGACGTCGACTCAGACCAGCCGTCTGCTGATCGAAGCGGGTGCGACATTTGCTATTTCTCAGTGGAACACGTTCCTGATGCCAGGTGTTGACGCAAGTGACGTCACGGTTGCCGACCAGGGTCTTGGTTTGACCTACGGGAACTATGCCTGGTTGCGTGGTGACCCGAACCACACTGACCGTTACAGTCAGCGGTTCTCGGTTTCCTACGTCACGGGTTCGCATAACTTCAAGGCGGGCATGGCCTCTGAGCAGTTGGTCGACAATGTCTACCTCCTCAGGTCTGGTGAGGTTCAGTACCGCTTCAGAAATGCTGTCCCAAACCGCATCACGCAATATTCGACACCGTATCTCCAGCGGGACCGTGCGCGAGACCTTGGTTTCTACGCACAGGACCAGTGGGTTATCGACCGGTTGACTCTTAACTTGGGTGTCCGATTCGATACGCTCTACGGCTACACGCCGGCACAGGATCTGCCAGGCGCACCTGATGAACCCAACCCCTGGGGCGGATTCGAACGCGTCAATGAGTGGCTCGGTGAACGTTCGTATGCCCGACGTGAAGGCACACCGAATTGGAAAGATATCAATCCGCGTGTCGGTCTGGCCTACGACGTATTTGGCAACGGCCGTACAGCCCTCAAATGGTCGCTTGGCCGATACGTTGCCAAGATCGGAACGGAAATCACCAACGCGAACAACCCCATCGTTCGGTCAATTAACTCAGTCAATCGCTCGTGGAACGACGCGAACGGCGACTACATCCCGACCTGCGATTTGGGCAACTTCAGTGCCAACGGCGAGTGCGGAGCTATCTCGAACAAGAACTTCGGTGCGGGAAATCCAAACGCGGTCCGTTGGGACGACGCTGTGCTGAATGGGCTTCGCGACAGCAACTGGGATATGTCAGCTGAGATCCAGCAGGAACTCACTGACGGTCTGTCGATGACGGTTGGCTACTACTTCAACAATGCTGGCTACAACCAGCAGAACGACAGCAAGAACCGCGTGACCGACAATACCGCCGTTGGTACTGCCGATTACGACGAGTATTGCGTCACGATACCGACCGATAGTCGCCTCCCGAACAGCGGCGAACAGCTGTGTGGCCTGTATGACATCAAACCGTCCAGTTTTGGAAATGTCGACAGCTACATTACGCAGAGCCAGCTCTTTGGAGATGTGATTATGCGCAACCACTTCTTCAACGTCACGTTCGACGGACGGCTCCCCAACGGGATTCAGTTCGGTGGCGGTGTCGATACCGGGACGTCAACACAAAACCGGTGCTTCGTGGTTGACACCCCGCAGGAGTTGCTCTACTGCAACGACGTAACGCCGTTTAGTGCGCAGACTCAAATGAAGGCGTTCGGGTCAGTGCCGTTACCGGGTGACTTCCTGGTGAGTTTCGCGTATCAGAACCTCTCCGGTCCTGAGTATGCGGCCAACTTGCTCTACTCGAGTGCACAAATCGAACCGTCATTGGGTCGGCCGCTCTCAAGTGGTGGCTATCGCTCAGTGCCGATCGTGGCTCCGTCAACATTGTTTGAAGACAGAATCACGAGGCTTGATTTCCGGGCGAGCAAGATCATCAACTACAACCGCTTCAGGTTCCAGATTAACTTTGATGCGTATAACCTGATGAATTCCAGCTCCATCCGAACAGTCAACAGCACCTACGGATCACGCTGGGGATACCCGAATTCAATTATCGACCCACGGATTCTTGAATTTGGTGGACAGATCGACTTCTAATCGAGCGGTCTGATTGCATCTTCCGCGCTGGGGCGGTTCTTCGGAGCCACCTCAGCGCGGTTTTTTTGTACGGATGTTTTGAGTAAACGGCCCTAGGGAAGTTCTTCCGGTGTCCACGGGATACGGCAGGGTTCACCACGTTCATACCGAGCGAGGTTCACTTCGAGTCTCGCAGTGACGTCCACAAGACCGGCTTGTTGGGCTGCAACCAACACGTCGCGTTGCACAGCGACAGCCTGACCATACTCACCAAGTTCGGCCAACATCATCGCGGTCGTTTCGCCAAGTTCAATGGTCTGTTGCTGCTCAAGCAGTCGTTCAATCAGCTGTTGCGCCAAACTAGCGTCTCGCACCTGGTCATCCGGAGCCGCTGACAACAAGCGCGCTAACGCATGCGTAAACAATGGATGATCAGGATACCGTTCGCTATCGGCGGACAGTCTGGTTCGCGCGTCGGCGTAACGCTCCAATCGCACGAGGGTCATTGCGTAGCCAAACGCTGCGTCCTGATGTGCCGGATCCATTTCAAGCACGCGTTCGTATTCCGCCAGCGCCTCACTGGGGCGCCCACTCCGCCCCAAGACACCGGCAAGTTGCGCCCGTGCTTGAATGTTGACCGGATCGTGCTCCAGCGCTATTGAAAAATGGTCAATGGCCTCTTGATGCCGACCCGCTGCCGCGCGAAGTACGCCCAGGCTGTAGCGCGCGGCTACATAGCCAGAATCCGCACGAATCGCCGCTTCGAATGCGGCTTCCGCGCCAGCCTCGTCTGCCAGCTGATAGAGTGCAGTCCCGAGGCGATGATGCAGTGACGGATCCGTCGGTGCGAGTTCCAATCCTCTACGAAACCAAGTGGCAGCATCAGCCCAGTTGTCAACGTCCATGGCTTGCCCCCCCCTGACGTTGTAGGCTTCGGCACTTTCAAGTAATGAACCAACTTCTTGCATCAGGGGATCCCTGGGAGTGACTTCCACGTCTCCCCGCTGGTCAAGATGTGTCTCCGCGCGGTCAAGGTCTCCCAAGTTCCGATAAGCCATGGCCAGCGGAACATGGATGGTGGACGCCTGGGGCCGAAATGCGAGTGCCGCCTCAAAGTCCTGAACTGCTTGGGCAGAATCACCGTTAGCGAGCGCCACACGACCTGCTCCAAACCGGGCCGCGGCTGACGCCGGTCGTATGGCCAATGCCTGACTGAATAACGGTTCAGCAGCTTCAACCAGACCCTGATCAAGATAAATGTCACCGAGCCAAACCAGTGTTGCCACATCGTTCGGTGCAAGTTCTAGCGCACGCTCAAAGGCAGTCGCAGCGGCGTCGATGGGACCAGTGTTCCGGTAGACATGCCCCAGATAATAGGGCCATCGTCGGTCATCAGGAAGAAGTGTCTGGGCATTGCCGTAGCATGTCCCGGCAGCTTCAAAAAATGACGCTGCTAGCAACAGGTTGCCCATATCCCCATAGGCAACCCCGAGAGCTGCAGAACTTTGACTCCCATCCTCAATGGCAGACCTCACTAGAGCAAGCTGGACGTGCATTTGCTCTCGGACAGATTCAGCCATAACAGAAAAATCAGGCAGTACGACGGGTTGCAGACTCAGACCCGTTGGAGGTTCAATTCTTGAAGTATCACCGGGCACGGCCACAACATTCTGCTCCGCTGGGTCCGGGTCAGAACCGGCACACCCGCTACTCAGCAAAACACAGGCCACCCAACTAGTTTGGCACCAGATTCGAATTCGCATACGACACAAAAAAGACTTCTAGTCGATGCTAACACGGTCTGATGTCTCCCTGTGTAATGCAAGCGATCAGACAGGTACTTCCTTTACAGGCGACTCACTAGTGCGATACCAGTTTGTTGGGGAATACGAAGATCGTTACTTCCGAACACCACCGGTGCGACCGAATTCGAGGGACAAGCGAATCCCGTTTAAGGATTCTGTTCTTCTCCCGCCGCTCCTCATTGTTCGAGTCCCTGCCCTTCGGTAAGCGTCACGTAACGGTCAATCTCAACATCGGGCCACAGTTCCACTCGACCACTCGGCCAAAATACCTGAACCGCAGGAAGTTCAGACGACTGACCCAACCCGACCAGCACTCTGGAGTCACTTGCCGAGGCGTAACTCCCATCGGAACGTACTCGCCGCCAGACCGGCGGCTCTGTTGATCGGGTCACCTCAACTCGTGCACCTATGGCATATCGCGAAACTTCTTGGCGAAGGTCTAATCCGAGCCAGTGCGCACGCTGACCAACTTCATTTATTAACAGTCGAACGGGTCCACTATTGTTACTCACAACAATGTCAGTATCACCATCATTGTCGAGATCTCCGACCGCTGCGCCGCGACTGACTTCAGACAGATTAAAGGCCGCACCAGCCTGATTCGTCACGTCGTCGAACCGGCCGTTTCGAAGGTTTAGGAAAAGCGAGTTTTGCTCGTCGTAAGGAAAAGCTTCACCCAGGCGCCCCTCAATTGCCTCTATGGCACCGTTCACAGCTACAACGTCAAGCCACCCGTCGTTATCGACATCTAGCCACGCCGTACCAAAACCAGTCCGACCGAGACTTAAGGGCCCAAGGCCCACTCGGCCACTGACGTCTTCGAATACGCCTGACCCGTTATTGAGATACAAGTTATTGCCCTCAGCCGGTAAGTGAGTCATGAACAGGTCTGGATCGCCATCATTGTCAAAGTCAGCCGCATCCACACCCATACTGCCCTCTGCAGTGCCGTCACCACTTAGCGCAACACCCGACAGCAAACCCAAGTGAGACAACGTGCCATCCCCTTGATTCATCCAGAGAAGATTGTCACCGCCATCATTCGCCACATAAATATCGACCCAACCGTCGGAATCAAAATCCGCCGTCGATACCCCTAACGCCGGGCCATGATCAGATCCAAACAACGCCATAGACGTAACATCAACGAACTGACCGTTCCTCTGATTTTGATACAAACGGTCCGCTTGTGGTGTATAGAGGTCGGGCGTACAGTAGTCACGACGACCGGTCAAACCAGTACAGGGTTGGTCCGCTTCAATTTGGTATTGCAGATAATTACCAACATATAGATCCAACCAACCGTCACGGTCGTAATCAACAAACGACGCCGAAACACCCCAGCCAGGATCGTTAGTGCCACTTTCGGCTGAAACATCACTAAACGTACCGTCACAGTTATTCCGTAGTAACTGGTTCGGTCCAAAATTCGTCAAATAGATATCTATACACCCATCATTATCGACATCACCGGATGCGACTCCCATTCCATACTCAAACGTTTCAATTCCACTCTCCTCAGTAACGTCCGTAAACCGGAGTGAAGCTGGGTCACCGGTCGTCGGGTCTAAGTCGTTGCGAAACAATCGACCGCCAAATTCAAAAGCAGAATCCGGTTCAACGAGTGACCGGTCCAAGCCAACCTGATCCCCAAGCATCCGTCCCTGAACCAAATACACATCGAGGTCACCATCATTGTCGTAGTCAAGCACCCCGACACCGCCAGGAATCATCTCTGGAAAAAAGAACTCACCAGACATGCCGTTGAGGTGGGTGAACCGTAAGCCAGTCGCCTCGGCCCTTTCAGTAAACCAGCCGGTTGTGTCGTCCCCAGTAGGAATATCAGTAAGAACCGGACCACCGGTGGTCGCCGACTCGTCAGAAACCTCTTGAACAGACTCCCCTGCACACCCCAGACAGGACATGGCTATAGCCACTGTGTACGAACAGAGACGCATAACTGTCTGGTTACTCATACGGACCGATACATACTCCACTCTCGACGACCGCCAACTGGAACTCAACCGTCTGGCGGATGGTACCACGAGACTAGACAATGCACCGCCCGCGGACCGACTCGAGGATTTTCGCTGGAAGCTTGCACCGAGATTCTGTTTCATTGCAACATCATGGCCTGTGCTAGTGTTGGTGACACTTCCTTAACGGCCAGATTGGAACACCGTGGTAGAGCAATTAGACCGAGCAGTTGCCTCCAGAAAACCGTTGGCTACAACCGCCGGCATTGTCGCCATCTGTCTGTGGGCTAATTGGGGACTTGCTCAAGACTTATCGTCAGGCACAGTCACCTACGCCGGACAAATTGCGTCGATTCTGAACAGCCACTGCGTGGTTTGTCACCGGCCCAGCGCCATCGCGCCGTTCAGTCTGACAACGTTCGATGCCGTTAAAGATCGCGCCGAGCAGATTGCCCAAGTTGTAGAGAGTGGCAACATGCCCCCGTGGAAACCTGAATCCGTCAGCGGCCGCTTTCTCGGAGAACGCCGTCTGCAAGAAAATGAGGTTGAACTGATCCGCCAGTGGGTTGATGCTGGTACGCCGGAAGGTGACCCTCAGATAGCTCGAGAGTCACCAGTGTGGCCAGAAGGGTGGCACTCGGGAATTCCCGACCTCGTTGTAACGATGCCAGCGTCGTATGCTCTGGCGCCAGACAGTGAGATCTATCGAAATTTTGTGATCCCGATCCCAATTCAAAAACAACGTTTCGTCGCCGCAATCGAACTAAAACCCTCCACAACCCAAGGAATCCATCACGCTCGATTAATGATCGACACAACCGGCCGGGCGCAACGGCAGGACAATGCCGACGACTTAGTCGGGTATGACGAACCGTCCACAGATGGCACCGAGTTCCCAGAGGGCCACTTTCTGGGCTGGGCGCCAGGCACACTAGCGGGCAATGCTCCAGAGGAGTTGGCCTGGCCACTCGAGCCCGGCACCGACTTAGTAGTTAAGACACACCTTGTGTCGCGTAATATACCGGTGAACCTCCAACTCTCTGTCGGTCTCTTCTTCACTGACAAACCACCAACCGTCACGCCCGCCATCGTCCAACTTGGATCACAAACGATTGATGTTCCAGCTGGAGACGCCACTCACGTGGTCGAAGACACCTATCAATTACCTGTTGACGTCGACTTGCTTGCTATTTACCCGCATGCTCATTTTCTAGCAAAGCAAATCCAAGCATCAGCACAATTGCCTAACGGTACTGTTCGGCAACTAATTCGAATCGACGACTGGGATTTTAATTGGCAGGACGAATACCGATACACCGAAAACATCCGCTTACCAGCAGAAACAACGATTCACATGCGATATGTTTTTGACAACTCCACGAACAATCACAGAAACCCGCACACTCCTCCAAAACGCGTACGTTTTGGCCCCCGGTCTACTGACGAAATGGCCGAACTGACATTACAGGTAGTTCCGGTGAGATCTACGGACCGAACCACACTCACCCAAGACGTCGGGCGAAAGATCTCTGAAATCATACTAGCGGGAGCACAAAAGAAGCTGACTGATAATCCCAGCAGTGAAAACCATGAAAACTTCGCGACGAGTCTCGCAGCGGTGGGGCGAGTAGACGAGGCGGTGAGACACCTAGAAGAAGCTGCTCGCCTAGATCCGACTAAACCGACCGTTTATTACCGATTGGGAACTGCTTTAGCGCTTCAAGACAAGAGGGATGAAGCGATGCACTACTACCAGCGCGCCCTCGACTTGGACCCAACTTTCGTTGAGGCCAACAACAACTTAGGCAGCCTGTTTCACTTAGCTGGAAACCTTGATGAAGCCAGTCGATATTATCGCCGCACTCTCGATCTAGACCCTGACCACAGCGGTGCCCATTTCAATCTAGGAAATATCTTCTTAGCTCGTCGACAATTTTCGGATGCCGAGGTGGAATTCAGAAAAACTCTCGAGCTACGGCCAGACTTTGGCGACGCGTTCGAGGGCCTTGGTCAGGCTCTAGCCGAACAGGGAAAACAGACAGAAGCGCAGGCAGCCCTCAATCGAGCACTCGAATTGAAAAACCGCTAAGCCTCAAGCCCACTAAAACACTTGAAACAAAATTGGCCACCACGGCTGCGCCCGAAGGTAGGGCAGTAACACGCCCAGTAAAGGAAGCCATACCCATCTGGACGCACGTGCACACTCAAGCCTAAGCCGATGAATGTCTATCGTAAGGTTAGCAGGCGTCTCAAACCGCTGGACCGACGGCCAATAGCGAGGCACAGTATCGAGATAGGCTTGGTATTCCTCTCTATGCCTTACTCTGAGAAATTCTTCTTCCACGGGCACAGTGGTCAGCATGTAAATGAGCGTCACAATCAGTACGGCCATGACGCACAGCAAGCTCTGTAAAAACAGAGCTGTAGCCAACGCTAACAAAAAAGATCCTAAGTAGAGTGGGTTACGGCAGATGGAGTAGGGGCCATCCGTGACCAGAATATTTTCTTTCCTACCGCCGATATACAAAGTTGCCCAGAACCGAAATATAGTACCGGCAACAAACGTCACCCACGCCATTACCTCAATTGCGCCAGCAAGCCATGACCCTTCTGATACAAAGGGCGTTGAGAACAGCATCACTACCAAGGACGGTAGCAACACCAACGCTGCGACGATACCTCGCCATCTAAACCGACGATGGTTTGACACCGTATCCGCGGTCAGCGGAGGTGCGATGTGTCCGAAATCGTGAGTTTGAGGAATGTTCGACGAAGACAACACTCTAGAATCCACAAAAAATGGCCTTCACTAAAACGTTTATTCCCGCGGTACTTATCTACTACCCCTGCCTAGGCCGGTCGACGGCAGCGCCGCTTCTTCTTGTACTCTCAGCAGTTGATTTTAGCCGAGATTGCCGAGCGCTTGAAGTTTTTCTCACGAATGAAGGTGCTATCAATACTGAGTCTATGGAGCCAAATCAGCCTAATCAAGTGAAATTAGACATTTAGAAGGAGTAGACTGATGACCATAGATATTCTCCAGACGGCGCACGTCGCACGGTTGGAACAAAAACACAGGAGGCACCACATGAAACGGCGTATCGTTCTTGCCTTGTTACTAGGTGTGGGCACACTGTGCCTGTCGGTCGTCGGAGCACAAGAATCAACCAAAGTCATCGAAGTTGAACAACTAAGAGACAACTTGTTCGTGCTCAGAGGAGAGGGTGGTGGTGGAAACGTTGCCGTTTTCGTCACAACGGGCGGGGTCGTCGTTGTCGACTCAAAAAATCCTGGCTGGGGCCAACCCATTCTTGACGAAATCAAAACACTGACGCCCAACCCAGTCACGACCGTCATCAATACCCACAGCCACGCTGACCACGTCAGCGGGAACGCCGCGTTTGCGAACACGGTCGAATTCGTGGCGCATGAAGTCACAAAAGCCAATATGGAGGCAATGAGACCGTATACGGGTCGCACTGAACCACCCGTGAATGTGTTTGAAGAGACGAACGGCCAAGGACTTCCTACTCGCACTTTCACCGATCGAATGTCACTCGGTACCGGTCGCGACCAAATTGACTTGTATTACTTTGGACGTGCCCACACAGGGGGTGATGCATGGGTGGTCTTTCCGTCCCTCCGGACGCTGCATGCAGGCGACGCCTTCTTGGGTAAACGTGTGCCGTTTCTCGATGCGGCTAACGGTGGCAGCGGAGTGGACATCCCTGACACGCTACAAAAGGCGCACGACACAATCGAAAACGTCGACACAATCATCACCGGCCACAGCACCCAAGCGACATGGGAAGATCTTAACGAGTGGGCGGCTTTTAATCGCGACTTCCTAGAAATGGTACGGGCAGGACGAACTGCGGGAAAGACAGTCGATGAAATCGCTAGTAGTTGGGTCAAGCCAAGCCGGTACGCGGACTACGACTCTTCAAATGCGGGCAGCGTCAGACGAAACATTCAAGTTATTGTTGAAGAACTCGAGTGACTGGAACGGTTAGCGCGCCGTTAATGCTTATGGGCACACTGACCGAACGAACTGAATCGGCGATTCAAGACCGATAATAGTGGTTTGACTGCATTGAACCACCGGCAGGACCTTGATTGGTCTCACCGTCACTCGTCGATTTAATTCGCAATGGCCAATTGTTTACCGTGACTCATCGGTCAACAAATGGCGGGCCAATAATGAGCGCCGGGTCAGCCCCCGGCTTGGGCACAAATTTTTGTGTGCGTCCATGCTGATTGTCCCCACCATACAAGTTCCCCTCAGAATCTACCGATATGGTGTGTACCTCTAAGTATCCAGTCGGCCCTTCGGTCGACACATTCCAGGTGTATAAGCGATTTCCGGAAAAATCGAGTTTTACTAACTTGAGGGGCCCCAGATCAGACACCCAAACATGCTCGTTGTTCACAATGATGTCGAGCGGAAGACCGAATCCAGGCCAAACATCAATATGGTCGATTTCCGGGTGATAATCTCCAGATGCTTCACTCGTCAGTCTGAACACTTGGACACGACCATTTGCCCGATCCAAAGCAAAAATGAGACCGTCAGGGCCTATCGCTAACGCATGTATGCCATTGAACTGCCCTGGGCCTTCTCCGAATTCACCGAATTCTGACAGATAGTTACCTTGACTATCCAAAATCACCACACGGTGATTATCAAGACCATCCGCGACCAACACTCTGCCGTCAGGTAGAAACGCCACGTCCTGCGGACGACCAAAATGAGTCTGGTCACTCCCACCTACGTTTTTCTCGCCCAGTGTCATGAGCAGCTGACTGCCGTCATTAGAGAACACAAAAATTTGATGTCTTGTTTCATTGACAACCCATACCCGACGTTCTGGGTCGTAGGGACTGATGCGAACCCTGTGAGGTCCGGGGCCCCCCTCCCCACTGTCACACAAGTGGTCCCACTGGTCCCACACCTCAAGGACATTGCCATCTCCGTCAACCACCATCAGGCAGTTCTGCCATGTTCGAAATTCAGAATCACGCAACACGTTAATACCAATCGACCCCGCATATCCGGCAAACTCGGGCGGGACCGGGTTGGGTAGTCTCGTCTCTCCACGTTGTGAGATAAATATCCGGTCGGGAGACTCCACAAACACACCAGAATTTCCGCCAAATGCAAAGCCCTCTTCGGCAAAGGGCTTATGCCAATTGGCAACGACGTCATACGGACTCGGCCCTGTCGGCCCCAAGTCCTGACTTAACAGCGAGTCGACCGACAGGGCCATGAACACTAAAATGACTAAAACTTTTAAATGTCGCATACGGCGATAATCTTACAATGGTCTGACCTGCAACTCAGTAAAAAGAACTCTACAGACTGATACATGCTTGCGCGAACTGAAAGGCTCGAAAATGTCAGTAATCGGTTACATTGCAAGAAGTTATAGTGATTGACAACGATATAATCTGGACGTACAGTCCTAGTGAAGAATCGCTGTTGTTGAGCGAGAAATTTTTGTGATCAAAGGAGTGTAAGCAATGCTGCGCACCAGAAACACTGCTATAACCCTCGTGATGGCACTGACCCTCTTGGTAGGGATGGCGTTCGTATCGTCGGTGTCTGCGCAACCGCGCACAGCCCACGACGGTGACGTGACATTTACCAGAGATATCGCACCTATTTTGCAGCGCAGCTGCCAGCAATGCCACCAACCCGACTCGGTCGCACCAATGTCTCTCATCACGTATGAGGAAGTTCGCCCTTGGGCGCGAGCCATAAAGATGCGAACGGGTATGGGGCCTGTAGCCGGCGTGATGCCGCCTTGGTATGTTGAGAGGAACATCGGCATTCAGGAATACCAACTGGATCCATCGCTCAGCGATGAAGAGATCGCGATGATGGCCAGCTGGGCTGACAATGGCGCACCACAGGGCAATCCCGCTGACATGCCACCACCAATTGATCTAAATGCAAAGGTCTGGACGGCAGGCGAACCTGACCTAATCACGGTGACCGAGGACCTCGTGATGCCGGGAGATGCTCCCGACTGGTGGGGTGAGATCGAGTCGGTACCGGTTGGAAACACCGAAGATCGCTACGTGGAGTCTGTCGAAATCCGTGAGGTCAATGATGTACTCGATACCGAGGACACGCGAGAGACGGTCGGTGGACGCTTTATTTTTCATCACATGATCTGGAGTACACGCGTACTCGATGTGACGGGCGATGCATCAGAATCGCGCGGTTCGGACAGTCAAGTCAGCACGGGATGGCCAGTACACGAAGTTGGCCGCAACGCCGACACTTTTGACCCTGACGGTGCACGACTGTTGCCAGCCAACTCAACGGTTGTGTCCAACTCGGTCCATCTGCACTCGAACGGTAAAGATACGAAAGCCCGTCTGGAGATCGGATGGCGCTTCCATCCACGGGACTACAAGCCAAAGTATCGCCGTGCGTCACGGGGACTGGCCAACGGTATTGACATCTCGATCAAACCGAACATGAAGGGCCAAGAGCTTCACGCCTATCGGGTACTTGGGGAAAACACAAAAATCACTACGTTTGAACCACACCTACATGCTCCCGGGGCGCGGATGTGTTTGGAAGCAATCTGGGGTCACAACATCGAAACACTCACCTGTGCAGGGTACGACCACAATTGGGTGCGCGGATATGAGTATGCGCGCGGCTACGAGCCGCTGCTCCCAAAGGGAACGATCCTCCATATTGTCGGGTACATGGATAACACTGCCGGCAACCGAAATATTCCCGACCCACGTAACTGGCAAGGGGCAGGGAATCGCTCGGTTGGCAACATGTTCATCGACTTGGGACACGGCGTAGCGATGAATGATGAACAGTTCCAAGAGGAGATGGACAATCGCCGCGAGATGCACAGCCTCGCAAAGAACGACCATGTCATCGGGTGTCCGCTCTGCATGGTGACGCCTCTGACCGAACTTGAAGAGGCACAGCTGGCCCTACAAGACGCGGAACGTGCCGTGAGGGATGCTGAGGCCAAAGAGGCATCAAAGAAAGCAGCCAATTCCAGCGACGGGCAGTAGTTGACCGGAGGCTGAGCTATTCTGAATTTTTATAAATGTGTACGCCAGAGGGTAGTTAGCCCTCTGTAACGACCTAGGCAACACCACTTTCAACCTCTTTATCGGATGGGTAGCGGAATGCTTCTGAAGGGCCTTACATTTTGTCGAATAACGCAACGATCGGGAATGGCGGCGGCGTTGCTCGCGATTGTCGCGGTTCTGATGACCCAGCCTGGGCTGATGGCGCAGGGATCGTACCGATCGGGGCAGCCGGTTTATACCGCGTATGAAGGATGGGAGGTGGACGAAGATGGGTCCCGCTTCTTCGTATTCGGTTATATGAACGAGAATTGGGAGGAAGAACCTAGTGTCCCGGTTGGTCCAGACAATTTCGTAGTGGCCATCCACGATGGTCAAGAACTTGGCGCGTTCGACCCAGAAACGGCTGACCAGGGACAACCGACCCGGTTCCTGCCGAGACGTAACCGATTCGTGTTTCGAGTTCCGATACCGGAGAGTTATGGACTCGACGATGAGATGGTCTGGAGCCTGACAACGCAGGGCGAGACCATCACCGCGCATGGAACTCTTTCACTCGACTATCGGGTAGATGGTCTCATTAGAGCATCCGAACAGGGCGCGATCGGTGCAGGCACCTCCAACCCGACGATTCGCGCAAACATAGCGCCAGTGCTGAAGGTCGAAGGACAGTCGCAGCGGACTGTCCGAGTGGGTGATCGCTTGGCCTTGGTCGCGGTCGCGACCGATGACGGTGTTCCAGCGCCACGTCAGCGAAGAGTGAGTCGGGGTCGGCGAACCAGCACAGGAGCACCAGACAGCCCGTTTGACAACCCGCTCTGGCGAAGACCGTCGCAAACAACCCCTGGCAGTGCCCGTGGACTGAGATTCTCTTGGTATGTCTACCGCGGGGCAGGGAAAGTCACGTTCGATCCGCTCCAGACAAAAGTCTGGGAAGACAGTCGCGCACACGCCAATTCGCCTTGGGCCAATTTCTGGGAAACGCCCGCGTTGCCAGAGGACGACACCTGGCGGGTAAACGCTATCTTTCACGAGCCCGGCACCTATGTTCTACGAGCCCTCGCATCCGACGGCGCCTTAAACGTTGACTCGGATATTGTGGTGACCGTCACTCCTTAGAGTAACCGCCAATTAGTAACGACAATCTGCAATCACTGTGCTGGATAACGTCAGCACAGCAGCGGGAAACACAGCTCACACAATTAAAGACCTTCTTATTCAGAGCCGAATAGGCGGTTTCCGAAATTGACTAAAAAAGAATGGCGCGCCCTGCAGGACTCGAACCTGCGGCCTCCTGGTTCGTAGCCAGACGCTCTATCCAGCTGAGCTAAGGGCGCACGGTCGCCGGTACTTCACGGCGAGTCGGAAGACCAGCATTATATCAGGGAGCTTCCCGTATCAGGCCGTGACCAAGTTGAAACTCCGCGCTTAAGGCAACAGGCAACCGTCCCCTAATGGAACGCTCTCCAGAAATCGCCCGTACAACTGACTCCTGCGCTAGATCAGCGACATCATACGTCAACAGAATCGACGGAAGTTCCTGGATCGTCAATACTGCATACGGATTTCCAAACATGACCGTGACAAATGGCTGTCCGACCTCCGTCGCCTCCTTTGCAATACTTTTCAGCATGGCGGTCAACTGGTCAGAGAGGTATACATGGCCATTGCGCGACGACGCGCGCGCGAAAATACCTACAATAACGGCATCAAAGTGTGCGGCAGTTTCACTAATGAGCTCTATTTCAGACACCGGAGTTCGATTCGAGAGCTCAGCTGCCGTCACATTAGGCCACCGCTGCCGAAGTGCTGGGATGAATGCTGCGCTTGGAGTCGTCCCGCCCCAACCAGACGGACGGTCAACGACCGATAAATACAAAAGGTCACCAGACCGTGGGGTTCGTAGTGGAACGTCTTGCTCGTCATCCTTGATGAGCGTCAGTGACTCTTGGCTGATCTTTTCGGCTACGGCGAAAGATTGACGAGTCCCAACAATCAAAGGTAGCGTATCGAGACTAACCGCGCGCGACCGATGTAACTCTAATCGTGCTTTTGCACTGAGGATACGATTCACTGACTCGTCAAGTTGACTTTCATCGATCGTACCGGCCAACACCGCTTCCCTGATACTCTCAAATGCGGCGGCTTCATCCGGCGAGTGCAACAGTAGGTCGTGGCCGGCTTGGACCGCACGAAGACCGGCGTCACTGGGCGTCGCCAGTTCGGTCACCGCCCGCATTCTCAAAGAATCCGTCAAAATCAAGCCATCGAACCCTAATTCCTCTCGCAACAGTTGCCGAACGATGCGAGAACTGAATGTCGCCGGCGTCGACGCAGCAGGTTCAAGACTCGGTAAAACAATATGCGCCGTCATCACTGCGTCGACGCCTGACGAAATTCCCTCACGAAACGGTCTCAGCTCGATTTGATCTAACCGTTCACGCGGGTGAGTGATGAGCGGCAAACCGTAATGTGAATCAACATCAGTATCACCATGACCTGGAAAATGCTTGAGTGTCGCCAGCATGCCACCATCTCTCAGTCCAGACACATAGGCATTTGCGAGTTCAGCAACCCTAGCAGGACCTTCTCCAAATGATCGTGTATTGATAACAGGATTCATTGGATTGTTGTTGACGTCGACCACCGGCGCTAGGTTGAGATGAATACCAATTGCCCGGGCCTCACTGGCGGTGATTCGGCCCGCTTCGTAGGCGAGTTGCGGATCATCCGTGGCTCCAAATGCCATTGCCCTCGGGAAGGTCGTGCCACCGTTCAGGCGAAAGCCAATTCCAGTTTCGAAATCGGCCGCCACTAGTAACGGCACGGCGGAGATAGACTGAAGGCGATTTATTAACGAGGCAGCATTCAACGGTTGGCCGCGAGTGTTTCGCGTGTAGGCCTGATTTAGAAGCACATCCGGCTGCGCCTGACGCGTGCCAAAAACCAGCATGCCACCCACATGATATTCATGCACTAGTTTGACAAGATCGTCGTAGGTGCCACTATCACTGCTGACAAATTCGGAGAAAAATGAGGGCACAATTAGCTGCCCAATTTTCTCGTCTAGGCTCATCCCACTGATCGTGTCGTCGACCCAACCTCGTGCCTCTTCGTCGAGAGCCACAGAGACAGGATTAGAACGTAGACCAACCGACGCGACCAGAAGCGCTATTGCCAACGCCGCCGCCGTCAAATGGTTCCGCAGGCTCCTCGGCACACTTCGATAGTAGGGGCTCACCTCAACGGGTGCAAGTCATCCACCTATTTCAACCGCGGCCTTAGCCTATAGAGTGGCTATAATCGGTCTATGAGTCACCTAGCGCATCGGCAGGCAGCACCAAAAACGGTCCACTGCTACGTTTTAACGATAAGCGACACACGCACGAATGAAACAGACTCAGGTGGGCGAACCATCGTAGATCTTTTGACTGATAAGGGACATGACGTAGTGGGAAAGACAATTGTTCCTGATGATCCGGAACGAGTCAGAGAGGCAGTCCAGGCACAACTAGCCAATGACGCCGTCCAAGCTATTCTGACCACCGGTGGCACTGGTATTAGTTCGCGAGATCAGACTTATGAAGCCATCAACGGTATTCTCGAGAAGCGGATTGACGGTTTTGGAGAGCTGTTTCGGGCTTTGAGTTACGCGGAAGTCGGTACTGCCGCCATGTTAACTCGGGCGTTAGCAGGGACTGCTTGTCGAAAGATTATCATCAGTATGCCTGGATCGGAGAACGCGGTCCGGCTTGCAATGACGAAACTATTACTTCCTGAACTTGGACATCTTGTCAGAGAAGTCTCACGATAAATACCGATGACGGATACGAAACAGCATACCGATACGAAGATGCGACCAATTCGGGACACTATCCCAATCGCCGAGGCGCTGGAACTGATTCTGAGTGCAGTGCTGCCAGTCACGAGAACATCACCTGTCGAACTGATAGATGCTCACCGGCGTGTATTGTCATCAAGCATCACCGCAAAACAGGATGTTCCTCCTTTCAATCGCGCTGCAATGGATGGTTTTGCAGTGATAGCCGAAGATACTTTTAATGCCAGTCGACAGAAGCCACAACTTTTACGTTGCGTAGAAGCCGTGCACACTGGAAACGTTCCGACGAAAGTCCTATCTCAACGCGAATGCACGGAAATTGCAACCGGCGCCCCAATGCCGGATGGGGCCAATGCTGTCGTCATGGTCGAAGAAACGGCTCGAACTTCAGACGGCGACATCCAAGTATTCACTCCTGTGTATCCAAACCAGCATGTTGGCCAACGAGGTGCTGACATCTCACATGGTGAAGTCATCCTGAATACAGGAGACTTCTTGACACCAAGTCGATTGGGATCACTCGCAGCACTCGGACTCGCCAATGTTGATGTATTCGATCGACCCAATGTGGCCATTCTTTCGACCGGAAACGAAATCATTCAACCCGGTCAATCACTTGGTCCAGGTCAAATTTACGACATTAATCGGTTTACGTTGGGAGCAGTCATTCGTGAACATGGTGGTGTAGCCATGAATTACCCAACAGTTGTCGACACACTTCCTTCCTTAGCGGCAGCGGTTGATGCATGTATCGACAGTGACATCCTAGTGTTTTCTGGTGGAAGTTCGGTTGGCGAGCGCGATCTTACTCTTGACGTACTCGAACAGAAAGGCACCGTGGTGTTTCACGGGATCGCGGTCAAACCCGGTAAACCAACCATCTTTGGACACATTGATGACACACCGGTGCTTGGCATGCCTGGCTATCCCACTTCGTGCCTTTCCAACGCGTACATGCTGTTAATTCCAATGCTTCGGAAAATGGCGAACCTTCCTGCGAATCAGATGCGAATTATTGAGGTTCGTGCTGCCCAACGGTTTGTCTCCACAACAGGCCGCCATCAATTTTTCACGGTGCGAATCGAAAACGGTAAAGCAGTCGCCGCCTTCAAAGCATCTGGGGACATCACGAGTATGTCGCAGGCAGACGGATTTATCGAGATCGGAGCGCAAACCGATATCGTGGAACAAGGTGAAACAGTAGAGGTGAAATTGTTTTAGTAACTACTGGATAGATATAGCTAGAACCACCGCCGAAACACTATTAAGCATTCTCGAAACGACGGGCCCTCAAACCCGAATCTGCTTTCCAGTTTCTGTACTTTGATTACTGGAACTTTTCGCCCTGTTTTCCAGTGTTCGTGCCCATTCCAGTTCAAGTTCATCCGCCGTGGCGAGATCGAAGACTGGCGCACTTGGCTTGTAAGCACCTCGAAACACCGTGTGACAACGGTAGCAAACCGTGACGTCCTTCAGGCGGCGATAAACGAGCAAATCAAGAAGAGCAAACACACCGAGAACCGCATAAGCAATCAGATCAAGTCCAAACCAGTAAAACCCCATACTGGTCAAGATCATGATGATAATCACCGACAAGCCACGGTTGGGATCAAAATCCCGACGCACATAGAAATCAGACCCTGTGCATACCGGGCACACATCGACGGCCTGGTCACCGCGAATGGTCTCCGAAACAGCCAATGGGATCGTAAGGCCGCAGCGCCCACAAGTTGCCGCACCGGGAGCATTAACCGCGTCGAATGGAAGTTTGCCCGAGCAATCCGGACATTTCAGAATGACTCGCATGCAATCCTAATCCCCGCTCATACGGGAACCTGTGTCGACAAAAGCAGATATTTCGCCAAGACTTCTCCAACCACAATCGTAAAGAAATCTACATACAAAATACCGGTAGCCGACTGAGTCGACTGGATCTTGGCCGTTTGCCAGACCAAATACGACAATACCGCGGGAGAAGCTAATCCAAACAGTAGGCGCTGCCAGAGAAACACACCATCAAGTGAAACTGCGTACTGACCGTACCCTGCTCCAGACGGTGCTTGCCAACTAGACAACGCGACTGCGACCACGGCCACCACAACCACCGTTCTGACAATAGTCGATCCAATATGAAATTTGACCATCGACTGCAACAACGAGACATTCATGGACGGCAAGACCAAATACCAGTGCCCGAGAATCATGGCGGTACACGCGCCACCCAAGAGTGCCGCGGAAGAAAGGAAACTGACCACGGTCAGTGCTGCAAAAAGCGGCACCTGTCCCGAGTACAAACCTATCCCCTGAAACACCAACGCCAGGCCACCGACAACCACTGTCGTCCACAGAAGCCATGGCCTCAAACTAGCCAATCCTCGACCAAAAGACGCCCAGTAAACGAGCAGAGAACCCGTGGCCACTATAAGAGCAGTAAACCCAGCCGACGCTAGAACATCAACCGAGACCGGGGTGGGTCGAAAAGCCAATGCGACCAACAGTAGCACTGCAGCAAGTCCGGCGTTAAACCGAAAGAACTGCGTGCCAGCTGTACTCGCAACAATCAAAAGGGTGGCAGCGATGCCAATCCCAAGATGCGCTAAGAAGAGAAAGAGGACAGCGGACATTGTTGTGCGAGATTTCCGGCTTCTCAGCTACCGATAACTTTAGCCCAGACGTCGATTTACCTCGTCCCAATTGATTACGTTGAGCCAAGCTTTCACGTAGTCAGGACGCCGGTTCTGATAGTTGAGATAGTAGGCATGCTCCCATACGTCAATCCCTAGAATGGGTTTCTTACCTTCCATTAAGGGCGTATCCTGATTTGGGGTGCTTTCAACACTCAAAGTGTCGCCCCCGTCAACTAGCCACGCCCAGCCGCTTCCGAACCTAGTAGCCGCAGCAGTCGCAAACTGTTCCGTGAATGCCTCATACGATCCAAATACACTGGTGATTACTTCAGCCACCTTTCCGGTTGGGGACCCGCCACCGGCCGGCGCCATCACTTGCCAAAACATAGCGTGGTTTGCGTGGCCGCCACCATGGTTCCGCACAGCACCTCGAATCGCTTCGGGAACACTTCCAAGGTCAGAAACCAGTTGATCGATATTCTTCGACGCGAGGTCATCATGGCCCTCGAGCGCCGCGTTAAGCTTCGCGATGTACGTTGCATGGTGTTTGTCATGATGAATCCGCATCGTTTGTTCATCAATGTGCGGTTCAAGAGCATTGTAATCATAGGGCAACGGCGACAATTCATAGGCCATGGATGATTTCTCCTTTGGAGGACAACAGAACTTAATCTCTAGATCTTACAGTCTGATTCTCATTGGTTCAGAACCACGCCAGAGAGACGATAGTTTAGTGGATGCTCAGCATTCGGTCGAGCGCGACACGAGTCCATCGCTTCTCAAGGTCGGACACGGTGATTCGATTACGCACCTCACCTTCGAGTAGACCTTCAAGCACCCACAGAAGATGATTGGGTGATACCCGGAACATCGTCGAACATAGGCAGCCGATTGGGTCCAACGTGAGCACCGTCCGGTCAGGAGCCAAAGTCTCTGCTAACCGACTCACCAGGTGAACTTCTGTACCCACCGCCCAGACAGAACCTTCCGCACTGTCGTGGATCTGTCGGATGATGTATTCGGTCGATCCAGAATCATCCGCAGCCTGCACGACGTCCCAAGTGCATTCGGGGTGAACAATAACCCGGACATTTGGATGACGTTGCCTCACTGAATTTACTTGCTGTACGTTAAATTTCGTATGAACTGAGCAGTGGCCCTTCCAAAGAATTATTCTCGCTCGCCTCAATGCCTCAGGCTCCACTCCGCCAAATGGGATATCTGGATCCCAAACGACCATCTGGTCTAACGCAACACCCATGGCATAGGCGGTGTTTCTACCCAGATGCTGGTCAGGTAGAAAAAGAATCTGGTCGCCACGTTCCCAAGCCCATTGCAGCGTCGCATCTGCGTTACTTGACGTGCAAACAACACCATCTCGTTCCCCACAGAACGCCTTAATCGACGCAGCTGAATTGATATAGGTAACAGGTATCACCCGACGGGCACCCATTGTCTCCAATTCAGACCAGCAAACCTCCAACTGGTCCGGTGCCGCCATGTCGGCCATGGAACATCCGGCAGCTAAATCGGGAAGGATGACCTGCTGGTCTTGACCGCTGAGCACATCTGCACTCTCAGCCATAAAGTGAACACCGCAAAAAACAATATACTCGGCGTCCCGCTGAGCCGCAGCCTGTCTGGACAACTTGAACGAATCTCCGGTGTGGTCGGCAAATTCAATCACTTCGTCACGCTGGTAGTGATGACCAAGAATCAATAATCGTTGTCCAAGTGCCTCACGAGCAGCGGCGATTCTGCTACGCATTTCGTCATCCGACAACCCTAGGTAGGAATCGGGCAATGATTGCCGCTCCTCGATATGCAGCTTCTCGTAATCAGTCAGTAAATTCACACTCATGGCAAATATTGTGAAACTTTTCTCAAGCAATGAACGCTAAAAAGGTCAAATCTCACCCGGCTTCTTGAATAAGGCCGGAAGCGACCTGACCTAGGGCTAGTCTACCACGCTTAGAAACGATTCCGCGCTGTTTCAACCGGTCAGGCCACCACGTTGTATAGGGTGTCCCGTTCGACGGGTTGACGTCCGGCATCACAGATCAGAACGCCGATTTGTTCCGGTGTCATTGCTTCTGGCGTTGAAGCACCTGCCATGTGGTATATCCGTTCCTCTTGGACAGTGCCATCTAGATCGTCAACACCGAACCAGAGAGACGTTTGTGCAACTTCTAAACCCGTAGCAATCCAAAAAGCTTTTACGTGGGGGATATTGTCAAGCATCAACCTGGCAACCGCATGGACACGCAATGAATCGATTGCCGTTGGCGCCGGCAACTTCTTCATCTGGTTGTTCTCAGGGTGAAACGCCAAAGGAATAAATGCCTGAAACCCACCGGTCTCATCCTGTAATGCGCGAGCCCGTAACATATGATCCACACGCTCTTCAACCGTCTCAATATGCCCATAGAGCATCGTGACGTTTGATCTCATGCCAAGGCGGTGAGCCGTCGCATGAATTTCAAGCCACCGAGTCGTCCCGCATTTGTCGTGGCAGATCTTTTGGCGAACTCTTTCCGAAAAGACCTCCGCGCCGCCACCGGGCAGTGAATCAAGCCCTGCATCCATCAACTCAAGCAATACCTGTTCGTCAGTCTTACCATAGAGATCAGCAAAGAACGCAATCTCAACTGCTGTAAAACATTTCAGATGGATATCAGGCCTAATGTCCTTAAAACCTTTGAGCAATTTAGTGTAGTAGTCAAAAGGTAGATCCGGATGCAAACCATTGACAACATGTACTTCCGTCAGCGCTTGGTCACCGCGATCTCGAAGCTTCTGCCATGCCTGCTCGAGCGACATTGTGTAGGCTCCAGAATCACCTGGTTGCAGCCGAGCAAAAGAACAGAACAAACAACTCGCTACACAGACATTAGTCGCTTCGAGACGAAGGTTATAATTGAAAAAAGTCTGCGCTCCATGCCGCCGCTCACGTTCACGATTCGCTAACCACCCAACAGCCAGTAAGTCCGAGCATTCAAAGAGGCGGACTCCATCCGTCAGATTCAGGCGAATCCCGTCGTCAAGCTTTAATTTAATCTCTTGAAGCCCACTCGCGGCAAGCCGATCCAGCATGAGTACCTGAAGGCGCAAACGAGACCGCTACTGGTCTCGTTTCTAATGTCGAATAACTATGTTATGCGATAAAAACTTCGTTCATCAACTGCAGGAACGTTTGCTCAATGACGCCTCAGTTATACTTATGCCTTGTTCGACGCTTCCTGGTGAGCATGGGAAGTGGGTGCAAATCCCACACGGTCCCGCCACTGTAAGCGGGGAGTGAGACGGTATCGGCGCAGCACACCTCAACCACTGGGCCTAATGTCACGAGACACAGAGCCTGGGAAGGTACGACCGTCTCATCACGATCCGCGAGTCAGGAGACCTGATCATCAGGCGTCCTCTTATTAACTGTCGGCTCTTAGAGTCGCGGTACCGGCGCGTGGTCACGCCGAAGGAGGTTTGATGAAGGTTCGACCCAGTGACACCTTACTTGTCCCGATTGTCATCCTAATACTGAACTGTCTTTCGGCTATCGGTGCTGCCCAAGATCGCGATCCTGACTCCGAAACAGTTGAGCATTCACTTCGATTCACTCAAGGAATTGTCGTCACCCCCTCACGACGGGAAGAATCGATCGCGAAGGTTTCCGCCCCAGTGACCTCTGTCACACTTGACGAACTTAAACGATCAACTGCGCGGGACATCCCTGAATTACTCCGATCCCACGCAGGCGTACACGTGGCCGATATCACGGGTAATCGCCGGAACTATCGCATAGACCTGCGAGGTTTTGGGGAAACAGCATCTTCAAACACTCTCGTTTTAATCGATGGACGTCGCGCCACCCTGCCCGATCTGAGCGGAACTGATTGGCTCCAGATTCCACTGAGTCGTGTCGATCGCATCGAGGTCACCCGAGGAGGTAGAGGGAGTGTTCTCTACGGAGACAACGCGACGGCTGGCGCTATCAACATAATTACCAAAAACCGCACAGACACGGAACGGACCCTCTCACTGCAGGCCGGAAGCTATTCGAGCTTCAATGTAGCAACCAGTTTGAATGGGTCAACCTCAGGGTTATCGTACGCGATTGATGGAAGTTACAACACGTCGGACGGTTATAGAGATAACGGCGATACAAACGGGGGCGACCTCGGAGCGAGCTTCACTGTGACTCCAAATCAGCGCTTAAACATCTTCATCAGCGCCGGGCTCCACAGCGACGTAACCGGCCTTCCCGGGGAACTCAAAGAAAGCGACTTGATGACTGGGTCTCTTCGGCGCAGCACATTGAAACCAGGAGAGTTTGCTGAGGTTGATGATGTTTACGTAATAGCGAGGCCAAACATCGTGCTCGGTGACTTTGCTTTGGCACAAATCGACTTTTCTTTTCGACAGCGTGATGCTGCATTCTTCAGTTCTTTCGCCGGTGGGACGTTTAATGGAAACACCACCATCGACACTTTTACCATCTCTCCTCAAATCAACGTTTCTGGTCCTGTTGGTCAGTTAAGTAACACTTTGGTGGTAGGTGTTGACGCTAGTCGATCAACTGAAAACATACTCAATACGACGGTCTTCGATGAGACAGAAACCGTCGGAATGTTCACACTCAAGAAACAGAATTCGGCATTCTATCTGCATGACGAAATTTTCCCTCACTCGCGCTTAGGGATTTCAGGAGGCTATCGCTACGACGACGTTGATTACCACTTCCAACCGAGTTCGCCAGCCGGCACCAACTTTGACCAACACCTCGCCACCGTCGGCGCCAACTTCAACATAGCCGGTACAACTCATTTTTATGCGTCCGCCGCAAAGAGTTTTCGTTACCCCTTGCTAGACGAGCTGTTTAACTTCTTCTCCAATACCATCGACACTACACTCCGCCCACAGCGATCCAATAGCTACGAAACAGGTTTACGCACATCCGCCGGCACGTTTTTTGGAGAATTAAATTATTTTCATATACATAGCGACAACGAACTGTTTTTCAACCCGGCTGGCGGGGCATTCGGGTTTGGCGCAAACGAGAACCTTGACGGAACATCGAAACGTCAGGGCGTTGAATTTTCCGGTGGTCGACGGTCAGAGACACTTAGCGTTAGCGGAAACTACAGCTACACTAACGCCAAGATCTTAGAAGGTGTGTTCGTTGGTCGAACCATTCCGAATGTTCCCCGTCATCGATCCACCATCGAGTTCGCCTTCCAACCAACACAGACAATAGGCGTAATTCTGAACGGAACGTACGTGGGAACACGATTGTTCGAAAGTGATTACCAGAATGCCTTCGGAAACCAAGATCGCTATGTCGTCATCAATCTGAAACTTAGACATGAACAGGGCCGGGTTAACACCTTTATCGAGGTGAGAAATCTCACGGACCATAAATATGCCGATTATGGTGTCCTCGGTGGATTTCCAATTGAACGAGCTTTCTTCCCTTCTCCAGGTATCAATGTTCGCGTAGGAACGACTTTGGAGTTTTGACTAGCGCCATGCTACGAACTAATGCCGTGTCGTTTGGATACGACAGGAAAGAAGTCCTGCACGAGATTTCCGTTTGTATTCATCCTGGCAGTTTGACGGGCATTATCGGACCAAACGGCTCCGGCAAGACAAGTCTGCTAAGACTCCTTAGCGGTGTGTATCCTCCCACGACCGGCCAAGTCACGCTCGAGGGTCAAGATCTTGCGAACTATTCCCGCAAGATACTGGCGCGGCGGTTGGCTGCAGTTCAGCAGCAGACTGAAACAGCATTCGATTACACAGTGCTGCAGATAGTTCTGATGGGCAGATACCCGCATTTAGAAAACTTCGGCGTCGAAGGGCCATTAGACCTCGAACTTGCTACGCAGGCATTAGCAGCAACCGGCACTTCCGACCTTGCATCTCGTGCCTTTTCGACACTCAGTGGCGGGGAAAAACAACGTGTAGTAATAGCCGGCGCTTTGGCTCAACTCTCTTCAACGGACCCGACCGCAATCAAGTCGAATATCCTTCTTTTAGATGAACCGACGACATCACTCGATCTTAACTATCAACTAGAGATTGGTTCGCTGCTGCAGAATTTAAATGGGACAGGAATCACCATGGTGGTTTCGACCCACGATCTTAATCTGGCAGCGAGCGTCTGTCGTGACTTGATAGTCCTCCGCGATGGGAAAGTAATCGCGTGCGGCAAGACAGGTGATGTCCTGACAGAGGAAACCGTTCGACACCTGTATGGTGTCAACGTCCACATTACACATAACAGCGCCGCAGGTCATCTGCTTGTGGTGCCCAGGCGGCGATACCGCCGCGACCCGTATGACTGAGAAAACTCATGTCACGCTAATGAACACCCTTGGGGTTCGACAATTCCAAGTCAAGTTTTTGGCAACGCCTTGGGCATTGGGCTGCCTAGCCATCTTAGTTTGCCTACTGGCGCCACTTGTCGGCCCCACACCGATCAAACTCAGCCGCGTTTTTGATAATTCAGTCTCCTTCGCTGACAACGTCGATGCCCAGATCTTCTTCATCGCCCGGCTGCCAAGGGTGCTTGCTGGAGCTCTCGTAGGTGGTTCACTGGCTGCCGCCGGTGTTGTACTACAAGCACTTTTAAGAAATCCTTTGGCGACCCCCTTCACGCTCGGAGTTTCTGCAGGTGCATCCCTGGGTGCGATGATCGTCATAATTTTAGGAATACCCTTCGCCTTAGCTGGACTACCCGCCGTAACTCTGGCTAGTTTCACAGGTTCGCTGGTTGCAGTTGGAATTGTTTATTCCCTGGCTCGACTTCGCCGCCAAGGACTGTCTACCACTGTGCTGTTACTGGCCGGAGTAACGCTCAACTCTCTTTTTTCAGCCGTTATCATGTTTGTTCAATATCTCGCGGACTTCTCACAGAACTTTCAGGCTGTCCGGTGGCTGATGGGCAATCTTGACGTAAGCGGCTACGAAACTATCCTATGGGCCCTTCCGCTGCTTATCGCGGCCTTAGCTGGTTTTGCCTATCTTCCACGATCGCTTAATCTGCTTACATTAGGTAGCGAATATGCGGCTACCAGAGGTGTAGACGTCCTGAAAACCCAACGTCTCGCGTTCCTTTCTGCATCCCTAGCAACCGGCGCAGCCGTGTCCCTAGGTGGCCCTATCGGCTTCATCGGCATCATCGTGCCTCACATAGTCCGATTACTGGTCGGGGCCGACCATCGAATAGTCCTACCATCCGCTACGTTCCTTGGTGCAGCATTCTTAGTCACCTGCGATGTCGGCGCCAGGACGATAATGGCACCAGTTGAACTACCGGTGGGCGTCATCACCGCCATGCTCGGAGGACCATTCTTCTTGTGGTTACTGATACGAAACCGCTAAGACCGGCACGAAGTCGACTTGTCCCAATTCTGATCTTTTTCACAATCGGGACCGCGATCACACAGAGTCCATTTCCGCAAAGAATTGTCTCATTGGTCCCGGCCGTTACGGAGATTTTGGTTTCAATCGGTGCCGATTCCCAGTTGGTAGGCATAGGCAGCTTCGACCAAATACCCATCGGACCTGACCAAGGCAATTCCGTTACTCGAGTTGGTGGACTCCTCGACCCCGACTTAGAGCGGATCTTCACACTTCGCCCCGATCTCGTGGTTCTTTATGACACTCAGACTGATCTACGCCGACAATTGGAGAAAGCCAGCATCCCAATTTTGACCTACAAGCATGAAGGACTTGCCGAGGTCTCCGACATGATTCGACTTTTGGGTATTCGGACGGGTCATTCCACCGAGGCCGAAACAATCGCCACAGATCTTGAAACCGGCCTTGGTGCCATCCGGCGGCGGGTAGCAGGTCGTCCTAAGCCCAGGACGCTGCTTGTATTCGGACGTGAACCCCTGACGTTACGTAACGTCTATGCCAGCGGTGGCGTCGGCTTCTTGCAGGACATGCTCGAAGTCGCCGGTGGAAATAATGTCTTCAGAGAAATCGACAGCGAAAACGTTTCACAAGTGAGTTCGGAGTCAATCTTGTCAGCGGCACCTGAAATTATTATTGAAATCAGATACGGAGAAAACCTTCCAAGCACCATTGTTGAAGACGAGCGAGACGTCTGGACCCAACTCTCGACACTGCCCGCCGTACGAAACAACCGAATTTATTTCGTCACCGGGAATCATTTTGTCGTGCCAGGACCCAGAGTGGTCCAAGCGACCGAGGAGTTAGCAAGAATGATTCACCCCGATGCGTTCTAGAATTAGTCGCGCGTGATAGCGACGTACCGTTACTCTAATTAACGAACTCAACCGGAACCGGATTAGGTATAAGCCGTTTCTCATACGCTTCGTCGAACAACCGTTTGACGGCCAATCGACCCCTTTCGCCGTAATCGAGAGTCAGCTCATTGACATACATTCCTACAAACTGATCGGTCTTATCTTCGTCTAGACCTCGACCATATTCTTGGGCATAGTCAATTGCTTCTGACCGGTGATTAAGTGCGTACGCGATACTATCGTGAAGCAACCGCGATACCCGGCGCATCGTGTCGATGCCAAGATCTCGTCGGATGACGTTACAGCCGAGCGGCAGAGGAAGACCACCGGTTCTCTCGGCCCACCAAACACCCAAGTCGACAATCGCACGTAGTCCATCCTCCGCATAAGTCAACTGACCTTCATGGATAAGTAGGCCAGCGTCCACTTTCCCTTCTTGCACCGCTGGCTGGATTTCGTCAAACGGTATGACCTCATACGCGACACCTGGAAAATACAGCTGTAACGCAAGATACGCTGTCGTCAGCGTTCCAGGAATCGCGACCGTCACCCCATCCAGTTGTGATGGTCCGTCTTCGCGGGTTACAAGTACTGGACCATACCTGTCACCCATGCTGGCACCGTGAGGCAGAAGCGCGTACCGCTCAACGAGGTGAGCGTAAGCATGAAATGAAACGGCCGTTACCTCGTAGCGACCTTCGAATGCTTCGCGATTCAACGTCTCGATGTCGGCGAGAACCTGACCAACATCAAAGCCACTTATGTCGACTGCACCCGACGCTAATCCATAAAACATAAAGGCATCGTCTGAATCTGGACTGTGTGCAACGGTGATTTTTCTCGGCGTCTTATTCATCATCATCTTCAACTTCAGCATAAGGCTGTGTAGCCTGGCGAATTACTATTGTCAGTCCGAATAGCGCGATCACGAGCGATGCCGCCAAGCCCACATAAGCACCTATCGCCATGACAGGCGGAATTATATCTACCGCCTGAGTACCCTGCACGATAGCTTGGGCTTGGGAGCGAGCCCAAAGTTGATCCGCAGCGGACCTCTCCAAGAAACGCTCCCCAAGCCAAAGAATAGCGAAAGCCGCAAGGCCCACCAGTAGCAGTGGGTGTCTAGAATTACGGCGCGTCACCACCCTCCATAAAGCCAAAACGACCGACAATAGACCAAGCCCTAATACCCATAATCCGGCTACGCTGGGAAATCCACCAACTCCCTGATCGCCCATTTTCATCCATGGCATGAACGCGCTAGCGGCAAGGGCCACGCCACTAATGAGCGGCAGATAGTACGCCCGCATACTGTGTTGAAGTGCGCTTTGCAGGCCTACCCATACCGACATGGCTGGGAGTGTATAGGAGTCACCGGTCAAGAGTCGATAGCGTCTCATCTCGCCGCCAAACCGTCGGAGCGAATGCCATTAAGACCTAACCGTCGCAGATATCAACTACACATTGAACGAAAGTCCGCAGCCGCACTCGCTTTTCGCGTTGGGATTTCGAAAGATCAGCGACTGACCCAGCATCTCTGAATCACAGTCCAGCACAGTTCCCTTCAAATATGCGTAACTTTTCTTGTCAACGAAGATAGGTGTGCCTTCTTGAGTTTCGAAGATTTCGTCATCTGGCTTTGGTGAAGATTCCCACCGAAATACATAACTCATACCGTTACAACCGCCGGCCTTAACACCAACGCGCAACCCGCCATCAGTCATGCCCTCAGTGGTCATCGCTTGTCGGATTCGCTTGGCCGCCGCTTCTGTGATTTCGATCATCTGTTCTCACCACCAGTGTAGCCGATTCTGTCTAAGACATGTGCCTTTGTCCCTTAGTCCGGAGACGTTTCGCGTAAGTGACAGACTAACCGCTTGACCTTCTCAACTACGTAGTCAACCTCTTCATCCGTGTTCCAGCGGCCCAAGCCAAATCGGATCGAAGCCACAGCCAGTCTTTCGGAAAGACCCAACGACAACAAGACATGGGATGGTTCCGGCTGCGCGGACGTGCAGGCGGCTCCTGACGACAACGCCACATCATCCAAGCCGAGAAGCAGTGCTTCGCCATCTACACCGGCGACGCTAAAGTTCAAATTCTGCGGTAGCCTTCGTTCCATTGAACCATTGATTTGCAAACCGCTCAAACCCGCTGAAAGCCTCCGCCACAGATCGTCCCTAAGCGTTTGAATGCGTGCTGCCTCCTCGACCATCTCAGTAATACAAAGTTCGGCTGCACGCCCAAACCCAACGATCGCCGGAACGTTCAAAGTGCCTGACCGGAGGCCGTTCTCGTGCCCACCACCGTCAAGCATCGCCTTGATCGGAATCCTGGGTTTGCGACGGCGAATACATAATGCGCCCACTCCCTTGGGTCCATATATCTTGTGGGAGCTTAGAGATACCAAATCCACGTCAAGAGCTCTAGCATTGAAGGGCACCTTCCCTACCGCTTGCGTAGCATCAGTATGAAACAACACTGAATATCTACGCGCCAGAGCGCTCAACTCAGCGATCGGTTGAAGTACGCCAATCTCATTGTTCGCAGTCATCACACTCAATAAAGCGGTCTCGGGACTTAGTGCCTTCTCAATTTCTTTGACGTCAACGAGGCCATCTTCTCTTGGGCGAACATAGGTCACACACACTCCTTCGTTCTCCAATTGCTTACACGGATCGAGTACCGCGCGATGCTCGGTGGTTACCGTCACTATCCGAGCTGGTCGACCTACGGCCTTGAGACAACCCTTGATCGCCAGATTGTTAGATTCGGTTGCCCCGCTTGTGAAGACTATTTCTCGCGCATCGCATCCGACAAGGCGAGACACTTGCACTCGGGCTCCATCCACGGCATCCCTTGCTTCCCAGCCGAAGGCATGGTGTCGACTAGCTGGATTACCAAACTTCGTGCTGAAAAACGGCTGCATCGAGTCAACGACCCTAGGGTCGGTCGGCGTCGTAGCATGGTGGTCCATATAGATAGGCAACGAAACCATGAGTCAAGCTCGAAGCCGCACAGTTGGCTAGTCGGCAGAACGTTCTGAAGTCGACGCCGAGGTTATCTCACCTGACGCCATCAAGACGGGGAAGGTTGACTGGGCATCATCGTCTTCGGCAAGTTCCTGCAATGTAAATGAAACAAGCGCTTGAACAATCCGGTCTTTGAGACGCCACAGTGGGTCACGCACGTTGCACTTGGAATACTGTTCGCACGTCTCGTCTTCGTCCGAACAGGCTGTTACCAGCACAGGCCCATCAATCGCTTGAATAACATCCGCAACTGAAATGCGGTCGGCCGGACGAGATAGTTTGTAGCCCCCACGTGTGCCTTGATGAGACTCCAGTAGTCCCCGCCTCGCCAACCGCTGCAACACTTTAGCCATTAACTCGACGGGAATGTCGTATCGCGCTGCGATCTCACGGGCACTGCACGACGTCGCCGCAGGACTGGAGGCTAAGTCCTTCAAGGCTATCAGTGCGTAGTCGGTTTTCTTGGACAAACGTAACATGGGCTAACGTCAGTATAGCGCCGAGAGGGGAACCAGTCGATGGTTATAACACTCAGTTACCTAGATTGCGTTAATTGATAATAACCAGACACTTTCTGAAATCGGCTCACACGCAACAGGTATCTCATTAGTGTGACCCGAACCGCTTAGACCTTCCTAGTATTTTGGAAGCGACGGGTCAATTTCGTCAATCCAAGCAAGTATCCCCCCTCGCAAATTCTTAGCGTCTGAGAAACCCGCCTCGTGGAGCAGTTTCACCGCCTTCGCACTTCGAACCCCCGACTTGCAGTGCACGACCATATCCTTGTATCCCTCAAGCTCAGCCAACCGCTGTGGCAAGTCATTCAATGGAATCAAGGTCGAACCTGGAATCCGGCAGATTTGAAATTCCTGTGGCTCACGAACGTCCAAAACCAACACCTTATCTTTTCCATCAATACGGGTTTTCAAATCCTTGACGGTGGTGTCGAGCGCCTCTGATGAAACATCAGCTGTCACGGCACCTGTAATGCCGCAGAATTGCTCATAGTCGATCAGCTCGGTAACGGTTGGCGTGTCACCACAAACCGGACACTCGGGATCCTTTCGAAGTTTGAGTTCGCGAAATTTCATTCGAAGTGCATCATAAATCATGAACCGGTTAATTAATGGTTCACCTACACCAATGATTATTTTAACTGCCTCTGTCGCCTGTATCGTTCCTATGACACCAGGCAAAATTCCCAAGACGCCACCCTCTGCACAACTTGGCACCAAGCCGGGTGGCGGCGGCTCAGGATACAAGCATCGATAACAAGGACCATCTTTTGTGGCAAAAACAGATGCCTGCCCTTCAAAACGAAAGATGCTACCGTACACGTTAGGTTTTCCTAAGATAACGCAAGCATCATTAACAAGGTATCGGGTTGGAAAATTATCAGTACCGTCAACGATAACGTCATAGTTGGCGAGCAGCGCAAGCGCATTCTCAGACGATAGCGCCACATCGTGCGTCTCGACTGTAACCTCCGGATTAATCGCATTGAGTCGGTCGCGTGCCGAGTCTAGTTTTGGTCGACCAACATCCGGGGTGCCATGAATCACTTGACGCTGAAGATTGCTGTAATCAACGACGTCAAAGTCAACTATGCCAATGCGTCCAACTCCGGCAGCGCCGAGATACATCGCTACCGGGGAACCTAGACCTCCGGCTCCGATACAAAGCACGCTGGCTGACTTCAGCTTGAGTTGGCCATCCATGCCGACTTCCGGCATGATGAGATGACGACTATAGCGCGCGACCTCGTCGTTGTTCAGCTCCGGCTTGGTTTCATTCATCTCCACCGCCCGCCACAGATGGCACAATGCTGATTGTGTCACCGTCCTTCACGACCGTTGCTTCCTTGTCCAAGTAGCGTATGTCGTCGTCGTTAAGGTAGATGTTGACGAAACTGCGCAGTCGACCATCTTCGTTGTATAGATGCTTCTTCAAGTCCGAGTACTTGGCCGTCAGATCCTCTAAGAGTTCACCGACCGTATTTCCTTCGACCTGTACAACATCCCGTTTATCCACATACACCCGGAGCGGTGTCGGTATTAGCACATCATTGGCCATCTGATTTTCCTATTCGTTGCGTCGTTCAATACATGTTTCGTCGAATGCCGAACGGTCTTCGCGAAGTCGCCACGAGGTCATCGCACGGGTTTTACCTTTTTCAACAGAAATGATCACATAGGCAAACACAGGCCATGCGTGATCAAGATCATATTGGGACGGTCGAGCGGGATGGTCAGGGTGTGAGTGATAGAAACCAATCAACTCGTTGCCAGAGTTCGTCGCGAAACGTTCAGCCACTCGATAATCCTGGGGCGTAACCAAAAACCTCCGACGTAACCCTTCCTCTGTCCGATTGGGCAGAGAAAAACATTCCTGGACTACATTATCCGTCCCAATCAAGGCCCCACAACACTCGTTTGGATAAGTTTCGCGGCCGTGGCTCTGAATATGCGCCGCGACAACATCACTGACAATTAATGTTTGCTCCCGAGCCTTCGGCATCACTGCTGTTTCCACCAACCCAAAGGGCCTTTCTGCCATCACCGGCTATCCGATTACCAACACATTTATATGGACTTGCCATTGAATCGGCAAAATACGCTCGCCTCACAACTACACCCCGAATGAGTTGGCTCTCCTGTTTTACACCCGCGTCTAATCAGATTCGGTGTCAAAACCCTTCTCACGCCAAGCAAGAGTCCCTCCGACAATGCTCTTTACATCTCGATAGCCGAGCGACTTCAAGACCAACACCCCTGATAACGAGGCATTCCCACGCTGGCACACGCTGAGAATCGGCGTGTCAAAGTCACCAGGAAGAACCGAGCGGTCCTCACCGAGTTCTCGAAGCGGCATGTTATAAGCACCAGGAATGTGACCCTCGCGGTACTGGTCGTTTGGTCGAACGTCTATTACACACGACCTACCATCCTGCCATTGAGCATGAGCAGTATCGACGTCGACATTGAGAGCTTCGTTCCCTCGGACGTTTGCCACCATCTTGTCGAGTAGCGGATCTTTTTGCCCACTGCTTTTAACCTGTCCACTTGACAGACCTGGCAAATGTTTCACAACTGAAGACGCGTACTTAAAAGCACTGTCGCAGAAGATCACAACCACAGAATTGCCAGGCTCGTCAGCGACAAGTTTGAAGGCTCCCGAAAGAGCCATAGCAGAACTCGGACCAGCAATAATGCTTTCTTCTCTATTTAAACGGAGGCAGAGGTCAAACGCTTCCTGATTTGTAACCTCAACCAACCCATCATACTCGTCAGGAAAAAACAATTTAGTTTGCTGCAGTTGCCGTATGCTTCGAACACCGGGAATGTCGTGTCCTTCTTGTGGGTGCACACCGAGGACCTTGACGGAATCGTCCTGCTCTTTCAGGAATCGACCAGTTCCCGTGATTGTTCCGCACGTACCTAGACCGCATACAAAATGCGTCACATTACCAGCCGTCTGGCGCCATATTTCAGGTCCTGTAGTTTTGTAATGAGCCTCAGGATTTGCTTCGTTGGCATACTGATTCAGCATGTGGAAATCAGGTTGATCGGCGATTTCACTGGCCTTTGCGATAGCTCCTTCTGGTGCCCCTGGGGCCGGACAAAGGGTGTCCTCAAGCTCCATGACGTCCGCACCGAAGAAGCGCAGCATGGTGCGTTTCTCAAGGGGAACTTCGCTCGATAGCGGCGTCGTAAGCGAATAACCTCTGGCGTTCGCTATCATCGCAAGCGCCATACCTGTATTGCCAGAAGTTGGCTCAACTAGTTTTTGCTCACCGTGAATGGTGCGCCGAGCCTCGCCATCAGCAATTAGGTTCGCGGCGACACGATCCTTCACCGCACCAAATGGGTTATACCACTCAAGCT
>CAZWIL010000006.1:0-30900 GCA_964634175.1 uncultured Vicinamibacteraceae bacterium
ACAGGCTCACCCGTGTCGAAGTGAACTACTTGGTTCAGTTCAAGACTCTTGTATGGACTGCCCCACCGCAGAATCGGAAAGTGAATCACCTAGATTCCTTCTTCGAGCATGACCGTAATCGTCTCACAGAGCCCGTCAAGGGTCCGATGTTCGTCGTCACCAATCTGCACCGCGAACTGATGTTCGCCTGGTTCGAGGGACATTTCGATCGTGTTAGACCCATCACCAAAGTGGATCCATGGATCACTCTGCGGGATTACTTCACCAGCAGCTAAACAATCGGTGTCGACACCGAGATGAAAATGGCCCAGACTTTCCCGCACCGGCGGAACCGTCTCTGGAACCGGACTGATTTCAAAGTTCTCCGTGCCGAACTCAAAGGCTACAGGCACGTCAACCGAAATCTCTTCACCGTCTCGTGGTGCCACAAAAAAGACACGTGGGTCACCCATCGGTTCCGGTGCGCTCTCAGGCTCCGCCATCTCCATTTCACCAGCTGACTCCGGCGCCTCACCACCACCACATGCCGTAGCCACGGCAACAAAAACCGTAATTCCAGCGAACCAACTCCGATTCATTAGAAAGCTTCTGACATTACTCATGCTTGATTCTCCTTAAAAAACACACCTTACTTCAGCAGGCGGTTACACACCGCCTTACTCAAGAATCTACGAATTTAATACACACCAACCGTCGTACTTGATGCCAAACCACCAAATGGACGGACTCCACTAACCCCATCCCATGGATAGAGCTCACACGGCGGCTCCCGCTCTCCTTCGTCTCGTTCAAGAAACCGCGGCACAAAAAATTCTTTCGTTAACGTTGTCAGCATGACTCTTCCTGTTTCGCCATACTCCGTCACCTGGCTGGTTTCGTCCGGGTCGACCACCTCAAGTACGGCGCGAGGCTGAGGAGCATAGTACGTGATCTTGTAGCCATTTTCCGAACCACTCGGCGGACTTGCTGCCAACCCCATCAAAGTATTGCCGTAGGTCGGAGTCATATAGACTCCGTCTAGCATTTCTTCCTGTGCGAAACGATTCCATTGTGGGGTAAATTCTGTCCCACCAGCAAAGATACCAACAATACCAGCATCCTTGATACTCGAACCCTCCGCTTCGAGACGGTTCGCCAAAGCCTCAATTAACTTAGGCGTTGAAAACATGCACTTGATGTCATGTCCCGCGGACAACACCATCAACGCCTGATCAATAACGTGGTCCTGATAGGCTTTCAGGTGGTCCATCCACCCCTTCTTGATCAACTTGATCACCCAACGTGGATCAAGATCAACGCAGAAGGAAATACCCTTCCGATGTTGCGCTAGATGTTCGACCGCTAATCGTAAACGCCGGGGACCACTCGGTCCCAGCATGAGCCAATTAGCTCCTATTGGAAAGTGTTCGTCCGGTAGAGTCTCTGAAAACAACTCGTAATCCACGCGGAAGTCTTCAATGGCCACACGGCTCTTCGGAATACCCGTCGTTCCACCCGTCTCAAACACATAGACCGGCTTGTCAGACAAACCACGAGGTATCCAACGTTGAAGCGGTCCACCTCGGAGCGATTCATCTTCAAAATGGCCAAATTTTGTCAAATCACTGAATCCAGCAATCTCTGTTCTCGGATCCCATCCGGCCTTTTCCGCCCAGTTCAACCAAAACGGACAGCCGGTAGTTGGATCAAAGTGCCAAGCCATGATCTCCCGAACCCATTTGTCGAGTCGCTCGCGCGACCCTGCCACGACGCTTTCACCAACAGATAACTGGGTTTTCATCAACCTGTGATCTTACACTAGTAGCTTGGTAAAGCGAGCCGGTCCTATCTCGTTTTCGTCTCGCTCGTCGGCGACGAACGACAGCTGTCGTTTCATGGCCAAAGCAGAGTCATCTTCTGTGGAGGCAAATTCTGAACGGATACGTAACATGGCCGGTTGCCTTGAAAAGATTTGGAAAAAGCGATGCAGGCGAGGACCAATGGATGCGCAGTCAACAGCGCAGGTTCGCGCGCGAGCAGGCCTAGTGGATAACGTTGACCAACGTGGCTTCCGTCAAATCACGATCATTTCACAGGAACGGTGGCAGATAGTCACTGCTGCCATGGGTGTTAAAGCAGAACCCAGCGTGCGGCGAGCAAACCTCTTGGTATCTGGGATTAACCTAGAAAAAAGCCGCGGGAAAGTGCTGGTTATTGGAACGTGCCGACTGAAAATAAACGGTGAAACCCGTCCCTGCGAACGAATGGACGAGGCTCTTCCAGGTTTACGTGCGGCACTGGACTCACACTGGGCTGGAGGTGTCTATGCCGAAGTCCTCAATGACGCTGTAATCGCCACGGGCGACAACGTCTCATGGGAAGAAGACCTATAAGACATCGGCCTTAGCGGCAAAAATGAAATCGCTCTCCGTCAGACCGTCAATCTTGTGCGTCCAAATCGTTACCTTCACTGCTCCCCACGTTAACAGAATGTCAGGGTGGTGATCCTGCTCCTCCGCCATCTCACCAATCTTGTTTGTGAAATCGAGTGCCTCTCGGAAGTCTTGGAAGCGATACTCCTTCTCAAGGTGATGCCCATCAACAACCGTCCATCCCGCACTCAACTGACCTTGTAACGCAGCAAGCTCGGGTCCTTTGAGCGGTGGAACACCGCCGCGGCACGGCACGCACTGTTTACTCGAAAGTTCGCTCATCAAATCCTCGCCATCACACTTTTGACATTCCGGTTCATACAATCAGTGGCACACTAGCGTATGATTTACCGCCTGGCCCCGAAACTCCCAGATTAAATACTAAGAATATCTTGAGCCGAAGAGTCATAGTAGCCACCAATTCGTTGATCACTTAGCAAGTATTAGGTTACGGCGCGATAGTCACTCAACTTTTTGTCGAACCCTGGAGAAGCAATGTCAGAGAAAACCCCTCAAACATTACAAAACCACGCCAAAATGGTAGCCCCCTTCCACTACGTACTCTTACCAATTCTATTAATTAATTTACTTCTGAGTATCTATCACAGCGCTACGGCGTTCTCGATGTTCACGGCTTGGAGCACGTTCATGGCGGTAGCGTTGATCATGATTGCTCTCTTCGCCAGAATTTTCGCGTTACAAGCCCAAGATCGGGTCATTCGCCTCGAGGAACGAATGCGGCTGCAGACGCTTCTCCCAGACGAATTAAAACCACGCATTCATGATTTTACGATGGACCAATTGGCAGCCCTCAGATTCGCCAGCGACAACGAACTACCAAATTTGGCAGGGAAGGTCCTTGAGGATGGCATCAACGACCGTAAAGCAATCAAAGAATTGATCGTCGCATGGCGGGCGGATTATCAAAGACTATAGCAGTCGGATTCGGACAGATAGATTGTGTGTTTAACTTGGCTCGTCGAGTTTTTGAGATCATCAAAGCAGGCTAACTTTTCAGGTTGCCAACACTTTCAGTCCAGGCTTCCGCCATTCGATTTGATGTCAACCATAATCCCCCATCTACAACCAATGTAACGCCCGTAATAAATGCAGCAGCCTCCGAGCACAAAAACAGCGCCGCGTTACTAACGTCGTCAATGGCGCCCAAGCGACCGAGGGGGGTCGCCTTACTTACCCGTTCCTTAGTTTCACCAACTAACAGGCGCTTCACTCCCTCGGTATCAGCCACAGGGCCGGGAGCAATGCCGTTAACCCGAATCCCATACTGGCCCCATTCCACCGCCAACACCCGCGTAAGTGCGTCAACACCAGCCTTCGCCGACGATACATGCAACTGGGCAACCGTGCCGTAGTAGTGCAACGTCGCGCTGATATTGAGGACTACCCCACCACGCTTCTTCAGATGCGGAAGAGCTGCCTTCGACATATGAAATGTCCCCTTGAGATCGATATCGACGACCGCACCAAACCCATTGGGCGACAGGTCTTCCGCCAGGCACAGAAAGTTTCCTGCGGCCCCGTTCACAAGAACGTCGATTCCACCCAGCGTGGCTGCGGTCTCCTCAACAGCCGCCTCGACTGCTGCGGGATCACGTACGTCGGCCGGAACTGCAACTGACCGCCGGCCCAAACTCTGAATCTCTTTCATTGTCGATTCAAGGTTCTCCGCTTTTCGACTCGTAATCGCTACGTCGCATCCATGTGCCGCCAAAGCCAGCGCGAGGCCGCGACAAATTCCTGTCCCACCACCCGTGATGAGCGCCGTCTTGCCACTAAGTGAATCGGATTGAAAAGTCATTCATCACCCTCCGTATACAATCTCTCAGTTGAAACTCGTTACCACACTTACGAACGCTTTTCCGTTTTGGGTGCTCCTGGCCAGTTGTCTGGCACTTCTAGAACCAAGTTTGTTCACTTGGTTCAGTGGACCACTCATCCCGGTCGGACTCGGCATCATCATGCTTAGCATGGGTATGACGATCGGATTTGAGGACTTTCGACGAATTGGCCAACAACGGACAAGCGTAATCCCGGGAGTCGTTCTCCAATACACGCTGATGCCATTACTCGGATGGACATTAGCTACTCTGTTTAACCTTCCTACACCGTTTGCCGTTGGTCTAATTCTAGTGTCCTGCTGTCCTGGGGGCACCGCGTCAAATGTGATTTGCTTCCTCGCACGGGCCGACGTTGCGTTGTCAGTCTCCATGACTGCCATATCCACATTAATCGCCGCTCTAATGACACCTCTACTTACTGAAACACTTGCCGGAAGCCGTGTCGACGTACCGGCTACGGGATTGCTTCTAGATACAGTGCAAGTCGTCGTGATGCCCGTCGTGGCGGGTGTCGTGCTGAAAGCGAAGTTGCCAACGGCCAGTGCACGGATTCTACCCTTTGCTCCCTTGGTTGCCGTCGTCGCTATTACGTTGATTGTAGCGTCAGTGATTGGTGCAGGTCGAACCCAAGTCCTCGAAGCTGGTCCCCGACTCGTGGCGGCCGTCTTATGTCTGCACGTCGGTGGGTTTTTGTTTGGGTATCTGGCCGGGCGAACTTTGTTGAGTCAGGAACGCGCCGCTCGGACGGTTTCGATTGAGGTGGGCATGCAAAATTCCGGACTCGGCGTCGTACTGGCTCAACAAAACTTTGTAAATCCCTTGGTAGCTATCCCGTGTGCCATCTCTGCCGTGTTTCATTCACTACTAGGAAGCATCGCGGCGGCAATCTGGCGGAACAAATCGGGACAACAAGTTCCATGAACACTAAAACCGACAACACCAGTTATCCATCACGCTTGGACAAAGCGTTCGACCATTTCGACCGTGCCAACGCTGAAGATCCAAACCGAATACTCGTGGGCGGGACATCTCAAGCAAAGGAGTTGGTCTATGCAACGAGAATGACCGCCCGTCTTAAACAATTTGCACCAGATGCTTCAGAAACTCTGAAACTTGCCGTGAGATGCCAGCATATTCGGCGCTGGACTATCCCCCGGTCACGCTTTCCGGCCGGCCGAACGGGCTACCGCGAATGGAGAAAACATCTCGCCACTTTTCACGCCAACACGGCAGGAGAGATCCTTCGACAACTTGACTACGACGAAACCATCATTCAACAAGTTGGCAGGCTTCTACGGAAAGAAAACCTCAAGAGCGATGCCGAAGTACAAACACTTGAAGACGTTGCATGCCTTGTCTTTCTTGAACATTATCTCGCCGAGTTTGTAACCAGCCACAATGAGACAAAACTCATCGACATTCTTCGAAAGACTTGGCGAAAAATGTCTAGTGCAGGTCATTCGGCAGCGGCCGAATTAAAACTAGACTCCCACTTAAACTCGCTTATCGAAAAAGCGCTCAGCGGATGAGAGAAAATCAAACGTCGCCTGCGACGTAACCTTCTTTCTCACAGTGCAAAAGAATTTGCTGCGCAGCTTCTTCGGCCGTTAGTTTTGTCGTGTCAATGACAATATCGGCATCGACCGGTTCTTCGTAGGGATCAGAAATTCCCGTAAATTCCTTGATAATTCCAGCGCGGGCCTTTGCGTAGAGCCCCTTACGGTCGCGTTGCTCACATACCTCAATCGGGGTAGCAACATGGACCAACAGGAAGCCACCGGCCGGTTGAATCATCGAACGGACATCTTTTCTCACCGAGTCGTAAGGAGCGATCGGCGCGCAAATCGCGACACCACCGTTCTTCGTGACCTCCGAAGCAACATATCCAATCCGCTTAATGTTGATGTCACGATGTTCCTTTGAAAAACCAAGTTCTGACGACAGATGCTTCCGCACCAAATCACCGTCCAATAGAGTCACCGGGCGGCCGCCCATTTCAAGAAATTTCACTAGAAGCACATTGGCGATCGTCGATTTCCCTGAACCTGACAACCCAGTGAAGAACACTGTGAATCCTTGCTGGTGGCGAGGTGGATGGCTGCGGCGAAGCTCAGTAGCGACATCAGCGAACGTAAACCACTCAGGAATTTCTTTGCCCATCGCCAAGCGATTCCGCAACTCTGTGCCCGAGATGTTCAATGTTCGCGTGCCTTCCTTGATTTCGTCGATCGGAGCATACGTGTCTTGATCTTGAACGTAGACCATCAACTTAAACGGCACCATCGCGACACCCAATTCAGCTTCGTGCTGTTGGAGTAGCTCCTGCGCATCATAGGGACCGTAGAATGCCTGGCCACTTGAATCGTTTCCTGGCCCCGCATGGTCACGGCCGACAATGAGATGTGTACACCCGTGATTTTTTCGAATAATGGCATGCCAAACCGCCTCTCGCGGTCCAGCCATCCGCATCGCTAGTGGCAAAAGCGACAACATGGCCGTCTTCCGTGGATATCGATGGAGTAAGGCCTGATAGCACCTTACACGTGTGTAATGGTCCACATCGCCAGGCTTAGTCATCCCGACAACCGGATGAATCAGCAAGTTCGCTTCGATTTCCTTCGCGGCCCGAAGTGTCAGTTCCTGATGTGCGCGGTGCATCGGATTACGGGTCTGAAAGGCCACCACCTTCGTCCATCCCAACTTGGCAAATTCGGATCGGAGCTCCGCTGGTGTATGTCTTAGAAGCTTGTAATCGTAGTGGCCAACTGCACTGAGACCGGTAATCGTGCCGCCAACATAGTAGGGATTCGTTCGGTCCAGCAACTGTGCCACACCGGGATGCTCACGGTTAGTAGTCCCGAAGACCGCGTTCGCTTCCTCCTCGCGGTCGGGTTGCCAGACATCCTCGACATTCAACGCTGCAATCATGACACCTTCGGCGTCACGGAGAGCGATGTTAGAACCAGCACTGAGTTTTTCAGCCAGTTCTTCCGGCACATCAAGCATGATCGGAATCGGCCACAGCGTACCGTCCGCCAGCCGCATTTCACCGCAGACCCGCTCGTAGTCCGCCTTAGTTAAAAATCCTTGAAGTGGAGAAAACGCACCGCTCAACAACAGTTCAAGATCACAGAGTTGCCGCGCATTCAAGTCCAATGATGGCCAGTCCAGCGATTCAGTCTTCAGACTTGCGGCCCGGTCGATATCTGTAAGGAGGTTAACCAGTTCTCCCCCATGAGGTGCAATCAAATGATCAGCCAAAACACTATTCTCCTAACCGTTCATACAAAACTCTTGATTTTAATGACACAAAAAAAGCCCGGGAAGCGTTTGCCTCCGGGCCGGCGGTATCGTGCGGTCTTAAATTTACGCTGAGTCTAATTAGACGTCAAAGTCACACATCCGTCGGCGCGGGGGCCCTTGTGGACCTCCATACAACTGCAACAAGTGCCTGAGCGACGCGTGAACATGAGCAGACATTCTGACCGCTCCCAGCATTAGGCGTCAAGCCGACAAGAGAGAAAGCGAGTTTTGATCTAATTAATGCTTTGCTACGGCTATTGTTCAGGACGTCACACAACAGCACGAGGAAAGCTGTAGCTACCTGGCTTCAATCCGAGAACGAACCAGTCGTTACAGAGAGACTCTTTGTTATAAGTCAGTGGACTCGGATGCGGCGAACCGTTCGGGCCAGAATAGCGATAGATGCAGTCACCTGCAGCAACATCCCACTCCATCGTGGGACCCAGTCGAGGGTACACATCAGCGACTCCCTCAGCCAAAAGACAAAACTTCAGAGAGCTACCGATTTTCAACCTATCCGCAACCTCAAAACCCTCCAAGAAGTGTTCAAGCTCAGGACTTGGGTGAGACACACTCTCAATAACACGAAGTGGTCTATCAACATCGGCAAGTTGAGAAGACAGTCGCGTCAGCTCAGCACTCGTGTGGTCCTTCCAAGCGCCTTCGTACTTGGATGCGTAGTAAATCGAACCAACCGCTGGCGCTACGATCACTCCGAGGACCGGTTGACCATTTTCGATCAACGCGATATTGACTGTAAATTCGTTTGTCCGCTTGAGAAACTCCTTCGTCCCGTCGAGCGGATCCACTAACCAGAAGCGTTGCCAGTCTCTTCGTGATACATAACTCGATAGTGTCGACTCTTCCGACAAATACGGGATTGACGAATCTATAGAACTCAAGCCGGCTCGAATCACCTGTTCAGAGGCTATATCTGCTTCGGTAACAGGTGACCCATCTGCCTTCCGACGGACCCAAGCCGCCTGGCGACGGTAGACCTCTAGCACCGCGGCGCCCGCGCGCACCGCAACATCCTTCACCACTTCTAGCGATATTTCTCTGGACTCCACAACTGACAGTGTAAACGTTTAAATGCGCTTAATCGTAGTTCTGTTGCCGGTGGCACTAAACCGAGAATGTTAAACACAGGAAAACCCTTTTCTACCTGACCTGCTTGACGGCAAAGACTGCCAGCAGTCACAATGGTCGCTCATGTTTAGGCGTGTCTCAATCACTTGTTGCGGTTGTATGGAGGCCCAAAAGGGCCCCCGTGCCAACGGACGTGTGACTTTGACGCCTATTCATTACTAGATTCAGCGTAAATTCAAGGACGCACGATACCGAAGGCCCGGGAGGCAAAAGCTTCCCGGGCCTTTTTTTGTGTCAATAGAGAAAACAAGGAAACGATTCGATGATAGGAATTTTTGCCGGGTGGCGTATGGAAGAGGAGGCTCCTTAGGCATGTTCAAGGAATCATTAACACGCTCTGTTGTAAAAGCACTATCGTGGCGATGCATTGCCACACTAACCACCACGCTTTTGGTGTTCGTATTTACAGGCCGGTTCGACCTAGCCATTACGGTCGGTCTTTTGGAAGCTCTGGCAAAAGGGGTGCTCTACTTTGCCCATGAGCGTATCTGGAACAAACTTGGATTCGGACGGAAATTAGTCGCGCCAGACCTGTCCAAACTGGAGAAAATAGAGCCATGAACCAATCAGACCCTGTTGGTCATTCGAATAGGCTCGTTGAACCCAAGATCGCAACCGATGACTTTCAGTCGTTTGCTGCAACACTAGAGCACGCATCACCTCTAGAGACGTTAACTTGGGCAATCGAGAGCTACGGTGACGGGCTAACATTTGCCACAGGATTCGGTCCGGAAGGTTGCGTACTGATCGATTTGATTGGTCGACATGATCTCCCAGTCGATATCTTCACACTCGATACCGGTCTTTTGTTTCCTGAAACACAAACTCTTTGGCAACAACTTGAAGATAAATACAGCCTGACAATTCGAGCGGTTCGTCCACTCCAATCGGTCGACGAACAGGGCGCTGAACACGGCGATAAGCTCTGGGAACGTATTCCAGACCAATGTTGCAAGCTACGGAAGGTAATTCCTTTAAGGGCAGAATTGTCTAAGGCCGACGCATGGATAACGGCAATTAGACGAGATCAAACATCCGAGCGAGCTAATGCCCGTGTCGTTGAATGGGACAAGAAATTTGAAATGGCCAAAGTTAACCCTTTGGTTAGATGGACTAAACAGCACGTATGGGACCATCTTAATCAATACGATGTGCCTTACAATAAGCTTCACGACGATGGATACCCAAGTATCGGCTGTATGCCGTGCACAACGGTGGTGGCAGTGGGAGAAGACGACAGATCGGGTCGCTGGCGTGGCACCGCCAAAAACGAATGTGGCCTTCATGGTTCTGCCATCGCGACTCCACAATCAATGCACGAGGGCTCCTAGCTAGACCAAGGGTTGTAATGACGACCCACAAACCTCTTTTTCCGTTATTTCTGAAACTAGCCGGACGCTCTGTGCTCGTTGTGGGAGCCGGTTCTGTTGCGGCAAGTAAACTTCACGCACTGGTTGCTTCTGGAGCCGAGGTCCATGTCGTCGCGCCTGAAATAAATCCTGTAATCAAGTCGATGGCAGTCAGAATTAGCCAAAGATGTTTTCAAGCATCAGACCTAGATGAAGCATGGTTCGTTGTAGCTGCAGCAACGTCCGATGTGAATCGTGCGGTTGCGGCAGCAGCAGAACAGCGTCACATCTTTGTCAACGCCGTAGATGACCCAAGTAACGCTAGCGCCTACCTTGGCGGTGTTACACGTCGACCCGGAGTTACCGTTGCGATCTCGACTGACGGCAACGCTCCGGCCCTAGCTGGTCTAATTCGCGAAGGACTCGACACATTACTACCCGCAAGTGACTTAGAAAAATGGATTGTCGAAGCCAAAGAAATGCGAAGAAAGTGGAAGGAAAACCAGGTGCCGATGTCTGACCGTCGACCACAACTCCTACAGGCGTTAATAAAAAGTTACGATCTAGAGAACTAGCGAGCATAAATGCCTGGATTTGTATCTGTAATCGGTGCGGGACCCGGGGACCCGGAACTATTAACGGTCAAAGCTGTCCGACGTCTGGAATCGGCCGACTTGCTGCTATATGACAGCTTAATCGACACCACAGTTATTGCTTTAGCTCGACAGGCACAACGCTTCTGCGTTGGAAAACGTGCCCGTCAGCGAACGGTGGACCAATCGACTATCAATCGTCTAATGATTCGGGGAGCGCAACGTGGCAAACGGGTCGTCCGCCTGAAGAGCGGTGATCCATTCGTCTTCGGGCGGGGCGCCGAAGAAGCCTTGGCTCTAAAGAAGGCAGATGTTCCATTCGAAGTCATCCCCGGCATAACTACCGCAGTAGCAGCGGCTGGCCTAGCTGGAATCCCAGTTACACACCGTGGCATCGTTTCCGGATTCGTGGTGGTTTCGGGTCACTCCGAGGAAGCCTTCGGTCCCATCATCGACGACCTTAGCCCGCACAGTATGACTGTGGTGGTGTTGATGGGTCTCGCCGCTCAGTCCTCCATTGCTCAGCGACTTCTTCGGTGTGGCTGGAGTAACACGACACCGGCGGCAATCGTTATTGAAGCTGGAACACCCCAAATGCATACTTGGACAGGAACACTGGACGATCTTAGACGGGCGCCTGTCGACCTTAAGGGGTCCGGCCCTGGCACCATAGTGGTCGGAGACGTCGTCGGCCTTCGGTCTGAGATTGAAACCGATCGAGCTGCACAGTATCTCGCTGACGCTATGGCGCTCGAACAGCAAGGCTCAGGTGCTCTATGACGTGGAAGGAACTACTGTCACCAAGAATGTCGCAGACGTTAATCGATGAGATTGACACATTCGAGAGCCAGATCACGCTTCGGCGACAAGGCAAGATTGACGAAAAAGTGTTTGCCGAGACTCGTCTACGTCGAGGAGTTTATGGACAGCGCTACGACAATGGCCAGCGCAACGACGGAACAGGGACCAAGCAATTGGCCTTTCCTTCGAATGGCCTAACGAAGGGGCCTGACACGGTGTGGGATGCCCCTGGAATGATGCGGATTAAGATCCCATTTGGGGATTTAACTCCGGAACAGATGGAGGTGCTGGCCGACGTCGCAGAAGAATACAGCGACGAAGTCTGCCACGTTACGACTCGACAAGACATTCAACTACATTTTGTTCATATCGCCGATACGCCAGACCTAATGCGTCGACTGGCGTCTGTCGGTATCACCACACGGGAGGCGTGCGGGAACACCGTTCGTAACGTCACCGCCTGCCCTCTGGCCGGTGTCTGTCGAGACGAAAGCTTTGACGTGACGCCACACGCGATCGCCTGTATGCGTTTTCTCCTCGGTCATCCTGATACCCAAGACTTCGGACGAAAATTCAAGGTGGCCTTCTCTGGATGCACGGAGCACGCTTGTGGCTTGGTCTCGATGCATGATCTCGGCCTAATAGCTCGGACCAAGATTATCGATGGCGTGGAGTATCAGGGTTTTGAGACCTATGTTGGCGGCGGACTGGGCGCTGTCCCGCATCAAGCAAAGCTTTTTTCAGATTTCTTGCCCGTTGAAGAATTGCTCCCTACCGCGCAAGCAATTGCCAGGGTCTTTGCGCGGCTTGGTGAGAAGAAGAATCGTGCACGAGCCAGAATCAAGTTCCTAGTTGCCCAATTGGGCCTCACTGAATTTCAACGTCTTGTGAAAGAAGAACGGGACTCGTTGCCACTTGATACACGCTGGACAGAACACCTCGACCAGCCACCGAGTGCTAGCAGCGTCAGGACCAACTCGAATAAAACGGCTACTCACATTGACCCTCCCGATGGCTTCGACCAGTGGTCTTTGACGAACGTATATCGACAAAGACAGCCAGGTTACGTGGTTGCCACAGTCGTCTTACCACTTGGTGATCTCACTTCACACCAAATGCGCGCCCTAGCCGAAATAGCCCAACGCTACGTCGGCACTAACATCAGAACAACCGTCGAGCAAAACATCGTGATCCGATGGGTGCATGAGTCTGAACTGACCCATCTATACAGTGATTTGAAGGCAGCAGGATTAGCCGAAGGCGGCGCTGGCACAGTAACAGATATCACAGCGTGCCCTGGGACAGACACTTGCAAACTGGGAATAGCGTCCTCTCGTGGCCTTGCTGCAACGCTACGTAATGGCCTCACAAATAGCGGCGATACGTTGGACGCAGGAACACAAGGACTTCGAATAAAGGCGAGTGGCTGTTTCAATTCATGCGGCCAACATCACATTGCAGACCTTGGATTCTACGGTGTGAGTCGTACCGTCGATGGCTACTCGGTTCCTCATTTTCAAGTTGTGCTCGGTGGCAAGTGGCGTGACAACGGTGGCGCCTACGGCCTCGCCATCGGCGCGGTCCCGTCAAAACGGATTCCTGAAGCGGTCGAAAAAATCAGCAACCGATTTGAGTCTGAGCGTCAAGATCAAGAAACCTTTCAAGAATTTGTTTCTCGTGTCGGCAAGCGCTCTTTAAAGACTACTCTTGATGACTTGACCAAGGTTCCGTCCCATAGTGAAAATCCTGAGTTCTATTCTGACTGGGGTGATCCGAGAGAATTTACGCTCGGTGACATGGGTGTCGGCGAGTGTGCAGGTGAAGTCGTGTCACTCGCTGAATTCGATCTTGCGGCCGCCGAAGCGCAGGTATTTGAGGCGCAGCTCAAGCTAGAAGAGGAAGACTACTCTAAAGCCGACGAGCTTGCCTATCATGCCATGCTACTTGCCGCGAAGGGCCTCATCAAAACCGAGTTTATTGATGTTACGGATGATCCAGACAGCATCGTTCGCGAGTTCAAAAAACGTTTCTTCGATACCGAACTATTCTTCGACAAATATGCCGGAGGAAAGTTCGCCATGTACCTCTTTAGACGCCATAAGCGAGAGTCGAAACCGGCAACGACTGAATCAGCGAGACAACTCATTGAAGAGGCCCAACTATTTCTTGAGGCAAGTCATGCATGCCAAGCACGCCTCGCAACAGAGAAGTCTCAGTCTGACCTCCAGAACGGTGCTCCGCGGGCATAATGGCTCAATCGATCGAAGAACTTTACCGATTTGGTTTAAAACTTTTCGTCGAACCCGACTGTACGCTTAACAGTGCCGACTGTATCCCCATCTTTCATCGTTGGATCCAAACCCAAGCGTTAGATCTTCTGCTTATCGACGTAGCCGACTACACACATCTTTCAAGCGGTCCGAGTGTGCTTCTCGTCGCACACGAAGGTAACTTGGCGATAGATACGGCAGAAGGTCGAGCCGGACTCCTCTGTACATCAAAGCAACCCCAAACTGGCTCCTTCGCTGAGCGCTTAGCCAGCGTAGCGAAGAACCTAATTAAAGCCGCTCGGCTCTTAGAGGATGACATCACGTTTGAAGGTCGACTCCGTTTTACCTCCACCGAATTTCAGTTCCACGCAAACGACCGCTTACTCGCTCCGCCAGGGACCGAATCAGTTTCTTCCCTCACCCCCGCGCTGCAAAAACTTATGAGCATTGGCTACCCAGGTGAAGCCCACCAAATAGAAATAAACCCACACTCTCAAAATCGTCTACGGATTCAACTGACGACTTCACAGTCAATTTCGTTAGATTCTCTTTTTGAGCGCTTCGATCAGAACAGTCGAAAGCCTTAAGTTACACAAATTAAATGAATTCCTGTTTTCCCACTAGAAACATCGCCATAGAATCATGTTTGCTTATACTGATAGATCTCAATATTAGATACATTGTGATAGAGTGTTATCTCCATGCACGTTGAAGCCCTGAATATTTTTTGTGAAGTAGTGCGTCATCAAAGCTTTTCGCGTGGCGCGAACGCCAGTTCAGTGAGCCAATCAGCCGCCAGCCAGACCGTCCGTCAACTCGAAAACCAACTAGGAATTCAGCTAATTGACAGGTCCAAAAGACCATGGAGCCTGACTGCTGAAGGCAAGATCTTCTTTAAGGGCTGCCAAGAGATTGTCGAACGCTATCACGAACTGCAAGATGCTATTCGCCAGAGGCAGGAAGCATCGGGCCACACTGTTCGTGTGGCTTCAATTTATTCGATCCATTTAAATGACCTAACTAGTTACATCAATAAATTTCAAGACGTCATTCCATCAGCCAACGTAGAAGTCGCCTATATGCACCCCGACCAAGTGCATGATCAGGTTCTTAATGACCAATACGACCTCGGCCTGATCTCATTCGCTAATCCTGGCCGTGAATTGACAGCAATTCAGTGGGAAAACCAAGAAATGGTAGTGGCATGCCTACCAACGCACCAGTTTGTGTCGCATGCGAACACTACTGATGTAAATCCGGGCGACCTCTCAGGTGAAGCCTTCATTACATTCGACCGCGGTCTGCCTGTCCGCAAAGAGATCGACCGCTTCCTCCGCCGGCACAAAGCCGAGGTGAAAGTCGTTGCTGAATTTGACAACATCGAGAACATCAAGCAGGCCATTGAGGATGGAGCAGGTATCGCCATTCTGCCAGAATCAACACTCCGTCGAGAAGTTGACAGCATGACGCTGGTCAAGCTCGCTTTCCGTTTAGGAGCTGACACTCCTCCGTTGATCCGCCCATTGAGCATTCTGCACCGACGGGGACGAAGGTTAAATCCTGCAGTAATGGCATTTATCGACCTTCTCATAACACCGGCCGAACTGGCTGTAGCAATGTCGAAAATATCGTCAGAGCCCAGAAAAGTTGGAGCGTCAGCATGAAATTTCAGAAGGCCTTGCCAAACCGATCTGAAATTTCAGGAGGTCTCTACGATCCTAGTCACGAACATGACTCCTGTGGCGTAGGTTTCTTAGTCAATATCAATGGTCAGAAGTCGCACAAACTCGTCAAACAATCACTTGAGGTCGCGATTAACCTACTGCACCGGGGTGCGTGTGGTTGCGAGGTCAATACCGGAGACGGCGCGGGCGTGCTGCTCCAACTGCCACATCGATTCTTCCAAGCTGAAGTTGAAAAGCTCGGAATCGTTCTTCCTGATTCTGGCGCCTACGGTGTCGGTATGGTCTTCCTGCCACGGAACAAAGAGGAACGCGGAGAGATCGAAGAACTATTCGAAAGTATCGCCTCAGAAGAAGGTCAACGAATCTTAGGCTGGCGAGACGTCCCTACCGACGATTCACACATAGGCAGTATGGCGCGGAACAGCGAACCCGTTATTCGCCAAGTGTTCATTGAGCGAGGTCAGTCAACCTCACACCAATCTGACCCACACCAAAGTTTCGAACGAAAACTTTTTGTAATTCGGAAACGAGTAGAACGATCCGTTCAGCTGCGTGCGCTTAAAGAAAAGCATCTCTTCTATGTAGCCAGCCTGTCCTCGAACACAATTGTCTACAAGGGCATGCTCATCGCTGATCAAGTTGAGCAAATGTTTCCTGACCTGGTCAATCCGCTAGTGGAATCAGCTTTAGCCCTAGTTCACCAGCGTTTTTCAACCAACACCTTTCCATCTTGGCCGTTGGCTCATCCCTATCGTTACATCGCGCATAACGGGGAGATCAATACGCTCCGTGGCAACATCAACTGGATGAAGGCCCGTGAAGCTTTATGCCAATCCGACTTATTTGGTTCTGATCTCACGAAACTTTTCCCGATTGTCGAAGAGGGGCAAAGTGACACTGCAACGTTTGACAGCGTTCTCGAATTCTTAGTGCTTACTGGACGTCCGATCGCCCACGCAGTCCTAATGATGGTCCCAGAACCGTGGCGTCATAGCGAATCGATGACACCAGCTCGTAGAGCGTTTTATGAATACCACGCCGCCTTGATGGAACCTTGGGATGGTCCAGCTTCAATCGCATTTACTGATGGCACAGTAATCGGAGCCGCACTGGACCGTAACGGTTTACGTCCCTCACGCTACTACGTAACCAAAGACGACATGGTCATCATGGCCTCAGAAGTGGGAGTCTTGGATATTGCACCTGAAAATATCCTCGTCAAAGGACGCCTACATCCCGGCCGCATCTTTCTCGTTGATACCGCACAAGGTCGGATCATCGATGATGAAGAGATCAAGAACGCTTTATCGAATGAACGCCCATACGGTGACTGGGTCGCACAAGAATTGGTACACATAAAAGACCTTCCACCATCGCCCTCTGTACCTCAGACCGACCGAGCAACGGTAGGACGCCGCCAACGCGCTTTCGGTTACACCGAGGAAGATTTGAGGATTCTTATCGGGCCGATGGTTGACACGTCGACAGAACCCCTCGGGTCCATGGGCACTGATACTTCGTTAGCAGTTTTATCGGACCGCGCGCGACTCCTGTACGACTACTTCCAGCAATTGTTTGCACAAGTGACAAATCCTCCTCTCGACGCCATTCGGGAAGAATTGGTCACCGACATGGGTTCGACATTGGGAGCTGAATCTAATCTTTTGGTCCCAGAGCGACAATCATGTCATCTAATCAAGATCGATGACCCCGTCATAGACAACAACGACCTGGCAACGCTACAACATGTCACCGACCCTGCATTTCGGTCAGTAACACTACCGATGCTCTTCTCACCTGAAAAGGGCGCGGCCGGCCTTGAAGCTTCAATGACAGCACTGTGCAACCTAGCAAGTGAGGCCGTCGCGTCTAACCACACGCTCCTAATACTGTCTGACCGTGGAATTGATGAAAACAACGCGGCTATTCCAAGTCTTCTCGCGACGGCCGGTGTGCACCATCATCTTGTACGGGAAGGCACTAGGACAAAGTGTGCTCTAATCGTCGAATCGGGCGAAGCCAGGGAAGTCCATCACATGGCCCTCCTCTTGGGCTACGGTGCCGCAGCAATCAACCCGTATCTGGCTTTCGAAACAATCGAACAACTGATCGCCGACGGTGAACTGGGTGAGCGTGACCTTACGGAAGCAATTCAACACTACATAAAGGCCTGCACGAAGGGTGTGTTGAAAGTAATGTCCAAGATGGGTATCTCGGCCTTGCAGAGTTACCGTGGTGCACAGATCTTTGAGGCGGTCGGACTTAATCAGACCTTCGTCGAACAATACTTCACTTCCACCGCCTCACGACTTGGCGGCATCGGAATCGAAACCGTTGCAGAAGAAATTATCCGGCGGCATACCCATGCTTTTCCTCAACGCGGTCGGGAAGATGAAGAGCTTGATTCCGGGGGCGAATATCAGTGGCGGCGTGATGGCGAATATCACCTTTTCAATCCTGAAACGGTATTCAAACTCCAGCACGCCTCCCGTTCGGGTCAGTTTGAGATATATCGAGAGTATGCAGAATACGTCAACGATCAAAGTCGGCGTCGTGCAACACTGCGTGGTCTTTTTACGTTCAAGAACACACGACAATCAGTCCCGGTCGATGAGGTTGAACCAGTCGAAGCAATCTTTAAGAGATTTTCAACGGGGGCAATGTCATATGGGTCCATCAGCGCGGAAGCCCACGAAACGTTAGCAATCGCGATGAACCGACTCGGTGGAAAATCGAATACTGGAGAAGGTGGTGAAGATCCGAGTCGTTTTTCACCAGACGCGAATGGAGATCTGAGACGCAGTGCGGTTAAGCAAGTGGCCTCTGGACGCTTTGGCGTCACCAGTGAATATTTGGTCAACGCGGATGATCTTCAAATCAAGATGGCGCAAGGCGCGAAACCGGGTGAGGGCGGTCAATTACCAGGCTTTAAGGTCTACCCTTGGATTGCAAAAGTACGCTACTCAACACCTGGCGTTGGACTAATTTCACCTCCACCACATCATGACATTTATTCGATTGAAGACTTGGCACAGTTGATTCACGACCTAAAGAACGCAAATCCGAGAGCTCGGGTTCATGTGAAGTTGGTCGCTGAGGTCGGTGTTGGAACCGTCGCGGCGGGTGTTTCCAAGGCCCACTCAGACGTCGTACTAATCTCTGGCCATGATGGCGGTACCGGCGCCTCACCTTTGACTAGCATCAAGCACGCGGGAGTGCCTTGGGAACTTGGTCTTGCCGAGACTCAACAAGTGCTCGTGTTGAATGATCTTAGGGATCGGATCGTGGTGCAAGTAGATGGTCAAATGAAAACCGGCCGCGATGTCGTTATTGCCGCGTTACTGGGTGCCGAAGAATACGGTTTCTCGACTGCTCCGCTCGTTGTATCGGGTTGCATAATGATGCGAGTCTGTCACCTCGACACATGCCCAGTCGGAATCGCCACCCAAAACCCTGAACTTCGTAAACATTTCACCGGCAAGCCTGAGTTCGTTGAAAATTTCTTTCGTTTTATCGCCGAGGAAGTGCGTGAATTGATGGCCAGTCTAGGTTTTCGAACCATGGACGACATGATCGGTCGAGCCGATGAGTTAGACGTGGCCGAGGCGGTTGACCACTGGAAGGCCAAGGGTTTGGACCTTTCTAAGATTCTCGCGCAACCAGAAGTGTCGCCTGAAGTCGGACGTCGGTGCACCCAATCGCAAGATCATGGCTTAGACCAAGCTCTGGACAATGAGTTAATTCGATCTTCTCGCGACGCACTCGAACATGGCACACCGATCGAATTTCGTTTACCCATTCGAAATGTCAACAGAACCGTTGGAACAATGCTCGGTTACGAATTAACTAGCCGCTGTGGTGGGGCTGGTTTACCGGGTGACACTATCCGAGTCACTTTTGATGGATCAGCCGGACAGAGTTTCGGAGCATTTGTTCCACCTGGAATTTCCTTAACGATCGTTGGTGACGCTAACGATTATTTTGGGAAAGGATTGTCAGGAGGGAAGCTAACAATTTATCCCTCAGATCGTTCGACGTTTGTCGCAGAAGACAACATCATTATCGGTAACGTGGCTTTGTATGGAGCAACTGGCGGTGAAGCGTTTATTCGTGGAATTGCCGGTGAGCGATTCTGTGTAAGAAACAGCGGCGCAAATGCCGTTGTGGAAGGGATTGGGGACCACGGTTGCGAGTATATGACCGGTGGCCGCGCTGTTATTCTTGGTCCCACCGGCTGGAACTTTGCCGCGGGAATGAGTGGCGGTATTGCCTATGTACTCGATTTAGAAGGCAATTTTGAAAGACGCTGTAATCCAGCGATGGTCGATCTTGAACCGCTCGATACGGACGATTCGTCGTTCGTGCGTGATTTAGTAGCTCGCCACGTTGATCTTACTAATAGTCATCGCGGCCAATGGGTGTTAGACAACTGGGAAGCACTCCTGGCGGATAGCGGCGTAGGCTTCGTCAAAATCATGCCGCGAGATTATAAGCGTGTCTTGCAAGCCGAGGCTCGTGCTCGTGCTGAATCACGTGAACCAGAGTTCTCCGAATTAATCGGGGCTCCGCTTCACCGTCTCGTCGATCCGAGTGGCCCATATAGATAAGGATTGATAATTAGATGGGTAAACTCAAGGGCTTTATTGAGGTCGAACGGCAAAAGCCGCCAACTCGACCAATAAACGAACGAATTAAGGATTGGCGTGAGGTCTACCTCCCGTATGCTTCGGCCGACCTCCGGGACCAAGGTGCTCGGTGTATGGACTGCGGCATTCCTTTTTGCCACGAAGGCTGTCCCCTTGGAAATCTGATACCTGACTGGAACGATTTGGTGTATCGCGACAAATGGCATGCCGCGATTGACCGCCTACACAAAACAAATAACTTTCCGGAGTGGACCGGGCGTCTGTGTCCTGCACCATGTGAAGGTTCTTGCGTACTCGCAATTGATCGCGATCCCGTGACTATCAAATCAATAGAACTGGCGATAGTGGAACGAGCTTTTAACGAAGGGTGGATACGCGCGACACCACCGGACAAGAGGTCTGGTAAGACCGTAGCCATAGTTGGATCAGGGCCTGCTGGCCTAGCTGCGGCCGACCAACTTAATCAGGCGGGACACACCGTCACAGTCTACGAAAAATCAGACCGTATCGGAGGTCTGCTTCGATACGGAATTCCCGCGTTCAAAATGGAGAAGCGGTTCTTATCGCGGCGGCTGTCGATTCTTGAAGAAGAAGGAATCCTCTTTCGAACAGGAATAAACGTAGGAGTTGACGTCTCCGCAAAACAGATTCAACGGGAACATGATGCGATGCTTCTGGCGGGTGGGGCTGGCTGGCCTCGCGACCTAAAGGTGCCCGGACGAGAACTCACAGGCATTCACTTTGCCATGGAGTATCTCACTCAACAAAACCGCATTTGCGAAGGTGACACGATTGGAGACAGTGAAATTATCTCGGCCAGTGGTAAGCACGTCGTGATCATTGGCGGTGGTGATACCGGAGCAGACTGTCTCGGCACGGCTCATCGCCAAGGGGCTGCCTCGGTTTCGCAACTGGAACTACTTGAGCGCCCCCCTGATTCGAGGGCCGCAGATAACCCTTGGCCGAACTGGCCAAATGTCTTTCGAGTGTCTTCGGCTCATGAAGAAGGAGGCGATCGACTCTACGCAGTCTCGACGCAACATTTTAGTGGCGATGCGAACGGACAGGTAACCGTACTTCACGGGAACAAGGTGGAGGTCAGTTATGCGGACGGCCGACCGAAATTCAACTCAATTCCAGAAGACAATTTTGAAATAAAAGTCGATCTCGTGCTTTTGGCGATGGGCTTTGTCGGACCGGAGAGAAATGGCCTGCTGACCGAACTAGATATTCAACTAACGGACCGAGGAACTGTCTCGCGAGACGAGCAATGGATGACTTCTACTCCCGGCATCTTTACAGCAGGAGATATGCAGAAAGGCCAGTCCCTTATCGTCTGGGCTATCGCTGAGGGTCGGAGCGCCGCGCGTAGTCTAGATACCTACCTGATGGGCTCATCGACTCTTAGGGCACCTTTGTAGACACTGAGCCTGCTAGCGCGACAACAACGATGAAGAAAAAAGTTTCATCTGAGGCAACGTTTCTCGCGACACTGGCTGACGTCAACCGAGCGCTAGCTGCGGCACGAAGTCCACGCGCCGGTTTACAGCGTGGCCTTCAAATCCTTGGACATCTCTACGGAGTTTCTCGAACCTCTGTTGTTCTCCAGAACCCGGACACAAATCGTCTGGAGATCGAAGCTTCCGAAGGTCTAACTGCCGAGGGTCGTAAGGCCACATGGAAAGCTGGCGAAGGCATAACGGGCCAGGTGGTTCAGACAGGTCGTCCAGTGGTGGTACCTCGAATCAGTCAAGAGCCAACTTTTCTCCATCGGACCGGTCGGCGACTCAAAGGCAAAACGTCAGAAACTTCCTTCATCTGTGTACCCATCGCTGGGCAGCGAAAATCGATCGGCGCTATGAACGTTGACTTACCTTTTGTTAAAGACCGTGACTACGATCGAGACCTTCAACTATTTCAGGTAGTTGCTACGATGTTTGGCCAAGCTCTCCGGGTTAAGCAGCTAGTCGAAGCCGAACGACAACGTCTACTTGACGAAAATATCCACCTCAAGCAAGAACTGAAAGAACGCTACGATTTTTCACACATCATCGGGACCAGTGGTCCGATGAGACAAGTCTTCGAACAAATCGCTCGGGTCGCAGCAACCAATACAACCGTCCTGATTCGAGGCGAGTCGGGCACTGGTAAGGAACTGATCGCCCATGCGATACACTACAACTCCGCTAGATCGAAAAGCCCTTTTATTAAAGTCAGTTGTGCGGCTTTACCAGATTCATTAATTGAATCTGAGCTCTTCGGTTATGAAAAAGGTGCGTTTACCGGTGCAAACGAACGCAAGAAAGGCCGATTCGAGCGCGCTGAACGAGGCAGTTTGTTTCTGGACGAAATTGGTGACATTAATCTCTCTACTCAGGTCAAGCTCCTCAGAGTCCTCCAAGATCGTGAATTCGAGCGACTCGGAGGCACGGAATCAGTCAAAGCGGATGTAAGGCTAATCGCCGCGACCAATGCCGACCTCGAAAAGGCAATCGCCGCTAAAACTTTTCGAGAGGACCTCCATTATCGACTTAATGTCTTCACCATTTTTGTACCACCACTGCGAGACCGGAAGACCGATATGCTTTTGTTGGCAGACAGCTTTCTTGAAAAATATGCTGTGGAACATGGAAAAGCGATCAAGCGTATATCAACGCCAGCTATTGACATGTTAATGGCCTACCACTGGCCAGGTAATGTCCGAGAGTTAGAAAATACCATTGAACGTGCTGTGCTGGTCTGTGACGGAAGTGTAGTCCATGCCCATCACCTCCCCCCTACGCTCCAGACGGCAGAGGCGTCCGATACATTCACGAGCTCATCGCTGGCCGAAGCGGTCGGGGCTTATGAGAAGGACCTGATTCAAGATGCCCTCAAAACAACCAGAGGGAATCGACTACAAGCCGCTAAACTCTTAAACTCAACTGAGCGAATCATCAGCTACAAAGTCAAGAAATACGATATTGATGGTCGTCGATTCCGAGATTAACCTGTGGATTGAAAATTGTGATGACGTCATCTGAGCTAAGAGTAGCGCCGTCGGATACTACGTCCGTAGCACCTCTGCAAAACCATCTAGACCAAGCCCAAGCGGAACTGATTCGAAGAACACGAATGGCCGGCGCCGGGCTCACGGCGCTTGGTGAGTACTCTGATCAAATCGACGAACTGCTCGGCCTGATATACAAGAAAGCCCAGCAAACCACGGAAGCACCTCATGCGGTTATTGCCGTTGGTGGTTATGGTCGCAGGCAAATGTTGCTGCATTCAGATGTGGATATCCTTATCGTATTCGACCAACCAGTTGGACCGTCTGAAGAAACCTTTCTAAAGTCGATGTTGCACCCTCTATGGGATCTCCGACTGGAGGTAGGCCATCATGTTAGAGAACTTGCCACCCTCGAAGCCGTGGAGAGTGAAAATCCAGAATATCTAGTGTCCCTTCTGGACGCTAGATTTCTCGCGGGTAACACGACGGTATTCAACGACTTTTCCAAGTCTTGTCTTGCGAGCAATACCGTTTGGAGGACCGGCACGCGTGAGGCTCTATGTGAACTTATTAGGATTCGACATTCACAATTCGCGAACACGCTCTACCATCTGGAACCTGACATCAAAAATGTCCCTGGTGGACTTCGCGATATTTCGGCGAGCCGGATGTTGCAAGCTTTGGCAGACTCCCACCCGCGACTCGCCCTCGAGGTCGGACGACTCGCCGAAGCTGAAGATTTCATGCTTCGTATTCGCTCGATTCTGCACCTAGAGCGCGGCAGAAATTTCAACCTGTTAAGCCACGAACTTCAAGACATTGTGGCATCGGCATTCAACTTGGGAAATTCGGCCCCTCGTCGCATAGTCGAAACATTGATGAGTACTTATTTTCACCATGCACGTATTGTGAGCCGTTCGTTGGCCGAATCGACCAAAGCGCTGACACCGCTCTCTGACAACAAACCAGTTCCCGTCGGCAAACAATTCATGAAACAGTCCGAGGAAGTGTCATTCACAGATGTCACACATGCATCACTGCGGCCGGATACGTGGCTGACCATCTTTGAAGTTGCTCTCAACGAAGGCTGTGGCGTATCGGCGGAAGTCTTAACCTGTATCGAGCGTCATGGTGACCGTTACTCACCTGAACGATTTTTTCAAACTGAGGAAGAACGCGACTGCTTGCTACGTATTCTAAAGCCTAAACCAGGTCTATACGCCCGGCTGTCTGAAATGCACGACAGCGGCCTTCTTGGCCGCATGTTTCCAGAATTTCAGAAAGTCTACTGTTGCGTTATTCGAGACTATTATCACAAGTTCACTGTCGACGAACACACCTTGCGAACGATTAAGAACCTCGAGTCTCTATGCAATCCCAAACGGGACGACCGAAGACGATTTAGCAATTTACTGGACGAATTACCAGCACCAGAATTATTGGTAGTGGCACTCCTTTTTCACGACGTCGGAAAATGGACCAACCGAAACCACTGTGAAGAAGGGGTTCGGATGGCTCTGGGAGCTCTCCGGCGAATTCGATTGCCCGAACGCGACATCGCCACCGTATCGTTTCTGATCCGGCACCACCTACAAATGTCAACTGCCGCATTCAGACGAGATGCGGAAGATCCTGATGTCGTTCAGCGTCTGGCTACGCTTGTGGGAACCGAAGATCGACTAAAACTATTGTGCCTACTGACTCTGGTCGATGTTGAAGCCGTAGGACCTGGAGTTATGACGCCGTGGAAGGAAGAGTTACTTTGGCGACTGTACGTTGACACTTACAACAAATTGACGCTCGGATACGGCGATGAAGTAATCGATCCGACTGGAACTAGCTTAAGCGAATTACAGGAAGAACGCCCGAACGACATCGACCATACTGAACTGGAATTATTCCTCGACGGGTTGCCTCACCGCTACCTTCGCTTGGTTGATACTGCCGGCATCTACGAACATATCCGTCTCTCACGAAACCTCGATTCCTCTGACGTTCATTGCGCACTGGAGGCGACAGACTCAATCTGGGAACTCACGGTTGTCTCGGTCGATCAGCCAAAACTTTATGCAAAAATTTGTGGTGTCTTGTCGTATTTCGGAATGGATATCTTGCGAGGTCAAGCCATGTCGAACAAGCACGGCGTGGCCCTTGATATCTTTCAGTTCACGGATGCAGAGAGTTTTTTTCGCTTAAATCAAGGAGGACAAAAAGAGTTCGTCCACAGATTAAAAGACGTCGTCGCTGGTCGTGAAGATATTGACGCTACCCTGAAACCAAAAGAACAAGGCTTTTCGGGGCGGACGCCATCGGGAAGAGTCCGAGTTGTTGTACACGTGGACAACGAGTATTCAGATCGTTTCAGTATTGTTGAAATTATCAGTCAGAACTCGTGGGGGTTGTTGTACCGTATCAGTCGAGTAATTTCCCAGCATCAGTGCGACATCGAATTGGTGTTAGCATCGACAGAAGGTAGCCGCGCAGTCGACGTGTTCCACCTCACCAAGAACGGTTCAAAGCTGTCACCCCGGGACTCTGACCATCTGCGTAGTGAGCTGGAGAACTTACTCAAAGACGGTCAGGATAATGATTGAATGCACGTTTGATGCACACAACATTCATGGCAGCGACAACGTCGTAATTACTCACACATTAATAGCTTTTCTTAAGAGAAATCTATACATTCTCTCGTACCCACATAAGGAGCTAATTGCACGATGACTAAAAAGCTAGAATACATCTGGTTGGATGGCTACAAACCAACCCAGAGTCTACGGTCGAAAACACGAATCGAAAAGAATTTCAATGGCACCCTCGAAGAATGTCCTATGTGGTCGTTCGATGGCAGTTCGACCGAACAAGCCACCGGCGACGATTCGGACTGCTTGTTAAAACCAGTGGCCATTTATCCTGACCCGTGCCGAAAGAACGGCTACTTGGTGATGACCGAAGTTCTGAATGCAGATGGAACGCCGCACGAGTCGAATGGACGCGCCACGATCGATGACGATGACGACGATTTTTGGTTCGGTTATGAACAAGAATACTTCTTGTGGGATATCCGCACCCAACTGCCTCCAGGTTTTCCAGAACGTGGTTACCCTGGACCACAGGGGCCTTATTACTGTTCCGTGGGCGCAAAAAATGCCTACGGCCGAGCCTGCGTTGACGAGCACCTCGACGCATGTTTAGAAGCGGGCATCAATGTGGAAGGTATCAATGCGGAAGTGGCATCTGGTCAGTGGGAATTCCAGGTCTTTGGTAAAGGCGCAAAGCGGGCGGGCGACGAAACGTGGGTTGCTCGTTACATCCTAGAGCGCTGCGGCGAAAAATATGGCTATGCGATTGAGTTGCATCCGAAACCACTGGGCGCAACCGACTGGAACGGTTCTGGTATGCATGCCAATTTCTCAAATGGCGCAATGCGTAACGCTGGCAATGAAGCCACGTTCACTAAGATTTGTGAAGCGTTTGGAAAACAGATTCAGAGACATATTGATGTCTACGGCGCCGACAATGACCAACGACTGACAGGTGCCCATGAAACAGAAGCTCTCGACAAATTTAGTTTCGGAATTTCTGATCGTGGCGCATCAATTCGAATTCCCGTTGGAACAATTGACGCCGGTTGGAAAGGAAGACTGGAAGATCGTCGACCCGCATCCAATGCAGACCCTTATAAGGTGGCTGCAGCGATAATCAAGACAGTCAAAGAATCTGGGAATTAACTTGAAGAAGTCATGACAGCAGTTAAGCGAACTGCAAGCAAAGAACAAAGTCTCAACGCAACAATCAGTAGAGAAAAAATTATTTAGTAGGCCTTGGGAATATTTCCAGGGCCTACTTTTTTTACGCGAGACACACCATCCTAGAACCGGCAGCGACATTTTTTATTGGAAATATCGAGTAAGCCAAAAATGTTCCACCAAACCAAGTGCCAAAACTCTCTATGTGAGTCCCAATACAGGATGTGGCACATACGGTTCTTCGAGCCAGACACATTCCTGAGAATCCAGCTTGATCTCAAGTGCTGCAATAGCGGCATTTAAGTGTTCAATCTTTGTCATACCGACGATAGGAGAACTGACGACAGGCTTGGACATCAACCAAGCTAAGGCAATCTGAGCAGGGATAACACCTCTCCGACTTGCCAATTCGACAACCCGCTCAACCACCTGAAAATCGGACTCACTGTAATAGAGATTGCGTGCATAATCGTCAGTCGCTGCTCGCAAGGTCTCGCGGCCACTGTCTACACGCTTCGCGGTCGGTCGAGTTCGGTTCCCCGCCAAAAATCCGCGGGCAAGTGGACTCCAGGGAATTACCCCGACGCCTTCAGCGCGGCAAAGGGGAAGCATTTCTCGCTCCTCTTCTCTGTAAATCAAATTGTAATGGTTTTGCATCGACACAAATTGGGACCATCCACGCTGTTTCGATAACTGAAGCATTTGAAGAAACTGCCACGCGTACATACTTGACGCACCGATGTACCTCACTTTTCCCGAGCGGACAATATCGTTCAGCGTGCCAAGCGTTTCCTCAATCGGCGTTTGTGAATCAAATCGGTGGATTTGATACAAGTCGACATAGTCAGTCCCCAAGCGCACTAGTGAAGCGTCAATTGCCTTCAATAAATGCTTTCTCGACAATCCTCGATCATTCGGACCATTCCCTGTTGGGAAGTAAGCCTTAGTCGCAATCACTACCTGATCACGTGTCGTAAAGTTAAGGACCGCTCGACCCACAATCTCTTCACTAAGACCTTGGGAGTACATATCGGCTGTGTCAAAAAAATTGATGCCAGCCTCAATAGCACGTCTAAAAAAGGGCCGGCTCTCAGTCTCACTGAGCACCCACGGCCGCCATTTAGTTGAACCAAAGGACATGGCACCAAGGCAAATCGGTGACACCAACAGACCTGTTTGCCCTAGCCGCACGTACTGCATAAGTAGAGAGAAATTCTGTCACGCGCTCGTGTTTGTGGGACCGACTGAATAACAACGCAGCCCACCGCGAGTTGACTATGGCACCGTGTGGTAGTGTCCATGGTCAGGGTCCCATACTTGGCGAGAACCAGATCCACGTTCAGTCGTAAAGGTATAGAACAGTACGGCGACCACAGCCAATACTACGCCAGCAATGGCAACGAGACTCACACGTGACATCTGGTCGTGCTTGCGCTCACAGCACTGTTTAAACTTTAGCCCGCTTCCACACGGGCACGGATCATTTCGTCCAACTTTGGCAACGGCCATTACTCCTCCGCGAGCTTAGACACCGCTTGCTGTGTCAGAGAATCATAAGTATACCGTCAGCTAGTTCATTAGAAAGTCGAGCACTCTAAAGAACAAATAAGAAACAATAATCTTCTACTGCAATAAATCGACGTTCAATGGTTTCATGACGAGCGAACTTTATGGTTGTAATAACAGCTTCCCGATATGACTGCTGGCTTCCATCGTCCGATGGGCTTCAGTTGCCTCCTCCAATGGAAACGTCGCATGCACGACTGGATGGAAGCGTTTATCGGCAATCCACGGCCAGACATGTGATCGCATCGCCTCAGCAATAGCTGCTTTTTCATTGATAGATCGAGATCTAAGCGTCGAACCAGTCAAAAAGAGACGCCGGGACATCAATGAGGCTAAGTTGATTTCCGCAGTCGCTCCGCCCATTAGACCGATTAAAACGAGTCGCCCCTCCACCGACAGCGTTTTGAGGTTCGGTTCGAGATAGGGGCCACCAATCATGTCTAGAATAACCTCGACTCCCTCACCTTCCGTCGCGGTCCGAACAGCTTCAGGAAAATCGACTTCGTGATAGTTAAATGCTCGCGTCGCTCCGAGACGTTCACACGCCACACACTTCTCCGCCGTGCCCGCAGTAGCGAACACTTCGGCTCCTGATAACCGAGCCATTTGAATAGCTGTGGTTCCAATACCACTTGAACCGCCGTGCACCAAGAAACGCTCGCTGCTCTCAAGCCCAGCCCGATCGAAAACGTTCGTCCACACAGTCATACACGCCTCCGGTAAGGCCGCGGCAGTGACCACGTCAATACCCTCAGGGATCGGCAGACATTGGGGCGCAGGAACAACACAAAACTCAGCATATCCACCACCGGTCACAATGCTGCACACCTGGTCACCGACTTGCCAATTCGAGACAGCGTTACCAATCGCCACAACTGTGCCTGAAATCTCAAGTCCCAGGATGTCGGAAGCGCCGACCGGAGGGGGGTAATGTCCTTGGCGTTGCATGACATCTGCTCGATTGACACCACATCCTGCTATCTTGACGAGAAGTTCCTCAGGCGAAGGCGTAGGAACCGCTCGCTCGGCAACTGTCAGACGTTCAACCGGTCCAGGCTTGACGACCTCAATAACACGCATTTTCGATGGTATGTTCCGGACCATTTCGCCCCAATCCTGTCACAGGAAATTACGTAAGGCTGACAACTATACACGTCTGCCATGAGTCACGACACCTGAGCCAAAGGTATAATCAGTGCCACGCGTTGCCAGAAGAACGGTGCATGCTTCCTCTCTTCGAAACGACTCACAATGACGGTAAGAATTAGACGAGTCAAGATGTGGCGAACGTCAATCCGGAATCGACCCGGCGTACTTGCGTCGACTCTAGAACCACTCGCTCAAGCGGGTGCCGATTTGAGCGTTGTCATGAAATATAGCCTTTCCAGCCGCTCAAGTCGGGCTACAGTTGAAATCTTGGCTGGCTCAGGACGTAGTGCGACACTTGCAGCACACGCTGCCGGATTCACCCTTTCACCCACGCCGGTACTTTTAGTTGAAGGGAATAACCGACCTGGACTCGCGTATGCTGTCACCACTGCTATCGCATGGGCTGGAATTACGGTCCGATTTCTTTCAGCGCAAGTTGTCGACCAACGTTATTCAGCGATTCTCGGATTTCGAACAGAAGAAGACGCTCTTAAGGCACGCCCACTGATACGAAAGGTCGCGAATACCACCAAGGTATAACCTAACAGGGACGACAATGAGCTTGCGAATCACAATAATTGGTTATGGTCGCATGGGGAAGGAAATCGACGCCCTAGGAAAGGCCCGGGGCTACACCATCGTCAATCGGTTGGATATCCACAACAATGCTCTCGGTGAAGGACTCACTGCGGAAACCTTGCAAGGAAGCGACGTGGCAATTGATTTTTCGACTGCGGACGCGACAGTGAACAACCTCCCTAAACTGGCGGCAGCGGGCATCAATGTTGTGGTCGGAACCACGGGTTGGAATGACAGTGAACGTGCTATGCGACAACTAGTCGAAAATGCTGGTATCGGTGTCGTAGTAGCCGCCAATTTTTCTGTTGGCGTCAACATACTTATGGGCATTGTCGAACGTGCATCGTCCCTCTTTAAGGACCAGGACGATTTCGGCGCATGGATTCACGAATCTCATCATGCTGCTAAGGTTGACTCGCCATCCGGAACGGCACTAGCACTAAATGAGACGATGAAAACATCGGGTTACACGAATCAGATAAATCTAGCATCGACCCGAGCCGGATCATTGCCGGGAACCCATACCATTGGTTTTGACGGACCGTTCGAAACCATTACTCTGACCCATACGGCCCGGAACCGTGCAACATTTGCCCAAGGGGCGCTCGAGGCTGCAAGATGGGTTAAGGGCCGTAAGGGTTGGTTTACTATGCGCGACGTTCTGGCGCTCGATTGAGAATGAGAATCGGATAACTATGAAACACCGCTGGTCAGGGTGTGGAACGGCGTTGGTGACCCCGTTTACGGAAGCCGGGAACATTGACGAGGAAGCCATCAGCCGTCTCGCCAAACGTCAGATTGAAAA
>CAZWIL010000007.1:0-27772 GCA_964634175.1 uncultured Vicinamibacteraceae bacterium
GATTCGAACTCGTCACTAGTCGGGTTGGCTGTCGAACCAACCAGCGCTCTATGCTCCGCATCAGAGTCGCCGGTAATCCATCGTCTTTAAATACACCCTGGTCAACCATCTCTGACGTCAAACTACCTTGAAGATCGGCGACAAGGGGCAGCCGGTGCCGCTTCTGCAAGAGAGTCCCGACCGCTATCCCTTCGTGAAGATGAGCGTGGAGTAGATCCGGTTGAAAACGAGCCACTTCGCGATTAGCGGCTAGCAAGACAGCCATATCCAGAACAGGACGGCCTGGAGCAAAACCGATCGGGGCTCCCGCTATACCCGGAATGTAAGGTGCCCGCACCGTTCTAACATCGTCAAGATCTCGACCTGCCGGATAGGTCACTATCGAGGAATCAATACCCAGCGACGCGATCGCACGGACTTCCTCGTAGATCCTAACGTGGCAGCCTCGGTCTCCAAAAAATGGAGTAGGCGCAATTACCAGAACACGCAACGGCTTCCGAACTTCAGCCGAGCTGTCAGGTCTTTTAACTGATTCACGACTCACGGATGATAAACAGTGTCTTGGCGTGTTGCACTTCGGCGTTCATTCGCGCCTCGCTCCAGCCTAAACACCTCCCCATAATTTCAGCGCACCGGCGCAAACATTCGTCTCCGGGATCACCTAGCGTACCCAAGCCGGTGCGCCGAAACAGTACGTCTGACAATTTAACCGCCATCTCTTGTTCAACAGCGAATCGCACTTCCGCGCCGAGCGTTGACCGTTGCTTCGACAGGGACGTCAACAACCCTTGATCCCTGTCGGTCCCGAGTGAGACAACGTCATCCACCTCTGTCCCATACTGACAAACGAGATGCTCGACAGAACTACGATCTAAAACTTTTTCGTGTCGATGAACGGATTCGTCTGTAAATCTTACGAGGTCGCTAATCTCCCCTCCAACGAGTGCAACCTCGTTACTGCGACTCGACTGAGTCCTCTGACTAAGTCGCTGGCAGACCAACGAGATTGCCCGTTCGGCCAATCGCCTTGCGGTCGTATATTTCGCACCTAATACGGATATCACACCGTCCACCCCATCCACGCGACCATGTTCGATAATCTGATAGTCGCCACTGCCCTGATAGAGGTCTGGCCGAATATCGTTCACGGTGAGCGGGTACAAGCCGGCAAAGGCATATAGAACATCCGACCGGGTCACCCGCGCGCCGGGCAACGCCGAATGCAAATCACTTAGCAACTCGGCAATGTCAACCTCAGTCGGTCCGACACTATCCAGCTCAGCTCTAAACGGTCGATTACTGGTGCCTACTAGTGAATGTCCCCGCCACGGAATCACAAACAGATGACGGCCGCCACGGTCGATAAGTGATCCAGAACTATGGTCAGTAGTCAGTGCGAGCGCATATTTATCGACGATCTGACGGGTAACAATATGTACCCCTTTTGAAAATCCACTGATGGGTTTTCGAAGCTCTCCGATACCCAGTTGCGCGTTTAATTCAGACAACCACGGACCAGCTGCATTGATCACAATTCTGGATCGGATATCGAATTGCTCGCCTGTAAGGCTGTCAGAAACTGTTACCCCTTCGACGCGCCCATACCTCTTCAAAAGAGTCTTCACATCCAGATAGTTCGACACGATTGCTCCGCCACGAACAGCACTCTTGAGAAAAGCTAACGTCATCCGCTCAGAACTGTGCATGTGTGACTCATAAAACATCTGCCCGCCTGTAATATCAGTTTGGGCTGCCAGTTCCGGAACTAAGCCAGATAATGTGTCTTTCGAAATGAACGAACTTGGAGGCACTCGTTTGACTGGATCTGAGATATTCTCGTCATGACTCCGAGTGAGCATCTCGTAGAACCAAATACCACAGCCGAGAAATCGACGTCCGCGAAGGAAGCCTGATTCCGTCGGAATCACAAAGGGAACCCACCGAGTCAAGTGAGGTGCGATGCGTTGAAAGGCAGCACGTTCACGTGCTGATTCCCTTACCTTGTCTAGACGGGTCTGCTGAAGATAGCGAATTCCCCCGTGGATCAACTTAGAAGATGCTGCGGATGTAGCCGAGCCAAAATCTTGGCGCTCAACAAGCGCGACCGATAAACCACGAAGCGTGGCGTCGTGGGCCAGACAAGCACCAGTAATCCCTCCACCAACCACCAGGACATCAAAGGTCGTGTCTTGAAACGCCGTCGGCTTGCGTTGCATTAGATGGACCCGCAGCTCGACCTCAACACCCGATGATCGACCGCGATGAGGTATATAGTATCCTGTGTCATTCAAGAGGTCGCCAGATCCTGGCCTCCTAGTGTTCCTGCTTTTGTCCGGCTTCCTGGCCGTCGGAGCACTGTTTATCAATCCCGTTCAGACCACATATGGTCTCAAGAGCGACGAGGCTACGTATGTCTCGATGACCTTGAGTCTTGCTCACGACGGTGACCTAACTTTTGAAGAACATGACCTAGAACGATTTTGGCCCTTGTACCAGAGCGGCCCAGAAGGAATTTTCCTGAAACGAGGAAAGGGCACAGAAGACCACCTCTATTTTGGAAAATCATTTATCTATCCACTGGTAGCAACACCATTCTTTATATTGGCTGGCCTGAATGGCCTCCTACTCTTGAATGTTCTCTTACTAGCCGGTCTAGGCTTTTGCCTTTACTTGTTTGCTGCCACCCGTATGACTCCCTTTCATGCTGTCCTAGTTTCCAGTGGATTTCTTGTGGCATCTATTGCACCACTATTTGGTGTCTGGATGATGCCAGAAACGTTTAACTTGGCGATGGTGGGCTATGCCTACTTCTTTTGGCTCTATAAGGAAGTTCGCCCCTCAGACGAGAACTCCGCTGCAGCCACCAACTCGCCGACCGGTATATCTACGGACGTCATAGGCGCCGTTTTACTTGGGCTAGCAACATTTTCAAAACCGAGCAACGTACTGCTCATCTTGCCCCTCATCGGCCTCGCTTGGTGGCGAGGACAATTTCGTAGAGGTCTGGCCAATGGCGTCGTATTTGCTTTAGTTGTCGCAACAGGATTCGGCATAAACGCCCTGGTGTCTGGTGAATTCAACTACCAAGGTGGTGACCGAAAGACCTTCTATGGTCAATTTCCATTTCAGAGTGACGACGTAACGTTTGACACTGCAGGAATTGCTGTCACAACCGAGACGGTAGAATTTGAAGGGTGGGACCATTTAGGGCGTAACATGTCCTACTTCTTGTTCGGCCGACACTTTGGCCTGATTCCCTATTATTTCCCAGCAATTGTTATCTTGATTTGGATCTTGCTCCGCCGGCGGGAACTCGTGGTCTGGCAAGTACTGATAATTGGGACAGTAACGTTAACCGCGATGGCGTTACTAATATTTCTTCCTAATACGTGGTCAGGAGGCGGTGGTCCACCAGGAAATCGTTACTTCCTCAGTATTTATCCAGCACTATTTTTTCTGATTCCCACAGCCAGAACGATTCTTCCAGCTTTAGCGATGTGGTGCGGTGGTGCACTCTTTGTAGCTCAAATTCTAGTCAACCCATTCGTTGCCGCTAAACGCCCTTGGGAAAACACCCAAAACGGCCTCTTTCGGTTGCTCCCAATCGAATTAACCATGGTGAATGACTTGCCCGTCCAGCTTGATCAAGGACGAGCACGCATCTCGTACGGCAACGACCCGCCACTCTTACTTTACTACCTCGACAACAACGTGTGGCGGCCTGAAGAGCCTGGAATCTGGGTCGCAGGAGATGCACGAGCCGACATCATCATCCGAACCGACCCGCCTGTAACGGGATTAGAAGTGTCTGTTCAATCCCCAATCAAAAATGCGGCAACCATTAGCCTAGACGGATCTACATACCATCTTGATCTCGGACCCAACGAAATTAAAACGTTAGATATACCAGTGACCGGCGTCTTAGCGCGGGACGTTCAAAACTTTGTGCTGACTGTCGAAACTCAAACCGGCTTCGTACCGACTCTTCGTAACGCCAAGTCCGATGACAAAAGATTCCTAGGCGTACTCATCGGACTAAAAAAAAGATACGACAGCAGACCGCCATAATTGGGCGCTCGTTAAAAGCGGACCCGAAGACCACCGCCGATCTGCACACCGCCAACAGTTAGGGTCCGACTGCGGCCGGACGAAGGAACTTCAATGCCGCCTTGCGCATACCTGAATAGTCCTCCTAATCCCAATTGGTCGGCAATCATGTACGTCACATCAACGGCAACATGTAAACCAAAGCCGTTCTTCTTGAATGATCCTTCGGTGACACCGTCAATTCTCACCGCCGTCCACGGCGCGCCGGACACTTCACTGACCGCCAACCCAGCAATCGTTCCCTGAGTAAGATTAAAAACACTGGGACCACCGGCAATTGCCACATCGAGCCTGTCATTGATCGGCACGACCCAAGCCGCGTGTAAATGCACGGCTCTCTGTTCATGTTGAAGAGAAAGAAGTTGTTGTTCGATCGTTCTAGAAACGTTTAATGAAAGAGGATGGGGAACTATGCCGCTTAACGTCGTCGAATCATCCTCTGTCATTTGAGAATAAGATGCCCCAATATGCAGTTGCTTCCAAACCTGAGCTGCTGCACCAAAATCAAAAATACTTCCACTTCGAGTTTCGTGGTCCTCTCTAAACGTGGCATCTTCGCCATAAGCTCGAAACGAAAACGTTCTTTGGACAGTGTCACTTCCGGTTTGAACACCGCCATTCATATGAATCGATACCCGATCCCACACATTCGCAGACTGTGCGCAAATCGGACTCGCGTAGAGACCAATAAACAGTCCAACCAAACTCACGATACGCCTATGGAGTGCCGGTGACATTTTCACGACTACTCGAACTTTCTCCACCCAATACGACCAACTGGTGGCAACAATCGATCGGATAAAGTCCTGGGCTGAAATCCAAGTCCCACCCCACCAGGTTCGTAAATCTGTATAAATCTTTGAAGGAACCCAGCAGCAATCAAGCTATACCCTTCTATGGTTGGATGCATATGATCGTCACCAAGACAAGAGAGGCTCAGTGAACCCGCACCGATACATAAGCCCGTATTAATAATTTGGTAGACATCGACCAAAGGCACACCCTGTCGAACTGCGACCTGCCTAATAAGTTCATTGTATGGAACCACCGCAGGTTCGGTGCTTCGAGCGGTCCTCTGCGGCGGGATGGTAGCAAGAATAGGATCGACACCGCGCGTCTTCGCATGCTGCACCATTGTCTCGACCGCGGCGGCAGCCTGAACACCAGGGCTCAGGGTGTCAGGATCCAAGTCATTGGTTCCTTCCATTATCAGAACAACATCGGGTTGGACTCTGGCCAATTCCCTCTTAAATCTAGACACTGCATTGACTGCCTTCTCGCCTGGAACACCAGAATTTGTCATGCGGATGGACTGCCCACTGTAACGCTGACTTAGAAGTTCACCTAGTTGGGCCGGATACGACTTACTGGGACGTATCTCAACGCTCGTCGGTATCACGTCAGACGTAACACCGGCGGTCAAGCTGTCACCAAATGCCAGAATGCGGCTAACACTTATAGTGGGAATGATTCGTACGGACAGCGTGCAACTAGCGGCTTGTTGAAGCCCGTCCCGTCCGGTGCAAGTCACAGTTGTCGTCCCAACAGAGAACGGCGTCCCAGATTCCGGCAAACACTCAGTCGTGACCGGTTCCAGTCCACCGTAAGTCGTCGGCGCCCCATACTGCACCGCGACTGTCTCTCCCTCAAAAGACTGACGAGACACGCTCGGAGCACAAGTTAGAGAAAACAACTCGACTTTCTCGGTTGGAAGAGACGATGGCGCCAATGGAGTGGGAGATGACTCACTACACGCACCCAGCAACAGACTGCCACAAACAGCAATCAAAGCTCTGCGACTGGCTCTCCTCAGGTTGACTCGCATCATTGTGTACAAGCCCGTCATCGTATCCTGCGACAAGCCTTTGGTCAACGCACGGCCGGGCGCCATGCTAATCTGTCTACAGACGTGATTTCCTCGATTGACCTACCTAGCCAATATAGCGGGCTGAAGAACGAAATCGACACAGCTGTCGGTCGGGTTCTCAAAAGCGGTCGCTATGTACTAGGACCCGAGGTCGAAGCCTTCGAATCTGAGTTTGGCAGTTCTTGCGGCACGTCCCATGCAGTCGGACTAAACTCTGGAACCAGTGCTATTTATCTATCACTCCTCGCCTTAGGGATTGGTCCTGGCGATGAAGTCATCACAGTGCCTTACACATTCGAAGCTACCATTTCCGCAATTCTCGCAACTGGCGCAACACCTCGATTGATCGACATCGATCCTCAGTCGCTCACCATGGACGTAGCCCTCTTAGAAAATGCGGTCACTCAGCGAACCAAAGCAGTCCTACCCGTCCATCTATTCGGCCAGCCGGCTGACATGGATCCGATCTTGGCCATAAGTCGGCGCCATGGCGTGAGCGTGATCGAAGACGCCTGTCAAGCGCATGGTGCGACGTATAAAGGAACTCCGGTCGGTGGCCTCGGGGACCTATCGTGTTTCAGCTTTTATCCCTCTAAGAATCTCAGCGCCTGTGGCGATGCGGGAATGGTAGTTACCAAGAATGCCTCGCTCGCAGATGCGATCCGCAACTTGAGAACTTGGGGACCAGAACAAGGATCAGGGAACTATCGGATGGCGGCGATTCAAGCGGCGATTCTCAGGGTTAAACTACCCCATCTTGAGGCGTGGACTACACGTCGTCGAGTGATTGCTTCTCGATACACAGAACTTCTGAAAGATACGGCGCTTGGCTTGCCGTTGACCATGCCTTATTCAGGCCACGCATTTCATATTTATGCAATTCGGTCGTCACAACAGCACGCACTACAGGAAAATCTGAGGACCCAAGGAATAGAGGTCAGTGTGCACTACCCCCAGGCTGTGCACCAACAGAAGAAATACTTAGGCCTTAATTACAAACTCGGAGATCTCCCTGTGGCTGAACAACTGGCAACCGAACAGTTGTCCCTTCCCATCTACCCTGAACTTTCTGATGAAACTGTGACGAAAGTGGCTACGGCAATTCGACACCTTTAAAACATCGCCCAGAAGTGCCACATTCGGCGGCAAGATCCAAGTTCACTGAACGTGCACCCGGCCGACAGAACATTCTGTCTAGAACAATCAGTCTGAATAAGTCGACGAACAAACAACTAGAAAGAACCACTAGCACCACTACTTACAGAGACCGTTCCGATAGCTAATCCTTAGTCAACGAGGCTTGTCCATCACTGCTCCCACTTGAGGTTTCAAGCACTTCCCTGACAACGTAAATCGGCTTACCCTGGGACTCATGATAGGTTCTGGCCTGCAGTTCCGCCAACAATCCCAATGTGATCAGCTGCAGTCCAGTAAATACCATAAGGATAGAAAGTAACAATAGCGGTCGATCGCCGATCGCCTGCCCTTCAAACAAACGAACATAAACCAAATACAAAGTGATAAGCGTCCCAGGCACTCCAAGCAGTAAGCCAGCGGGACCAAACATCTGTAACGGGCGCGTCGAATAACTGAGAAGAAACTTGACGGTAACCAAGTCAAACACGACCCGAACCGTTCGTGTTAATCCATATTTAGATCGACCAAACCGTCGCGGCCGATGATTAACCACCGCCTCCGCAATCTTGACTCCCTGCTCGCTCGCGATCGCGGGAATAAAACGATGCATCTCACCATACAGTCTAAGCGTCTTAACGACTTCTGCCCGGAACACTTTTAGTGAACATCCATAGTCATGCAGCTTCACCTGAGTCGTAACCGAAATCAGCCAATTGGCAATCATCGACGGAAGCTTTCTAGAAAACCACGGGTCCTTCCGATCTTTCCGCCAACCACAGACAATGTCGAAACCGTCCTCTAATTTCGAAAGCATTGATGCAATGTCTCTAGGATCATTTTGAAGATCGCCATCAGATGTAACGATGTAACGGCCTCGAGCACGATTAAAGCCGGCTGCAAATGCTGCTGTTTGGCCAAAATTCCGGCGCAAACAGACAACACAGACTCGCGGGTCGTCCGCGTGAAATCCTGCGAGTAACTTATAGGTACTATCGCTACTTCCATCGTCAACAAAAATCAGCTCATACGTCCGGCCCAGTTCTTCCAAGACCGTCGTCAATTCCGAGTAGAGTTCGCCGACGTTAGGTTCTTCGTTATAAAGAGGTATAACGACCGAAATCTCAGGATTCATTCTCAGTGGCCAAGAGAGTAATACACGTAGGAAACAAGCGAAACGATTATAGGGTCCACCATGCAGTTGGTCAACACAACTACCTTTCAAGTCAGCAGCTTAGAAGCTTCGGTTAATCGTTGTCACCAACACGCCGAAAGCGCCGCCAAAAAAAATAGGTCGCGCCAAGGAGCAAGATAACTACGGCTAACATGACGGATACTGTATGACCATTCTGCGCCAACATTTCGACCGCTGCGTCACCGTACCTTACCGCTAGCCAACTTTCACCAAAATAACGAATTCCTCGACCAAAGGTCACAGCCAGAACAAACTGCAGCAACGGAACCCGAGAGACGCCTGCCAAAAGAACAAATACTTTAAACGGCGCAGGTGGAGGCAAGATAGCTGGTACTGCAACCGCCAATACTCCATATTTTCTAGACAGCTCCATTGCACGCTCTAAACGGGGTCCACCGAACCGCTTCCTCAACAAGGGCTGCCCACCCCGACTACCGATACCGTAGAGTAACAAGCATCCAGCCACTGAACCCAGAGTCGCCATCGATGCGTAATAGGCCATTAACTCTTTATTTTCAATGACCATCACAATCACAAGAATGTCATTAATCTCAGGTAGTGAGAGAAAGGACGAATCAAGAAACGCAATCAAGAAGAGCCCTGGGCCACCTATCGATAATGCGAACGCCTGCACCCAACTAACAATTTTTTCCATCTGATGGTGAAATTATACGAGGAGCCTGTCTTTTAACCCGAGTACACGGACAAAAAGTAATGGGAGCTGGCTCTATCGGTCCTCAATCTATTCCGCTTGTAGCGCGGCTAGACTCAAAGTTCTGGATAACCGGGAGCATCTGACTATGGAGGGGCCCATTCGAGGCCAATATTGCACCATCTCTCGGGTCGAAAATCTCTCCGCCAAATCCAGTGACTCGGCCCCCTGCCTCTTCGATCATCAACGCACCTGCAGCAAGGTCCCACGGGAACAGCCGCTGCTCCCAAAAGCCATCAAAACGCCCGGCTGCCACATAACAGAGATCGAGGGCTGCCGACCCTAAGCGCCTCACAGCGCGAGCAGAACTCACAAATGCACCAAACAAGCCCACAACTTCGTCGACCGTCTCACGTACATCATAAGGAAACCCCGTACACAGCATAGAATCACCTAAATTTGTCTCCGCCGAAACAGTTAACAATGTGCCATTAAGCCGAGCTCCGCCGCCACGTTCGGCAACAAACAACTCCTGTCGACTAGGATCAAAAACAACTCCAAGTTCGGTTTGACCATCAACTTCCAGTGCCAGCGAGCAGCAATAAATCGGAAGACCATGCGCATAGTTCACGGTCCCATCGATAGGATCAAACATCCAGCAATAGTTGGACGAACCACTCGATGCTTCGGGTTGATTCGGAAATTCTTCACCGAGCACACTGTGTGTAGGAAAACGTTCTGCAATCAACTCACGACCGAAACGCTCTATTTCTACGTCCACTTCCGTAACTATGTCGATCGGCCCTTTCTTGTCCACTCTGAGATCCGAACCTTGTCGATCCAACTGGATCTCTCCCGCCTTAACTGCAATCTCTATTGCTGTTTCAAGGAATTGTGAGTCAAGAAGAGACATTGGTTATTTAAGGGTTCCGAAGCTCTTGAGCCGATGCAATAAAGCTACTTGCTGCACTTAAACATTCTTGGCGCACACCCGGATAATGCGCCGGCAGGAATGGAGAAATTAGAGATCTCCTACACGGGTCAACACGATTGATCGCTCCTAGTGTCTATCGCGTAGTTCCTTTGGAACATCGAACTCACAATACCTAGCAAGCACCGATCAAGCAAGCATTCCCTCTGAACTAAGGACATAGAGCCATTGTTGTATAGTTCGCCCATGGACGACATCAAGGCCACTACAACCACCATTAATCCAGGCGGATACGTGAGTGGAAGCCTTCATGTCCCCGGCGATAAATCTATTTCACATCGATACGCAATCCTTGCTGCACTAGCAGAAGGAGAGTCCGAACTTCAGGGCTACGCACCCGGAGCCGATTGCGATTCTACACTCCGTTGTTTACGGCAACTTGGTGTACCTCTAGAGTCATCAACAGATTCGCCCACCGACCAGGGAGCAACGATTACCATTGCCGGTTCAGGCCTGAAAGGATTCACGTCGGTTAACAGTTCTCTAAACGCTGGCAACTCGGGTACAACGATGCGATTGATGGCTGGAGTTCTGGCCGCACACTCTTTCACTAGCACCGTCACCGGTGACCGATCGTTGAGTCGTCGACCGATGCAGCGAATCGTAGCTCCGCTTCAAGCAATGGGTGCTCAGGTGGAAACACATAACGGCTGCCCTCCGTTGACAATCACAGGAAGATCTCTTGAAGCGATCGACTACACCCCCCCTATGGCCAGCGCCCAAGTTAAGAGTGCGATATTACTAGCGGGACTACAGGCAAATGGAACGACTTGGATAAGAGAACCCGTTCAGACACGTGACCATACCGAACGGGCGCTACCTATTTTCGGAGTCAACCTCGTGCGTGAAGGCCAGGCTGTCGGCATCGTAGGTGGGCAGCACCTGGTAGCCACCACGTTAGACATTCCCGGTGATTTTTCGTCGGCTGCATTTTGGTTTGTGGCCGCCGCAGCACTCCCTAGATCCGTCATCCAAGTATCACACGTGGGACTTAATCCCACGCGAACACGACTGCTGGATGTACTTCAAGCTATCGGCGCGCACGTCGTCATAGAACCTGTAGAGACAACTTCGCCCGAACCATACGGAACCGTTACGGTCTCCCACGCGGAACTTCATCCCATCATTGTAAAAGGTACGGATGTTCCAGCTCTGATCGACGAACTGCCGGCCCTCGCCGCACTGGGGTTGCACGGTCAAGGTTTCCGGCTTAATGGAGCAACCGAACTGCGCACCAAAGAGAGTGACCGAATCGCGGTTTTAGTCTCTGGTCTGCGTCACATGGGTGCCGAAGTTGACGAATTTTCAGACGGATTCGAAGTCTACGCCCAAGATCCACCGTCCGGAGGAATTGTCGATGCCGCAGGTGACCATCGTATGGCGATGGCGTTTGCGATTGCTGCTCTTGGCTTAACTGGACCTACTATGATCAAGAATTCTGACGTTGTTAACGTGTCGTATCCCGGTTTCTTTGACACGTTGAACTTACTACGGCACAGATGACAACAGACAAGATTTATCTGATTGGTTTCATGGCGGCTGGAAAATCGACGGTCGGCAAAGCTCTGGCCAACCGCCTCCACTGGGAATTCCGTGACCTCGATGAACTCATCGAAGAAAGAGAGCAACTATCCGTCGCCGACTTCTTTCTTAAAAAAGGTGAGGCAGCGTTTCGAAAAGCCGAAAGCGCGATGCTCGAGGAAATTCAGCAACTCCGCCGTGTCGTCGTAGCTACAGGCGGAGGAACATTCGAAAACTCATCCAACCGAACCATCATCACCGACGACGGTATTGCTGTCTGGCTCGATATACCGATAGAAACGGCACTCAGTCGTCTGTCAGACGACCCAACACGTCCGCTCGCTTCCAATTCGAAACGTCTGCGATCGTTATGGGAAAGCCGAAGACCAACATACAGCCTGGCACAGGTTCAACTCGCCACCGAAGGCAAAACAATTGAAGACCTTGTAACCCAAATTATCAATTGGATGAGTAAGTGAGTGATTAATTCAATAACCTAGGCCAGAACCAACACTCTTGAGTCCGTCTATTTCAAAGGTTCTATGTCGGTCCTAAGATTTCCGTTCGGCCCGCCGCTTGAGTTCAGCAGCATACGCATCTGCCGCTGCACGTGATCCCAGCACCCAACCAATCACGATTCCCAACAGAAGAACCGAAGGGATAAAAATAAAGTGCCCCGCGGTTATGTCTCCCACTGACTATGACTCTCCCGTTCTTCCCGCTAGATCTGACAAGTCCCGCTCAACAGCTACCATCCGTCGCCAAATCGACCATAGGTAACCAACGACTGCGATCCACAGCAATGCGTAAGCAGCGACCAATAGTGGAGCGGCCGGAAGTTGGTCCTCTGGTGGAACCGAATCCAGCGGAACAAACTCATCTTGTGCTGGTTGGCCTACAGTTGCCTCAGCCAGATCAAACTGAGCAGTAAACACAATTACACCCACGACAAGCAGTACAACGCCCACAGTTCGTGACAACACTTTATGCGCTCTCATTTATCCTTTTCGCCCACTGTGTAATTTCAAATCTCAAAACTATTAAAGAGACTCCGCCCTGATCAACCTTCGAGCGCAAGATGCAATTGCTCAAGTCGACTACGTTGCTCCTCTAAACGTAGGCGCGCGGTGAGCATAGCCACAAACAGAACCAAGAATGCGACCATGCACCATACAAACGGCCCAAACATCCCTGGTGCCGACGTCGCCAGCGTGGGAATCACGTTAGTCGTTGGATGAATGGTGCGCCATACGTTAACCGAAATATAAACGAACGGAACGTTAGCCATTCCGAAGAGTGCTAACCCTGCAGCAAGCTTCTCTGACCCCGGACCACCATAAGTCCGAAGCAGAATGTAAGCGATAAAAATAAGCTCGAGAATCAACGCCATGGTCAGCCGAGCGTCCCACTGCCACCAGACGCCCCACGCCTTGATCGCCCAAAGAGGTCCGGTCATGAGTCCCATCAACCCAAACAACACAGCAAGTTCAGCCGAAGCCACGGCAAGTCGGTCAGCCGCCGGTCGCTCCTTAAACAAATAGATAGCACTTGAAAACCCGCAAATAAATACTGCCAGGAACATCACAATCCACGATGGCACGTGAAAGTAAAAGATCTTCTGCACGAGTCCCATCGTGGATTCATACGGCGCACCCGCAATCAAGATTGGTGCACCTGCGAACATTACCGCTGAGATTACGAGTAATCCACCAAAGATTTTCGACATCATCCTTCTCATTCTGTCATGACAGGCTCAAATGTCCATAGAGCAAGCGTGATGAAAACCGCGTCAAAAAACACAAGTAAAGCGATCCAAAATCTCGCCAAGTCCAAGTTTGGTTGTCCCTGAAACAATGCGACCGTCCCACCTACTCCAGCAATCAAAACCGGAAACGTCACCGGATACAGCAATATCGGCAGTAAAACACCGCGACTGCTGGTCCGTAACAGCATGGCAGCGAAAAGTGTGCCAACGGTTGCAAATCCAACTGTTCCAGTGACGAGCAGCAAGAATAAATGTCCTGGATAGAGTAAAAGTGAAACCTGAAAAGTAAATGCCACAAACAATACGACCAAAGCTTCAACAACCGCCATTAGCAAAATAATTCCAAGCAATTTTCCCAAAAAAATGGCTGAGCGCTGTACCGGTGCCATCAATAAACCTCGCATGGCATCCTGATATCGTTCTCGTTCAAATGCGCGACCTAACGCCAGAGTTCCTGAAAAAGCCACAGCGATCCATATAATCCCAGCTGCCGCGCCATCAATCGGCCGCCCCCCACGAACAAAGGCAAACGAAAACACCAGCACACACGATGCAGCAAAAAACAGAGTGGTCGAGACCATCTCCCAACTTCTGGTCTCAACCCGAATATCCTTAAAAGTGACAAGTAAGGCAGTCTCAAAAAAACTTTTCATCACGCTTCACAACGGCATGTAGTAAAAATCTCAGCCTGGAGTCTTTTTCAATTATCGTGCAACAGAGTTGCACGATAGCGTTCGCGCAAAGACCCACTCTCTCCTTCAAGCTCGACCATCTTTCCATTCCGAAGCATCACCGATCGATCGACAAATCCTTCAGCAATATCGAGATCATGAGTCGCCACCAACACCATACAACCAGACTTCTTGAGATCCAGTAATCGGCGAGTTAATGCGACTGTCGCCATTTCGTCTAGACCAGTAAATGGCTCGTCCAACAAAATAAGTCGAGGGCCGTGTAACAACGTTCGTTCAAGAGCCAGCTTTTGGCGCATGCCCCTCGAATAACTGTCCACAACATCGTTTTCACGCCGCCCAAGGCCAGCACGAGACAGAGCGCTGGTCGCGCGTTCTGACGGATTATCTAAACCGTACAACCCAGCAAAGAACTCAAGATTTTCTCGCGCTGTCAATTCTGCGTAAAGCTGTAAGTCGTGGGACAAAAACCCGATACTCTGTCTCAGTGCAGAAGTAGATCGGCTCCCACTATGATTGCCGTAGATAATGCGTCCAGACGACGGACGAATGAGGGCAGCCAGAACTCCGAGTAATGTTGACTTTCCAGCACCGTTTGGGCCGAGCAGTCCAACCAGTTCACCCGACTGAAGTTCCAAAGACACATGGCTCAACGCACGTCGTCGGCCATAGTAACGCGAAACATCATCGATCGTGAGATGGTCGAAGTCGAACACAAGCCTCCGAAAAGTTTAACGAACCGTGCCAGGGTATTCCACAGAATGCGACTCCCGAATCCTTCCGGAGCTGAGGAGCGTTGCCGTCAGCTGTTCATCAAGCTCCCGGTAGACCCGTTCGAGAGCGCCGATCAATTCTGTTCGTCTCGAAGTGTGTTTGGTTAATCCAATTTTTCCAGCGTGATGTTGACGCTCAATTTTGACGAGATCAGTAAACAACTTTTCCTTCCGGGATTCCAGCATCGCACGCTGTTTGACCTCTGAAGCAGTCTCTGGCTTACCCAAAGCTCCCCAAAAGCCAAACCCAAAAATAGCGCCAGCCATAATTAATGTGACCGTACTCGGCATAGTACTACGGTGAGGCAACCCCACCAACTCAACCAACAGGTCCTGACCAACCGAAATACGCGGACCGGCGCCAAGCATATACGGCGTCCCATTTCCTTGGTCAGAAGGAAGTTCCATCCGCCGATCGATCTGCGATGATTGAACGTCCATATCACCCCACTGCTCAACTGAGATCAGCAGTGCTTCTAAGTCGACTGGAAAACTTTGGGAAAGAACAAGATTCGCAGCTGAATACGGCAATATGTAAGCCACGTGTAACGGCGTGGCCCCCGGAGCAAACGGACCCGGCAGTTCCACTCTTCGACCATCTAGCAGCGTCGTGGGAGACGACCCGCGCATGACGGTTGTGCCGACCGCTCCATTCGGAAGATCAAACGTGATCGGCGTCGACGACTCAAGGGGTGTATCAGTCTTGTTGGTAACCTCAAGAAAATAATAGACCTCAATACTCTCTTCAATTAATTCCACCTGTATCCATGACTCACCCGCCAAGGTCACCGCACCCAACTGCGCAGGAAGCTCTGGGGTGTCTGGATCAACCCCAACCAACATCAGGCGAATACCTCCGCGACCAGGAACATTAAACATCTGTGACTGCAACTGGCTACCATCAAGCTCTGTCGAAGCCTGCACCTGCTGACCAGGGTTCAAGGTCAAGAATGTCGCTCGACCTTCTTCGTCGGTGATGGCCGTCTCGACAACATCTCCTTGCCGTAATTCGACAGCCTGGCCTGGGACGTTGTTTGTAATCTGTCCGCGAATAACCCTGACGGTAATAGTTCCGTCCGGTAGTGCAGGGTCGGGCAAGGGAAGACCGGACATTTGGCGCGGATCTGGTTGGGCACCTAGTTGAACTACACACAGCACCCCAATACAAATCGAGAGCAACCAACTCACCCGTCGCATCAGTCCATTCACTCCGTATTGCCGTTTACTGGCGAAGCACAGTGTTTACAAAACTTCGAGTCGATGTCATTTACAGTTCCACAGCTTTCACAAGTCAGAAAGTCCTGCTGAACAACTCGTTCTCTTGACAATCCGTCATTCTGAGAATTGTCCGCTAATCGTGTTACAAGTTCTTGCTCAATTGCCTCACGGTAACCAGGCATGTCGGCATCAAGTTTCTTGATCAATGCCAGTGCTTGGCTCCTTAGGCGTACCTTCATGACGTCAAAATCCTGCTTCGACACCTTGCCCATAGCCCGATCGAACTCCAACTCTTTAATCGATCGCAGGACCAAGGTTTTCTCTCGTTCAATCGCGGCTCTAGTCCGACCTCCAATGACCTGGACCTGATCTTCTGAGTGGATTCCCACAAGCGGCCACAATGTTCGACAAAGAGCAAAGCCAACGCCAGAGGCCGATCCAATTGCGGCAACCAACAGAACTAGAACAACCGGATCACCAGGTTTAACAAGGACAACAGCTACAGTGGAAGCCAAAAGGCCCAGTAACACAAAGAGGTGCCACGGCCGGAAAGAATTTCTATCAGTCGAGGTTTCGGAGTTCATCGTCCAACCTGGCTTCTAACTGCACATCGTTTCCGGCTGCAGGGAGAGAAGCCTCCGACTCCTGAAACTCCGAGCCACGGCGCGACCAGCGGAGTGCAACAAAGCCGACGCCAGCCAGGCAGGCACCACCGACCAACATCGGAAACAACCAAGACAGTTGATTAAATGCACCGATTGGCGCGCCGATAGGTTCCTGACTTCCGTAGGTGTCGATAAAATGTTGATAAACCCCATCGCGGTCGCGGCCCAGCGAGACCTGCTGATTCAACCGGAGACGCATATCAGCCGCGGTTGAACATGTACAGGTTGACAATTGCAGATGAGAGCAACTGCCACAGACACAAACGAGTTCCTCTTGCAACTCGGCTTCAAGTTGTTTCTGCTCAGCTGTTAACTCAGCCCCATTCGGAACGGCAATCTGAGCGTGCACCGTTGTTCCCAATCCGGTCAAAAACAATGACACAAGAAGAACCGACGTTGTGGCTGCTCCTTCAGGAACCTTTGCCGCTATAAAGGCCAGCCGACTCTCTGGCAAAAGTGCGATACCAGTTCCAAGCGCCATAATCGCGAACCCAAACCAGATCCAATTCACTAGTGGATTTACGGTAATCTGAAACGCAGCGGTCTGATTACTGAGGTCGTACGTCGCTAACGTAATGTACAGATCCTCAGAGACGGAGCGTCGAATAGCGACTTCGGTCGTTGGTTCGGTCTCATGTTTTCGGAAAAACCATCGGGCTGGAAATAACTCACCCGCCGATTGCCCATCCTTCAAGATAGTCATGTGGCCGGTGATCATCTGCTTCTGTCCGTCATCGGTTTCACTGACGCGTTCATATTGAACGGTAAACTGGCCCAGCTCAACCTCGTCACCGGGATTCATCATGACCTGCGTTTCCAACTTGTAGCCAGAACCGGCAAATCCCAAAAACATCAAGACGATTCCCACGTGAACGATATAACCACCGTATCGACGTCTGGAGCGCATAACCAAACCAATTAATCCAGTCAACATATCGGTTCCGGTTGCCCCACGACGTACAACAGCACCACGAATGAACTCCTGACTGATCGTGCCCACAACGAACGCACACAAGGCAAAGCAAAGCCCAGAAACCCAGACACGAAATCCAATGGCTAGAAGCCCAAATGCTGTGACTATCGCCAACCCAACCGGCCAGGCAAATTGGTAAACCAGGTTACTGAGTGTTGACTTTCGCCACGCGAGCAGAGGACCAATGCCAGTGAGCATCAATAGCACTAATCCGATTGGCACCATCCAAGTGTTGAAGAACGGGGGACCAACAGTGATCCGCTGGCCGGTCACCGCTTCGCTGATGGTCGGAAACATCGTCGCAAACAGGATAAAAAATGCAGAAAACAGAAGTACCCAGTTATTCAACAGAAAGGCCGCCTCACGAGACGCCCACGACTCTAAGTCATTTCTCGCGCGCAGAAGGGGCAATCGATATATTAGCCACCCAAAACTGAAGGTGAGGATCACAACCATGAAAATAGAAAACAAAAGCGTCAACTGAGGATCTTCCCCGAACGCATGCACTGATTGCACAACCCCACTCCGGGTCATGAATGTGCCAAAGATCGTCAGAAAAAATGTCAGAATCACCAGTGTAACGTTCCAAATCCTGAGCATGCTTCGACGTTCCTGAACCATCACTGAATGCAAAAATGCGGTAGCGGTGAACCAAGGAAGAGCCCCAGCATTTTCAACAGGGTCCCAGCCCCAGAATCCACCCCAGCCAAGTTCTTCGTACGCCCAAATCATCCCCAACGTTAGACCGAGAGAAAGGAACAGCCATGCAAACATCGTCCACCGTCGAACAGCACGTAACCACGAGTCGTCTAAATAACCCGTAATCAAGGCCGCCATGCCAAACGCAAACGGGATCGTCATGCCGACAAATCCGATATAAAGTGACGGTGGATGAATCGCCATATATGGGTTTTGCAATAGAGGATTTAGTCCTCGACCATCGACTGGGGCTTCAGTTAAATAGGTTGCAAAGGGATCGTTGTGAACGATCATCACAAACAAGAAAAAGAGTTGGACAGCCCCGACAACAGCGACCACATACGGAATTAATTCTCGTTGGCTCTCTCGATTGGTCTTGACGGCAATCGCTCCGAACACCGACAACAGAAACACCCAGAACATTATCGAACCGTCTAGGCCACCCCAGTACGAGGTCAGTTTGTAAAAGAGCGGTTGGACCGAGTCAGAATAGCGGTCCACATAACGGATGCTGTAATCCTCAGTCACAAACGCATAGACGATGATCGCGGATGCCAGCGTCATCAATGCCGTAACTGAGTAAAATGCTCCGACACCACTTTCAACCAACTGCAATGATCGCCGGCGCGCACCCGCGACTGACACGGCAATTGCGTAGGCGCACACAATAAACGCAGCAAGTAACGTATAAGAACCGATTGTTGCCATGGGTTTAGGTTAAGAACCGACAGTTCGCATAATTTACGAGCGAGGGAACATTCCTGTAGTCGGAAACAGACTGCCGAGCCTCTAGTGCGGAGACACTAGTTGTTTGCACCACCAGAGTTGTTCGGTCCCTCAGCATCGCCTGCAGATGCCGCATCAATTTCCGGCTTCGGCTCATACTTCGATGGACATTTCGCCATAATCCCGCCTGGGTCCACGACAAGCTTCTGCCCCTCGAGTCGACCAGATACCACAACCTCAGATGCATCCTGAAAAGTGTCTGGCACAATTCCGGTGTATTCAGCCTGCACTACGTACCCATCTTTTTCAATATCAAAGCGATAATCCAACGTACTCGGTTTCCACGAGATATTGGATGCATAGCCGTGTACTTGAAGGCGCTTACCAACCCACTGGTCGGGATCGACCATAACCTCATCAACGTGCTTATAGTATTGCGTGCCGTCCTGCATCGTGGTCCACATTAAACCCACAAAAGCGGTAACAAGCACAGCCGTCGTCAACAGTATCTTGAGGCCTTGGCTCGGCATATGTCTTAGAGACTTTTCCTATATTTTTCTTCCTGAAATGATATCTTCGCCGACCCGCCTAGTCAATAAAAGTAAAAATCCCCCCGAAACAATCCATCACCGCCTACAGTGAGAAACGACAACCTCAAAACTACTGAATATTAGACACTTTCATCCAATTTTCTCATTAATCTTTCCACAAGAACCATAGGAAGTCCTACAACATTGGTGTATGAGCCGTTAATCCGGTCGACAAACCGAGACGCCAGGCCTTGGATGCCATACGCACCCGCCTTGTCGAACGACTCACCTGTGGCAACGTACATCGCAATAGTTTGGTCATCAAGATCAACCAGAGTCACTTCCGTCTTGGCCATGCCTGAACACCTAGCACCTCCACGAACGAGTGCGACCCCGGTCAAGACTTCATGAGTTCGCCCCGACAACCTTCGCAACATCATGACGGCGTCATCTCTCCCTTGAGGTTTTCCGAGCACGTCGTTGTCCAAAACAACAATCGTGTCAGCTGCTAAAACAAAGCGATCATCTTCCGGGCCAGAACAGACAGTATCTGCCTTTAACCTCGCAAGACGAAGTACGTAGTCACTTGGTAACTCGTCAGCAAGTCGCGTTTCATCGACGTCTGCTGGTTCGACATCAAAAACATATCCTGACCGAGTCAGCAGGTCACGGCGCCGCGGTGAACCGGACGCAAGAATAAGCTGGGAATGCGGATGATACACTCACGCAAGAATACAAGACATACGCTCCTATCTCATCTAATGATTTCAGCCCACGATGTCGCAACTAAGGCCCTCAGCGCATTACTCCGCCGCCAACCTATGTCCGCCGCGAAGGTCCGATTCGCATGGCGGTCATGTGTGGGTGTGTCCATTGCACGAGCGACGGCGGTCCGATTTGACAAGAGCTCTGGAACTCTCGTGGTCGTAACAGATGCTGAGGCGTGGCGCCAAGAAGTACACCGTTCAATACCGGTTGTCAGCACTAGGATGAATGAGTTGCTGGGCCGAGGAACTGTCAAGAAGATTACCGTGGAACAAAGGAACCAACCATGGAAGAGTCGGTAATTGTCAGTGCTGTGCGTCTACCAACTGGGAAGTTTATGGGTGCTCTCAGCAGTCTGCCCGCTCCTGAACTCGGTGCAAAAGTGATACGAGAAGTGGTGTCACGCGCCGACCTCGACCCGGCACAAGTAGACGAATGCATCATGGGCAACGTAGTATCGGCAGGTCTCGGCCAGGCACCTGCTCGACAGGCTGCGATTCAGGGCGGCCTTCCAGACCACGTAGCAGCATTAACAATCAATAAAGTCTGTGGTTCTGGTCTCAAGGCTGTCATGTTGGCAGCACAAGGTATCGCAACCGGTGATATAGACGTCGCCGTGGCGGGCGGGATGGAATCCATGAGTAATTGCCCTCACTTGTTGCGATCAGTCCGGAAAGGCGTACGGATAGGAGACACTGAAGCGGTGGACTCAATGATTCACGACGGGTTGTGGTGTTCTCTTGAAAACTGGTCGATGGGACTCGCCTGTGAGGCAGTTGTTGACAAATACAATGTCAGTCGAACCGATCAAGACACATTTGCCGCTCACAGTCATCACAAAGCAGCTGCGGCAGTGCAAGACGGTTTGTTTCAGGATGAGACCCTTCCAGTAGAGATCCCTCAACGTAAAGGTGATTCGATCCTCCTGACATATGATGAATCCATCCGTCGCGACACATCGACCGAAGCACTCTCAAAACTAAGACCCGTTTTTAAGTCCGATGGCACCGTCACAGCCGGCAACGCGCCGGGCGTGAACGATGGTGCAGCTGCACTATTAATAATGTCGACACAGAAGGCGACCAGTCTCAACTGTGAACCGATGGCTCGGATTGTCGGTCAAGCTGTGAGCGGTTTGTCTCCGAAGTGGATCCTGATGACCCCGGTTCAGGCCGTACAGAAGCTGCTGAGCAAGACCGGGTGGGTACTAGGTGACGTTGATCTATTTGAACTAAATGAAGCGTTTTCAGCTCAGGCGCTTGCCGTGATCCGAACTCTTGATCTTGACCCGGATAAAGTCAATATCGCTGGCGGAGCCGTTGCCCTAGGGCATCCGATCGGTGCAAGTGGAGCCAGAATCCTGACAACTCTGTTATACGCACTGAAACGAAACGGTCTCAAGCGTGGAATCGCTACACTGTGCCTTGGCGGCGGCAATGGTGTCGCATTAGCGGTGGAACTACTGTAGCCAAGAGTGATTTTTCCCCCACCGAATGAAATCTGAGCCACTGCACAGTCTGGTTGCTCCGCTGTATCTAAGTCTATTCAGTCTTCCAGAATGCTAAACCACCCGCCTGTTTGCCAACATCAATTGTAGCCACACGTTTAGCAGAGGCCACATGATAGACCTCCACTGTCCCGGGTTCACTACCAACACCTTCGAGCGTCACGAAAGCATAGTCTCCATCCGGCGTCACCACTACACCATGAGGAATCGTCCTACTGGTTGCAACTCGCCCCCGCTCAAGACCCGACCGAAGATCCCAAAAGCCAACCGCGGCACCAGCCTTATAGGTCACAATGAGTGTCGATTCATCCGGAGTAATCGCCAGGTTGTACGGACCTGGACCGGTGTCAAAACTACGGACAATTTGCCATGTCTTAATATCAACCTCAAATATTTTTGCAACGTTGTTTCCAGTGACAAACACTCGACCACCCACAGTAGGTGCAGTAACCCACGTAGGCTGAACGCCGTCTCCTAGCGTCAGTCGCCGCTCCACATTGAATCCCATCGCATCAATCTCTACTAATTCATAACCCATAACGTTGACAGCGTAGAGCATCGACTCGTCGCGACTAAGCCTTCCGCCATGTGGGCGCACACCACTCTCGATACGAGACACCTCAATCATCGTCTCCGTTTCCACGACGGAAATCGTGCTGGGTTGAAGCGGCCCATGGAGATCAAAATTCACCACGTACAGTAATCCGGTCGATGATGCCACATCGAGAGTTGCGGGATACATCCCGAGGGAAACATCGCCTAACCATTGGTCGGTGTCTGTCGTATATTTGTGAACGCTGCCGAAAGGGAAACCGTGTGACATCGAGACGTACCAATGGTGGCCATCCGGCGCAACCTGGATACCATGCGGACCCTCTGTTTCGGCAGGAAAGCTTCCAACAACAATAGTCTTAACGACGTCAACCCCTTCTGGACCGTAGCGTACAACCGCCACCTCATCATCCGATTCGGCGCAAACATACACATAGTAAGTGTGTTCAGGTGCATCCGCCACAGGCAATTCAGATGGCCATACACTAGCTGATGCTGCCACTAGGAAGAACAACAGGATGACGTTGTGCAAGAGTTTCGTGCTCATCACTCACTGGTTTCGTCGATTGTCGGACAAGGAACTTTCAGGCTATTGCGGTTCTCCAATGATCCGGCTTGGACCATCCTTGGTACGCAGCTTCACCGCCCAAAGTCCAGTATTCCAATCAGTAAAGAAAATATGTCCTTTGTACGGTTGCGGTCCCCATACAAATGGCGCATTGGCGATAAATCCATCTGGGTCATACGGCACAAACATTGCCATCTCTCGTCCCTGTCTGTACAAGTCCCCCAACAACTCTCCGGATATATCAACCACTCGAAGCCCGCCGTTATAGAACGCAGCAAAGAGAACATCGTCCTCCACCCAGAGATTGTGTGACCCGGCTTCCGGCACTTGGTAGCGGGCCACTTCCTGAGGATGATCCCAGTCACTCCAGTCGATCACGTGGATCCAGCCAGCCGCACGAGACGGCGTAGAATTCTCGTCCGCAGAGTAACCTCCATACGGGAACGATTCATCGCCCGCAAAAAGATAGAACTTGCCAGTCGACTGGCTCTTGTAGGGAAAAGCTGCGTGATTCCAACCACTTGGGTAAGCATATCTCCCCAACTCGACCGGGCGCTCAGGTGTTCCACCACGGCCACCACCGCCAACATCAACGGCAACCACCCCGTCCGTCCAGTTAGATGAAAACGCAACTCCATCGCTAACCCAAACATCGTGAATACCATGTCCAGGCGTATCGAGCTCAAAACGACCAACTCGTCTGGGATTGCTCGGGTCTTCAATACTAATCACGTCGTATCGCCTGCTTGCGCTTACTGCAAAGACGTGGTCCTCTGAAATGAAAATATTATGAACCCCACCGGTTAACTGGTCCGTAAACTCCGACAATACGGGCACGCCTTCACGTGGATTGCTCACGCCAAGAATCACAATGCCATTTTGTCGATCGGATGCTCCCTCGCGACTTATTACAGCAATTTCTCCATCCTCGGAAACTTTCACGTCATTGACCGTACGTGCGTCAACTTTAATTTCTCGCAACTTCACAATATTTGCTGGTTCAGTTACATCCCAGATATAAGCGTGCCCGTCGGCACCCCACGTTCCAGTGATAGCGTAATCTCGACCATCGCTACCTTCCCAGATCCACAGGTCGGACGTGTGACGGTCTAAAACCTTGCCCCGTCCTACAACCTCCACCTCCTGACGAACATCGCGTCGCTCAATCGTTACGGTTCTCGCTGACACGTGTGCTCCCGATGTGGCTACAACTGTATAAATGCCAGAACGCTCTGCCACAAACCGACCGTCTTTCGTCACCTGTGCTGAAGCCCCAGCCGCCACGATCGCGGTTGCAGTTTCCCCGGAGACAGCCAAATGAACTGGAACACCGCGCACTGGAAGTCCACGCGCGTCTTTCGCTACTGCGGTAAAGCGAATTACATCGCCGGTTAATGCCCTCGGCGCACTTGCTTGAAGCTCTAATGTACTCACCGGGTTACTTTCCACGACAACTGATACAGTCTCAGTTACATCCTGCACAGTCACAGCGATATCGACCGGTCCAGGTTGATGTAAAGTCGTATATCCAAAAACATCGATCTCTGCGATCCTTGGGTCACTGGTCGAATACCGCGGTTGAACATCATGGCGACTCGTTCCACTCGCATCGGTTATCGCCACTTCCACTTTCGGCCTTGTGCCAACATAAAACTTTGGCGGAAGGTCAACAAAACTGATCTGGCTAACGGGAGGTAACGATACGATCACGGGAATTTCGACCCGGACCGCTGAGGCCGGGCGCCGACTATTATCTTCAGCGTCACGTGGGACCAACGCCACCAGCATGAAGTTCCCCGACCTATAGGCCTCGACTTCACCGTCACGAGTCACGCCTACACTCCGCCGGGCTCGCGAAAAATAGATGATCGTTGCGTCTTCGACTTCTTGGCCATTAGCGTCAAGAACAACACCTTTGAGAGTCTGTTTTTGCCCCACAGCCAAGGTCAAAGTTTCAGGTTCAACCTCAAGGGTCCAATCTTCCGCCGGCGTTTGCGCCGACAACGACACCGCTCCGGCCAGTAAAATCCAAGTTGCGACTTTGCCAAATTGCAAATCACCCTCCCACGTACAGATAGACAATGGATACCCTAGGCTATCCATTGTAACGCTGCTCAACGCTCGACTTCTCCGCTGGACTCGGTATTTAGTCGAACTAGAATTGCTATCCTCTTAAAATAGAACCCGTGCGCGTCTATAAAGCACGCTTGTCTGAATTAGTGTCCTATCTGTCGAAACAATCAATCTATTCAAAACTCACATTAAACAGAACAAGGGCGAAAGTAAAATATGATGCAACTCCTTTTTTAACAGATAAATACATTGATCTATATCTACAGTTTCGCTTGACATTACGGTTAGTGAACTCTAGAATTCAACATCCACATAGGTCGTATTCTCCAGCGGAGTAAGAGATGCCCACCACTGAACGAGCAGAACGGGAACGAACACGAGCGGTTGACGTTGCCCTTTCGCAGATCGAAAAACAGTTTGGAAAAGGATCGATCATGCGACTGGGACAAAAAGCGGCCGTTACAAGCACTCCCACTATTTCAACTGGCTCAATCAGCATCGACTATGCATTGGGTATTGGCGGAGTGCCACGCGGGCGAGTCATTGAAATTTACGGACCAGAGGCCTCCGGAAAAACGACTCTTGCGCTACAGGTAATCGCACAGGCTCAAGCAAAGGGTGGAAACGCCGCGTTCGTCGATGCAGAGCATGCTCTTGATCCCACGTATGCAAAGAAACTTGGTGTCGACCTAGACAACCTTCTAGTGTCGCAACCAGACCATGGTGAACAAGCTCTTGAGATCGTCGAAGTACTCGTAAGATCGGGCGGCGTTGACGTAGTCGTTGTGGACTCGGTGGCCGCTCTAGTACCGCGAACCGAGATCGAAGGTGACATGGGTGACGCCCAAGTTGGACTTCAGGCCAGACTCATGTCACAAGCACTGCGTAAACTTACCGGTGTCGTCGCCAAGTCACAGACATCGCTCGTCTTTATCAATCAACTACGCGAGAAGATTGGCGTGATGTTCGGAAATCCTGAAACTACCACCGGCGGACGGGCCTTGAAGTTTTATTCGTCCGTGCGGATTGATATTCGACGTATTGGCGCCATCAAGGATGCGGACCGTGTCGTTGGCGGTCGAACACGAGTCAAAATTGTGAAAAACAAACTGGCACCTCCCTTCAGACAGGCCGAATTCGACATCATGTACGGTGAAGGAATTTCACGAGAAGGCGACTTGCTAGATCTCGCTGTCGACAAAGACATTATCGAAAAGAGTGGCACATGGTTCTCCTACTCAGGGGAACGACTAGGGCAAGGACGCGAAAACGTAAAACGACTCTTGAAGGAAAAACCAGAATTGTTTGTAACAATCGAAAGTCAAGTTCGAAAAGAACTTGGCCTTCTTGCTGATTCAGAACCAGCGCCTACAAAGACCTAACGATTTGAGGACGTATCTGCCTACACGTAGGTAACCTGCCAACATCCCTTTGGAGAGTTACCGTCCCGCTGCGTCACTGACGCTGGGAACGATAAAAACTTTCTCGCCCGGCTTTATTAAGCCAAGCTCACGTCGCGCGATTTCTTCGACCTTCAACGGTTCCTCACGTAGCATGCGCACTTCTTCTCGCAAGTTATCATTTTCAGCGCGAAGCGCCTCGATCACTGCGAAGGTCTCGACCAATTCTCGGTTCGCACGAAACAAGGCGATTAATCCATTGTCGCCCACAATCGCGTTACCCAATAGAACCACCGCTATAAGAAGGACTACAAAGCGGGTCGTGCGACGACGTGGATGCTGACGGCGAGGAATAACACCCGATGCCAGGCTATTGGAAGGCTTCGATTCGGGGTAGCTAGTCGACACGTCGTGCATAGAGTAACGCAGTCTCGACTGTTAGTACAAATTTAAAAATCAGGAGCGATTCAAAACTCTTCGTAAAGTATCCCGGTTTTGGATCACATTCCAACAAGACAGATGAGCCAGTAGATTCGCTTGCACAGCTGTTAGCTGGATAAGAGCACCGGGGTTCTGATCTCGTGTGAGATAGTGGGGAAAGCGTGCGAACGGTCCGTCTGGTCGGTCAGCTTGTCCATCCCGAAGAAGGTTACGGACCGGTGAAGGTAGTCGGCATGCCCATCGCTCAACATGCTCGTTATAACACCAACACACCTCAACCTCGGCCCCGCCATCGATTCCCCACCACGCGTTCGACTGAAGAACGTGCTTTGTCGTAGTGATGACTGACCCTCCCAAGCGCTTAGCCTGTTGAAGCCCTGAAATTACAGTCTCATAATCTGGCTCTGGAAACACCTGGTTATGAGGAAATCTAATGCTCGGCGCACCAAATAACGGCGCCAGGAACGGGTCAATCTCTCGCCGTGTTGGCTGGCTCTCGTTCAAATCTTCCGGCCAGTTTGACGGACAGTATTCAAGCGACACCGGCCACATCGTGTTGATAAATACCACAATTGCCGTAACGCCACGCCTAAGCAACGACAGTAGTCCGTAGTTTTCGACATCGCCACCGTCAGTAAACACCTCCGATGTGGCTACTCTCCGCTGCCCCGAAAGCGGCCAATAGTTAGCATGCGGGTACATATCAAGATGTCGATCAGTCATCCTAAAGGCGCTACTAGCACCAATAGCGTCTGCCAGTGTGAAAGGAGTAGGAGGCAGAGTCAGTCCAACGAATTCGCTGGCCGCTTCCTGGGTCGTTGGCGCTGCACTACCAAAAGCAAAAGGCTCAACAAATCCTCCACCTACGGCACGTTCTACATGACCCGCCCGTAATGACAGCGAAGGGCCACTGCCAATACCAAGTGGTGAATACTCGAAGCCAATTAAGTTAGTGCGC
>CAZWIL010000008.1:0-27632 GCA_964634175.1 uncultured Vicinamibacteraceae bacterium
GATGCCCCCGCCTGGGCCATCGGTGCCGACAAAGTCGGTGTCACAAAACTGACAAATGGCCGCAGTGCGGTCGACTTCGTGACCAGACCACAGGTCGCAGCCTGTGAACCGGCAGAAGACCGCCGGACGACCCGTATTCGCTCCTTCACCTTGCAACGTGAAATAGACTTCTTTAATCGTGTAGGACATGGTCGATGACTGGGCGTCGCTTACGTTACGTATGTCGCCGGATCTGTGAGGTTGTTGGCGGCGAATCCCTGTAATCGAAGAAGACAGGCATCACAGGCGCCACAGGCGTGGCCTGCAGGTGAGGGGTCATAACAACTTTTCGTCAGTCCATAGTCTATGCCGAGGGCGAGTCCACGCCGAATAATTTCGTCTTTACCCAAATCAATGAGTGGTGTGTGAATTCGAAATGGGCTGTCGTGTTCTACTCCGGTTTTCGTCGCAAGATTGGCGGTCGTTTCAAACGCGCGGATAAAAGCGGGGCGACAGTCAGGATAGCCGCTGTAATCTCTGGCATTCACCCCTATGAAAATGTCGCACGCAGGAATCACTTCAGCCCAGGCTAAGGCAATCGATAAAAACACCGTATTTCTCGCTGGGACGTAGGTGACGGGGATGCCCTCACCGATCGTTTCAGCCGAGCGGAGTTTTGGGACAGCAATATTCGATGTCAAGGCGGACCCTCCGAAGAGGTCGAGCGAGAGAGGAAAGACCCTGTGTTCTTGCACATGGTGGGTTGACGCGATGATTCGAGCTGCGTCGACCTCCCGTTGATGGCGCTGGCCGTATTCAAAGGTGAGAGCATACGGCGTGTAGCCTTGTTCGATCGCTATCGCCAGGGTCGTCGTCGAATCGAGGCCGCCACTCAATAACACGATCGCATTCGATCTCGTCATGTCTTCTGATGTGGTGTTATCTAACGATAGTAACCCGTGCTGTGGCACACGGTGCTATATGAATGGCTTGGAATCGTGTTGATGCTCACTAAATGTGATTTCCTTGGCCGGTTGGCGCCTTAGATTATGCGACCAGCGAACCTAGCCGGTCTAGGGAGGATAACGTCTTGTCATTCGAAGCGGCCGAGATGGCTGGGGTCAAAGGGCGTGATTGTTGCTTCATGACCTGCCTGAAGTTTATGGGCCCATGCTGGGTCGGACAGCAGCGCTCGCCCCACCGCGACCAAATCAAACTCTGAGCGCTCCAGTCGGCGAATCAGCGGGTCGAGACTGGTGGTCTGTGTGTGTTCGCCACCGTAGGACCGAAGAAAATCGAGGTCGAGTCCAACGCTGCCAACGGTAATCGACGGTCGTCCCGTGAGTTCCTTCGCCCAGCCGGCCAGATTCAGGTCTGACTCTTTAAACTCAGGTTCATCGAATCGACGGGTACTCGCATGAAACACATCCACACCAGCTTCAGCCAGTGGTCTAAGAAAGCGGCCGAGTTGATCAGGGTTCTTGGCGAGCTTGCAGTCGTAATCGCCTTGTTTCCACTGTGAGAAGCGGAACACGATCGGAAAATGTTCGCCGACCGCGGTTCGTACAGCCGAAATGAGTTCCACGGCGAAGGTTAGTCGATTTTCAAACGAGCCGCCGTATCGGTCAGTTCGCTGATTGGTCACGTCCCAGAAGAATTGGTCGATCAGATAGCTGTGTGCGCCATGCAATTCGACACCGTCGAAACCGAGGTCACGTGCCGACACCGCTGACCGCACGAATGACGCAATGGTGTCAGCGATGTCGCTGGATGTCATTGCATGAGGTAACTCGATGTCTCCATTGTCTCGGTGGGCGGGATGGTGAATTGCGGACGGTGCATAGGCAGGTACAGTAGGATCCGGTTCCATTCCTTTGGTTCGAATGGATCCACAGTGCCAGAGCTGCGGAATAATCAGGGCTCCGGCTTCATGGACCTCGTCGACTACCTGCTTCCAGCCGGCGAGACCTTCTCGGCCATAGAAACCGGGCACATCAGGATACCCGCTGGCCGCCGGATGATCTGGATTCGTGCCTTCCGTAATGAGTAGGGCCGTGCCTCCTTCGGCGCGACGGCGATAGTAGGCTGCGACATCGGCCCCTGGCACTTTATTCGGGGAGTGGCTTCGTGTCATGGGGGCCATCACGACCCTATTGCGCAATTGTCCGTCACCCCAGGGAAACGATTCAAAAAGTGGGGCGATGGAACGTGTAGTTCTGTGAGATGTTGATTTGTCAGAGGTCATGGCCTGCGAAGGATACACTGCTTGGCATGTGAGACGACGCTGGTCGTCCTTCGCGTTTGAGATGTTTCTCGAAATTCAGCGCTGACATAGTGATTCCGGCCGAGCGTCCTGTTACCCGCGGTGGCGGGCGTTCGTTTGAACGGGTCTGGACAGACTGGCGAACCAATCGTGTGGTGAAGTGTCTATAGGTCAGAACCGAAACAGCCGGTTGAACTTTACGATGAACGCGCGATTCTCAAGAATGGGAACGCTGCGCATAGCGGTGTCTCGTTGGTCCGTATAGACAACGAAGAGCTCGCTACCGGGTTGGTATTCCCAGCGGAACCGCAGATTCGAACTGAGCGCATTAGAACCGGAGTTGAATTGAACAAGGCCGCCGAAGAACATCCGCGGGGTAAACGTGTAGGTCACTCGACTGCTGATGAGTTTGGCCGTGAACGCTCCTTGTGGCAGGGTGATGCGATTGATTGAGATGCTCGGTTCCAGTGAGAACTGTGGGGTAATTTCGATGCGGCCACTGGAATACCCGATTGCGGTGATATGCCCGTTGAAGAATGAGCCTCGCTGAAGCGAAACATTCCCGGCAACACGGCGCTGCGGTCCGAGGCTGTACGCCACTTGGAGATCCTGGAAATCATAGGCCCCAACCGGGATGGTGACGTCTGAGGCGATCCGAAACGGTACGACCAGTAGTTCATGGTTCTCCATCATGTCCACACTGAAGAGGTCGCTATTTTCGAACTCCGTATTGAATCGCAATTGAGCCGTCCGAGTTTCTACTTGGCCGATGCCGTTCTCGATATAGTCGAGACTGCTGCCGAACGTGAATTGCCGTACCGCACGAATACCTTGTGGTCTTGGCTTGAAATCAAAGGATGTAAACGTTCGCCTGAAGTCGGCGCGTCGCATGAATCCCACTTCAGGATTGAAGTCAGGACCGACTAGCAAGTGGTCGAGCTGAAAACTATAGAGGTCCCCCGTGTAATTAAACGCCGCTTGATAGCTGGTGTGGTCGTCACTCAAGCCCGACGTGCGAGACTGGGCGTAGTAGCCGTTGAAGTTGACGTTGTCGAAGAATGAAAACGCGGCGTCCAGACCGTACACCTCGTTTGAACCGCTGCCCATTGTTGAAACGGACCGCCCCGTGAAAATTGCCCCGATACGACTCCGCCGTAAGATGTCACGCTTAATCCGAATCACCGTAAAGTTTGTGGCAAAAGCATTTGCGTCAGGCGATTCGTCTGTTTGGATGTTGAGTGCGCCAATACTGAAGTTTCCAACTTTTCCGGTGAGGCGGCCGCCACCCAGAATTGGAACGGTCTGTCCACTGCTCAATCCGATCCGGCGACTGAAGAAGATTGTCGGGGCGTCGCCTCCGCCGCCGAAGCCGCTTCCCCCGACGCGTCGTGGTCCACCTCCGCCCGGACGCCCATTGAGGGCACCGGCAGCACTTCCGAAATCGAAGATGCCGCGACCTTCCAGAAAAAACTCGCGTTTCTCAGGGAAAAAGAGACTGAATCGCGTCAGGTTTACCTGTTGTTGGTCGACCTCGACTTGAGCGAAGTCGGTGTTGTAGGTGAAGTCAGCCGTCAGAGATTGCGTGATGCCGTATTTAACGTCAAGACCGAAGTCACCAGCCCCTTGATTGACAATCGTAGGTTGGGTAGTCAGATCGGTGGCCGAGGAGGCGATGGCATAGGGTTTAATTTCGAGAGTTCGGCCTTCACTAGGTGCCTCAAGACCGACCAGCGTTGCGGCAGCCGAGAGTCGAAACAGGCCCGGTCCGGCCGAAATAGCAACTGGCGTCACATGAGAGAATTCGTTTCTACGCGCCACCCGTCTTGACGCCTGGAACCCCCAGATTTGGTCTATACCGGATTGATATCGGATCGACTTGAACGGAATCCGCATCTCGACGGTCCAGCCGCCATCGAATCGGCCCGTCCGGACATCCCAGATCGGGTTCCAGTCACTGTTTGGATTCCCTTCATCCGTGATCTGGTAATCAAAGATGCCGGCAATAGGGTTTACCATGAAGGCGATGCCGTTACGACGGTCATAGAAGGTATCCAACGCGATCGCAAAATGGTCGTTGTCAATAATTTGAAACGCATCGCGCCGCATGGCGTTTGCCACCCATTCACGAGGTTCGGCGGTGTCCCAGGCACGCGCGGAGACGTAGACGTTATCGTCGTCGTAGAAGACCCAGACGTCGGTGCGTTCGCTGGCCGCAGCGCCTTCATTTGGCATCTGCTGAACAAAGTCGCTGAAAGACGCTACCGTCTCGTAAATCGCTTCGTCCAGTGTTCCATCCAGTTGCCACGTTCCGGTCAGCCGGGTTGCTCGGATCGTGGCTTGTCCGGTCGTGTTACGGGAAATTGTTTCAGGAGCAATGGGCGGAGGAGGACCAGAAATACGGTTTGCCGATGGGACACTCGTATTGGCCGCCTGTCCTGCCGGTGGTGACTCGGGCTGGTTCTGTTCGTCTGGGGTTTGAGAGTCGAGACCTAAAACTGCACGGGGGGTGGTCATTGCTTCGGGAGATGGCACCAACCTATTGCCTATTGCGACAGCCAATTGGTCTTCCAATGTGAAAAGGTCATCCCAAAGGCCGTCGATTCTGACGCTGTCCGTGACCTCGCCCGTTGTGAGATCTATTACTCTGGCAGTAGTTCGAAGTTGGTTGCCTACGCGCTGGAAGCCACCGGTGATTAGCAAGTCTAGATTGAGCGGTGCAAAAACCGCGATAATCTCGGAGTCGCGTCCTGTGGAAACGCTGCCCGCCTCAAGGGTTGCCTGCGTGCGGCTTGGATCGAGTACGCGAAGATGCGCGTGCTGAGAGAGCGTCGTCACGATTGATTCGGTAATTCCTATGCTGAGCCAGTCGTCGCCAGGCATGTTGGAGGTGTTCGAGAACGGAACGACAACGACAGTCGTAGGCGTTCTCTCGACATCTCCGTCGATAGTCTGGGTCAGAACGACCGACGACATTGCACCAGTCATAAGGCAAGCCGACGTTATTACGGGTAAAACGACTCTTGAGGTTTTCATGACAAGACCTGAGAGTGTACAGCTTTCTTACGATTTATCACCCGTGGACGACTCTGATACGCCTGATGGAGTAACCGTTCAGATAACCAAGACGGTGTTGCACCCATGTTTTCTGAAGATTTTCCACGGCTGAAAGCTCAGGCCGTGACTGATTAAACTCTTGATAGGAACTTTCAGCATGAGTCTGGCGTCGCAGTCTGAACTATTCTAACCAGTGCTGTATTCGCAGACAGCCAAGGTCCGGATCGTAGGTCGGTGGCCGGAGAAGGAGAAGACACATGCCTCGATTTTTAATAGTGCTGTTGGTAATTAATGTTTCGGTTTCTTTTCCGCAGCTTCTCGCCCAAGAACGACCTGCGTATGTGCTTACTGAGGTTACTATTCATGACCGCATCGCCTATCAAGAGTACGAGGCGGAATTTATGCCGATTGTGGAGAGACATGGAGGTGAACTTATTGCTGTTACTGACGACCCGACCGTGCTGGAAGGCGGGTGGTCGGAGATGCGAGTTGTTCTGATAAGGTTCGAAACTCGGCAACATGCGCTCGACTGGTATGACTCTCCGGAATATCAGCAATTGGCCGTCATCCGCCGAGCAACGTCGACAGGGACGGACCTCTTGATCAATGGTCGGCGGTGATGCGTGCAGTAGCTTAAGATTTTGCTCCGTCTGTGATTGACGTGTATAACAGAGCTGAAGACACCTAGGAGGTAACGCAATGTTTCGAACAGCTTCGTTTGTCTTGGCGTTTCTGATCGTTTTTTCGACCACGATGTTGGCGCAGAATGCATCGCAGGGTTTACGGACCGGATGGGGCGACCCAGACCTACAGGGAGTCTGGGACTTTCGCACGTTGACCCCACTTGAGCGGCCGGATGAGTTTGAAGGGAAAGCGTTCTTGACTGAAGAGGAGGCGGCCGTCTTCGAACAGCAGACGCTCGAGGAACGCGATATGGATCGGCGTGATGGTGCTGAGATCCCGGCTGGCCTTGATGCCGACGTCGAGCGTGCTTACAACCAATTTTGGTGGGATTTTGGCACGGAGATCTCTGAGAACCGTCGGACCTCACTAATTACCGATCCGCCAGACGGGAAGATTCCTTGGACCCCTGAGGGGGTTGAACGAAATGCAGCTCTCTTCGCGACATTGTTCGGGAATGTGCCGGAGGGACCTGAGGACCGAGCGCTTTCTGAGCGATGTATCCTTGGATTTAATTCCGGTCCGCCGATGTTACCAAGTGCCTACAACAACAACGTACAGGTGCTCCAGACTCCTGATCATGTCGTGATTTACAACGAGATGGTTCACAACGTGCGTGTTGTTCCATTGAACGACGCACCGCACTTGTCAGCCGATCTTCGGCAGTGGACCGGAGATTCTCGAGGCCACTGGGAGGGGGAGACACTAGTCGTTGAAACGACAAATTTCCTTGGCGATACCCAGTTCCCGGGTTCCAGTGCCAACCTGCATCTGATTGAGCGGTTTACTCGTATCGACGAAGACGCCTTGTTATACGAATTCACACCACGGGACCCGGAGGTCTGGACGAGTCCATGGACAGTCGCCGTGCCGATGAAGCGATCCGACGCACCCATGTTCGAGTACGCCTGTCACGAAGGGAACTACGGGATGACCAATCTCCTTGCTGGTGCTCGGGCCGAGGAGCGTGATGCCGACAACTTGATCGGGTCTCGCTAAGTTAGATGTGTGGGCTGACTCGCTCTGAAACAGAGTGGGGCACTTCGATCGGTAGATTCGAAGTGCCCCGAGGAAAAAAGCTCTCTTAACGAGACGATTTCACGAATGCGCCACCCTGCGACACGACGGCGCCGTATACGTTTCCTGCGGCGTCTACGGAGACACCTTCGGGATTAGAACCGTTCGGGTAGGCGTCAACTGTCCCGTGAATCAGATAGTCGACGATACCGGTTCGAAGGCTGCCAACTCGAATACCTGTGATCCAGCCTGGATTCTGAGAGTTTGCGAACAGCGACTCAGAATCAGCAACATAGATGGTGTCGTCGTCCGTGATATAGATGCCACTCGGGCGTCCAAATTGTCTCAGTTCCCCAATGTAGGTGCCGTCTAGTTGGAAGATCTGTAGTCGATTATTTCCACGATCTCCGACGATTAACCTATTCTGGGAATCAATGTCCACTGCGTGCGGTGTTCGCAATTCCCCGGGACCCGAACCAAGCCGGCCCCAGGACGTGATGAAATTTCCGTCGCGGTCAAATTTGGCGATTCTGGCAACGGTATCTGGTGGAGCATCTCGACCCTGTCCACTGTGGCCGTCTCCAACATAGATATTCCCTTCGGCGTCGGTCACTACATCGCACGGGGTGTTGAGGAGAGGTCCTCGGCCGTCTCCGGGGGAGCCCGGTCGACCGAGTGTGAGTAGAACTTCGCCTTCGGGGCTAAGTTTGATAACGACATGCCCCTTGCCCGCGGTCGCTGGGTTCTCGCGATTTGGGCCCTGCGCATCCGTTACCCAGACGTTGCCATCTCGGTCTACGTGCATGCCGTGAGGGAAGAGAAACAACCCAGCGCCCATGGTCGCTACGACATTACCGTCAGGATCAATCTTCAGAATGGGGTCGAGGTCTGATCCGGCGCAGGAGTTGGCACCGCATCGATCAATCGCCCAGATGTGCTGTCCATCAGGGTCGATATCGGAGCCCGCTGTCGAACCCCAAGTGCGACCGCCAGGTAATTTTACCCATCCGTCTTCACTTGAGTACGGATTGGGAAGTTCGTTCATGGGATAAATGTTTGGAAGGCGGTCAAGGACTTGCCCGGAGGCTCCTAATGGCAGTGCTAGAAGCAGAGCTGCGGTGGCAGCAAGAACATGTCCTAGAGATGATTTTGAAAACGTCATGATGGTTCTCCTTACAGCAAGCATCAAAATTCCCAGTTTAAGAGAGTGTGCGGTTCCAGAAAATGGGGTGAGTGACGGGGATCGAACCCGCAACATCCGGCGCCACAGGCCAGCGCTCTACCATTGAGCTACACTCACCACACAAGTCCTTCAGTCTACCATGTGGGGTTCCGTATTTTGGATCCACCCAATTGGGTGTCCAGCCATTGCACCGTTAGGGTTTGCCCCTTTGGCCGGACTTTGGCACAGCCTTAATAGGCTACCGTCGGTTTTTGAGGTGCAAAGCATCAACTTAAGCCGCCACTGCAGCAAGGCCCTGACGTTGGCTATTGCCCAGCAATTTGATGAGGGGTGCGTTCGTAATGGGCGGCGAGTAGGTCTCGACCGAAGTCGCCATCAAAGTCTCGCCATACACTGTGAGCATGGTTGGCATCGTTTTGTACGTTGTCGTATTCAATTAAGAACGTCGAGCCTTGAATACGATAGTAGTGACCTGTGCCTGGTTCAGTTCCTCCCATCCAGGCAAAATGAATCGTGTCGATACCGGCTGTGTGAATGTCTTCCAGTCGTTCGGTTGCGATCGGGTCAGGCTGCACGCCGGCGTATTCTTCGATTAGTGACCACAGGACTCCCTGCTGTTCAGTAGTCAACTGATTGAATGCAACACCGTCGTTGGTCTGCATCGCCGCTTGACGCTCGTTACTTGTCAAGATGTCTCTAGGCGCTTCATTATTAATAATCGCGACTGACCTCAGTTCTGGCGAGAGGGAATGAAGCAGTGTTCGTGCTAAATCCTCTTCGGTCGACAGGACGCGCGTGCCTGAGCTATTACCGCCCTGAACATTCGCAGGATTCGTGCCGAAGAACTGCGGACTACTCGCGATTACACGTCCATCGACAATTGTCCAATTCTGTGAGATGTGATGTCCTTCGTACCGCCACCCCCACGTTCCACTATTAGTAGGCTCACCGAAGATCATAAAAAAATACAACTCACGATCTCGGATTGCACGCCCTTCTCGTTCAAACAGAATCTGTTCGAGTTCTCGAATCATCTCTGACTTGCCAAAGCCGTCAGTGCTGAGGCTTGAACGCAACAGATTTAGTGCGGCTTCCTGTTGTGAGGCGGTCATTGATTTGAGAGGAAGTCCCTTTCGCTCGCGTGGGATGAAATGCCAGTCGAATCGATCTTCGCCATCGAACGGAAACATGACAGTTTCGGATTCGGCCACCGTAAGTGTATTGAGGAAGGAGTTCGCCGCGGTCGACATCTGTGACGCAGGTCGGTTTGGCTGCGTCGCTGTGATTCCGATGGTTACGACAACAGTCCCGGCGAAGATGATGGGCCAAAATCTAGCGTTCATGTCATTTCTCCCACGAAGATAGTAGCGATATCCAGTCGGGTGCAGCGAGACTACAGCCACCGCAGAAACAGGTCAAGGCTGCATCTTAGTGTTCGTTTTTCGACAGATTAATTCAGTTGCAACATGGAAACTCGCGTTACGAAGTTTGGCGACTGTTGGTTTGAGCGTGGTTGCGTATAATTGGTCGGCCAGCATGATCTGTCAACGGTTCGTTAACGCATTCTGAGCCAGGAGGAAAGACTTCTATGCGCAGTCAGAGGTTCTTCATAACGATGGGTATTGTCCTTCTACTAGGTGTGCTGTCGGTTAGGGCACAACAGTCGGCGATGACCGAGGAAGAGTACAGTGCGGCGATGACGGAGATTAACTTTATCGTCGGTGACGCCGAGTTGCACATTGATGCGCTATATTGGCCTGAACTGTTTGAGGACCTAGGCAAACTAAGGACGCAGTTTGAACAGGTTGAGGCTTTCTGGAGTGCGCGTGGCACCGACGAGGCTGTGGGATTCGCTCAGAAGATTTTGGAAGGATTGGCCCCAATCGGGACGGCTGGCGATGAAAAGGATACGCAGGCAGCCTCTTCGGCTCTCCAAGCATTACGGCCTACTTGCCAGTCATGTCATGACGCATTCCGCGAGCAGGGACCAGACGGTTACCAGATCAAAGAGTGATTAATAGTTACTGTGTGAGCACTGGGTTCAAAAAAGAAAGGCCGACTGAGCATTAAGCCCAGTCGGCCTTTTGTGTTTTATTGGTTCGTCGTCTTTAGCTTAGTTCGTCGGCCAGAGGACACCTTGGCTGTTTGTGCCTTCCGCACCCGGGGGAACAGGACCCATGCCTGTATAGACGAATTTCTGAATCCGTGAACCCTCGTAGGTCTCGGTGGTGTAAATATTGCCATCACTGTCAACGGCGATACTATGCACCGCGAAGAACATCCCTGGTTGGCGTCCACCGTCACCGAATGCTGTGAGTACTTCCATAGAAGCACGGTCCATGATGTAGACCTTCATGTTCTGACCGTCGGCCAGATACATGAACTTTTGTTCTGCGTCGGGCGAGAAGTCGATGTCCCATGTCGATCCTTGTGACAACGTATTTGGCGCGACGATCACTTCGTCTACGAAGGTACCGTCTTTTTGGAAGACTTGGATGCGGTCTGCGGCGCGGTCACAAATGTAAACGAGTCCATCGTTAGAAATTTCCGAACAGTGGACCGGACCACGAAACTGCTGTTTCCCTTCTTCACCGGGTTGATACGGTCCGCCGAAATCATAGTCGTCGTCTGGCTCGTTTCCGTAAGCTCCCCAAAATCGTTTAAGTTCGCCGGTATCAACATCAACAACGGCAATACGTTTATTCAAGTAGCCATCAGCGAAATACGCCTCATTGGCGCCAGGGTCGATACCAATCTTGGCGACACGGCCATAACTATCCATTGACTTGCTGTCGCGTGTGAAGACCGGCCGACCGTCCTGTTCACCAGTTTGCCGGGCACCGGGGATGCCGATTTGCATCAGGAACGTACCATCTTGGGTGAACTTCACCACATGCGAGTCAGCTGGACCATTACCACCGATCCACACATTATCCATGTGGTCAATCGTGATTCCATGATTGGAGCCTGGCCACACATAATCACCCGTCTCAGTTCCAGGGCCACCCCAGGCGTGCACAAGGTTCCCTTCCTGGTCGAAGGCCAGTACTGGTGGCGCAGGTTGACAGCATTCAGCGAGTGGCGGGTCTTGCGCGAGTCCAATTTCCGTTCGAGCCACAAACTGGTCCGGAGTGTTTCGGTGAACAAGCCAAATGGTATCGGTTGAATCAACATCAACACCAATTGTCGGGCCCATTAACCCGTGGTCAGGTAAATTCTTTGGCCACAGCGGGTCGACTTCAAACATTGGGACCATTGGCCCATCGCCCATTGCCATTTCGGCATTGCTGTCGGCGGCTTCTTCGACTGCATTTTGACCAACACCGCACGCAATGATTAATGCCAGTAATGACGATCCTATGAGCAGGTTTCGTTTCCGATTCATCCCGGTCCTCCTTACGTATTTCTGTGACGAGGCCTATCAGGTTATGCGGCGCTGACGCGACGATCCCTTTTGGCCCTTCAGCGGCGACAAGTATACTTGCAATTGAGTTAAATGGATCGAACTTTTCAGATGAAGTTGTGGCGCTGTGTGCATTGCCTAATGACAAAGCGAAAACCTCTGGTATTACCTCTGTGTTCACGGAATAACCAGTTTTTGGTGAAATCATTTAAATCAAGTCGTCGGTCTGCGTGGCGGGCCCTGGCGGCAGCGCTGGTCTTTGGATTGGTGATGACATCGTCATCAGGTGTCCGTGCCCACGACATACCCACCGACGTTTTGGTGCAAATCTTGGTTAAGCCTGAGGGTGACACATTACGACTGTTGGTCCGGGTTCCACTCTTCGCGATGCAGGATGTCAGGTTTCCTCAGACCGGGCCGGGATACCTAGATCTTGCAGAAGCTGATTCTGAGCTTCGAGATGCTGCGATTCTATGGATCGCGAATGAACTTCAACTATATGAGGATGATGTTCTGCTGTCGGACCAAGAGCTGATTGCGGTGCGCGCGTCGATTCCATCGGACCAGTCATTTGCAAGTTATGACCAGGCACTTGCCCATGTCCTTGGACCGCCGTTACCTGACGACACCGAGATCTTTTGGCAGCAGGCAATGCTTGACGTTTTGTTCGAGTATCCAATTCAGTCGGAGCAGGCTAATTTTTCTATTAATCCAACGTTGGCGCGATTGGGGCTTCGCACGGTCACAGTTCTACGGTTTGTCCTACCGGACGATACGATTCGAGCTTTTGAATATCGCGGAAACCCTGGGCTCGTCCGTCTGGATCCGCGCTGGCATCAAGCAGCGTTGCGGTTCGTTAATCTTGGATTTGAGCATATCCTAGACGGAATTGACCACCTGTTGTTCTTGGCGTGTTTGGTTATTCCGTTTCGTCGGGTTCGACCATTAATCGCCATCATTACTTCTTTCACTGTTGCACATTCAGTCACACTGATTGCATCAGCTTTCGGTTTTGCACCGGATGCTTTGTGGTTTCCTGCGCTCGTCGAGACAGCGATTGCCATGTCCATTGTTTACATGGCTCTTGAAAATGTTTTCGGGGTGCGACTGCAACGCCGGTGGCTTCTCACCTTTGGGTTTGGATTGGTGCATGGGTTTGGTTTTTCGTTCGCCCTACGTGAAACACTCCAGTTCGCAGGTGGGCACCTTCTTACATCTCTCCTAGCGTTTAACCTTGGTGTTGAACTTGGTCAGTTGCTGGTGATTATTCTGTTGGTCCCGCTACTGTCGTTACTCTTTCGGGTTACTGCCGCTGAACGCGCCGGAACCATCCTTCTGTCGGTGTTGGTGGCTCACACGGCCTGGCATTGGATGAGTGAACGCGGCAGCGAATTGATGCAGTACCAGATTCAGTTTGGGTTGCCCGTGTTTGATTTGGCACTGCTGGCAAGTGCCATGCGCTGGGGGATGCTGGTTCTAATTATCGTCTTGTTGCTCTGGCTGATGTCCTTGGTGTTTCCTTCATTGGACCAAACAACCAAACCGGTGCCTGCAGACGCCAAGCAGGATTAAGTAAAGGTTGCTATTCAGGTTCGCAGTTCAGGCAGATTGTCTGTCGCCGCGACAAATTTAATAGCCAAACCGTTATTGCAATAGCGCTGGCCGGTTGGATCCGGGCCATCCTTGAACACATGGCCTTGATGGCCTCCGCAGCGGATGCAGTGATATTCAACCCGAGGGAGAATCATCTTGAAGTCTCTTTTGGTTTCGATACTGCCATCGATTGGTGCATAGAAACTAGGCCACCCAGTACCGCTGTCATACTTGGTCGTTGATTCGAACAAGGGTAAATAGCAAGCTGCACAAACAAACGTGCCGGACCGTTTTTCATCATTGAGTGTGCTGGACCCAGCTGGCTCGGTAGCTTCCTTGAAAAGTACTTTATAGGCCTCGGCAGATAATAAGTCTTGCCACTCAAGCTTAGATTTTTCGAGTCGACTAACTGCTTCACTCATAGGGTCGCCTTTACTGGAAATAGGATTATTAAAGTGATCACAATTTTATCTTGAATTGATGAAAGTACCAGTGTCCTTAGATTTTATCGCATGAGGTGTCGTGAGGATTGGGCTCAGCGGACGGTCAGTGTTCCTATTGGCCGCCATCTCCGAAACTCGGAATTTTGAGTGTTTGCCCAGGGTAGATTACGGACGTTCGTAGGTTGTTGGTTCTCAGGATTACTGTTGGTGTTGTGCCGTGCTGTCGGGCGATTCGCCAGACCGTATCCTTTGGGCGAACGGTATAGTCATGGCCTGAGATTGTCGAGTTGTTAGACTTGCCGCGTTGTTTTGTGATCCGGTGAACATATTCTGCGTAATCTCCAGCGAAGATTGCTACGTGATAGTGTGGCGGGTAACGTTCTCTGGTGGCTTCTAGTACAGACCGTTCTTCTAGATACAAGAGTGTGTTTTCTAGCCAACTGCGACAATTCGGGTTGGTTGGACGCCGTAAATCAAGGGCCATTCCGGTAGGGTGCACTGATCGAGGCGAGGCGTTACTAGGTTGATGGCTCAGTGGTCGGGTCAGGCTGGTAATCACTAATTGTTCTCCACACGCCCGCTGATACTGTTTTGATAGACGTTCAATGAACAATTTGACTTCGGGTCGGATATAGGGAAATGAGACGTCTTTAAGGCGGAAGCTCGAGTCGTTGTTAACCTGTACAAGTAGGCCAGCTTGCACAAAACGCTTTAGCTGGGAAGATTCACGTAAGTATGTAAAATCATGCCGCTCGGCCTGCTTGTTCTGTTTGTCGAGAGAAGCGGCACTTCCCAAGAGACTAGCGGTTCTTGGATTGGCTTCCGACATTCCGACTATGCTTATGACGAAAATCAGCGTGTGGAGACCGATCCGCCACGCGTTTAACCCGTTCTGAGTTAATCTAGTATTCATGTTGCCGCCTGGTCTGTTTATCGGCGCGATGTCACTTTTACTTAAATATTTGAGCGAAATCTCAGTAAACCGTTGATTCTTTTTCCTTACAACCCTTTTCCTGTGTGAGGCCTTAGTAAGATTTCCCTATGTCCCGTGCGATAAAGAAGCTTTTGGTTGCTAATCGGTCTGAAATTGCCATTCGGTGTTTTCGCGCCGCTACTGAACTTGGTCTTCGGACAGTTGCCGTTTACAGCTACGAGGATCGGTTTTCACTGCATCGATACAAGGCAGATGAGGCATTTCTGGTTGGTTCTCCGGAGGGAGGACAACCGGTCAAATCGTATCTCGATAGTCAGGCCATCCTTGATGTGGCAATTGAGAACGACGTCGACGCGATTCATCCTGGCTATGGATTCTTGTCAGAACGCGCTGATTTTGCGAGAGCTTGTAAGGATCGCGGCATCATTTTTGTGGGCCCGACTCCGGAACAATTGGACATGTTTGGCGACAAGATGGCCGCGAAGCGCTTGGCGACAGAGGCAGGTGTGCCGACTGTGCCAGGGAGCAAGAGTCCGGTCGCCGGGTTATCTGCGGCCGAAAAAGTGGCAGGCGAGATAGGCTACCCCGTCATATTGAAGGCGAGTTTTGGCGGTGGCGGACGCGGCATGCGTGTGGTTGAGCGAGCCGAGGGCTTGAAATCAGCCTTGGCCGAAGCCAAGCGCGAGGCTGGTGCTGCATTCGGCCGGGATGAGGTGTTTATTGAGCGCCGGGTTAATCGGGCTAAACACATTGAGGTGCAGGTTCTCGGAGACGCACACGACGGTCTCGTGCATCTTTGGGAGCGAGACTGCTCGGTCCAACGTCGCCATCAAAAAGTTGTCGAGGTGGCGCCTAGTGTGAATCTTCCTTCAAAGCTCCGTCACGCGGTTTGTGAGGCGGCCATTCAGTTATGTCGAACCGTTTCGTACCAGTCAGCGGGGACCGTTGAATTCCTTGTAGATCTTGACCGGGAGCAATACTACTTCCTCGAGGTTAACCCACGGATCCAAGTCGAACACACGGTGACGGAGATGGTCACCGGTCTTGACTTGGTGCGTAGTCAAATTCTGGTCGCTCAAGGATATCCGCTCCATGGCGATGTAATGGGAGTGCCACCGCAGTCACAGATCGTTACTCGCGGTGTGGCCCTGCAATGTCGAATTACCACCGAAGATCCTGAGAATCAATTTGTGCCTGACCATGGTCGACTGACGACCTATCGCTCAGTCGGCGGATTCGCTGTTCGATTGGATACGGGCAATGGGTTTACCGGATCGGTCATCACCCCATACTTCGACTCTTTACTGGTCAAGATGACCACTTGGGGCTCGACGTTGCCGGAAGCTGCGCAGCGTGCCGACCGATCACTCCGGGAATTCAGAATTAGAGGGGTCAAGACCAATATCGCGTTCCTCGAAAACCTTGTCTTGAATCCATCTTTTGTGTCTGGTGGAGCTACCACTTCTTTTATCGACGACACGCCAGAATTGTTCGATATAAGGCAACCACGTGACCGCGCAACAAAACTATTGTCGTATTTAGGTGACGTCATTATTAATGGTCGTACAGATGTTCGTGCGGCTATCGACCCGGAGCGGAAATTTCGCCTGCCGAGTGCTCCAATTGTCGAAGCTAAGGTTCCGCCGCATGGTCTCCGACAGGAGTTTCAGCGTCTTGGCCCTGAGGCATTTGCGAAATGGGTTCGCCGCCGGCGGCGCTTATTGATTACGGACACGACTATGCGTGATGCCCATCAGTCTCTAATGGCCACGCGGTTGCGTACCTACGATCTCCTGGAGGTTGCGGATGCAGTGTCACATCTCCTCCCGAATATTTTTAGCGTGGAGATGTGGGGTGGCGCTACGTTTGATACATCCATGCGGTTTCTGCAGGAAGACCCTTGGGCCCGTCTTATTGCCTTACGCGAGCGGATACCAAACATCTTGTTTCAAATGCTGTTGAGGGGTAGCAACGGAGTCGGCTACGCCACCTATCCTGACAATGTGATTAAGACATTTGTTCTGAAAAGTGCTGCACATGGCATTGACGTGTTCAGAATATTTGATGCGTTAAATGATCCCAAGGCGATGAAGGTCTCGATGGAGACGGTGCGTACAAGCACTGGTGCCTTGTGTGAAGCCGCGATCTGCTATACCGGAGACATTACTGATCCTTCTCGGACGAAATATAGTTTGCAGTACTACACGGAATTAGCCAAAACCCTAGTGGATATGGGGGCTCACATCCTCGCGATCAAGGACATGGCGGGTTTGTGTAAGCCCTATGCGGCACACGCCCTTGTCAAGGCACTTCGCAACGAGGTCGAGGTTCCCATTCACTTTCATACACATGACACGAGTGGTATGAGTGGGGCAAGCGTACTTAAGGCAGCCGAAGCCGGTGTCGATATCGTCGATGCGGCAATGGCTTCCATGAGTGGTATGACCAGTCAACCGCCACTTAATTCACTTGTGGCTGCACTCCGCGGTACTCCGAAAGACACCGGTCTCGACCAAGACGCGGTTGATGACATCGACGAGTACTGGGCGAAAGTCAGAGAGATGTACTATCCGTTCGACGCTGGACTGCGGGCGCCTGCACCAGACGTCTATCGCCACGAGATGCCGGGCGGGCAATATACCAATCTTCGGCAGCGAGCAATCTCTATGGGATTGGGCGACCGGTGGCCTGAAATTTGCCAGGCCTACGCGTCGGCAAACGAATTGTTTGGCGATATCGTCAAGGTGACACCGTCCAGCAAGGTTGTTGGCGACATGGCCATGTTTATGGTGTCGAATGGATTAACCAAGAATGACATCGTCAATCCGAAGAGTCCGCTTCAGTTTCCAGCCAGCGTGATTGAGATGATGCGTGGCATGCTCGGTCGCCCACCAGGGGGGTGGCCAACGAAAGTGCGGCAGGTCGTTTTACGATCCGCAGGTGTGAAGCCTATACGTGGGCGGCCGGGAGCAAGGCTCGACCCGGTTGATTTTTCGGAAACTGGCGAGGTACTAAACGGGAAGATTCGAAGACAGGCGACGGACGAAGAAGTACTGTCGTATTTACTATACCCAGAGGTGTTCGTCGATTTTGCTGACCATGTTAAGCGTTATGGCGACACTTCGGTGATACCGACTCCGAATTTTTTCTATGGTCTTCGCCCGCGTGAAGAGATCATGGTTGAGATAGAGCGGGGTAAGACCTTGGTGATTCGCTACCTCACGAGTGGTCAGCCGCGAGAGGACGGAACACGGACTGTATTCTTTGAACTTAATGGTCAACCACGTGAGATTCGTGTGGTTGACCGCTCTGTAGAAGCCACCGAACCGGTTCAGCCGAAGGCAGACAAGCGTGATCCAGACCACATTGGTGCACCAATGCCAGGCAAAGTCGGTGTTGTCGCCGTGATGAATGGGCAAGAGATATCTGCTGGTGAACCGCTTCTGTGGATTGAGGCGATGAAGATGGAGACTGCCGTCTGTAGTCCACGAGACGCTACGGTCAAGAATGTTCTAATTGAGAGCGGATCTAATGTTGCAGCGCAGGATCTTCTTATTGTTCTTGCGGCAGCGAAATAGAGATAAGGAGTAATTACATCTCCCAGTCCGTATGTAGCGAGAAAAAGGCAATAAAACTATTATTCTAAAAAAAAGGCGCGCCAAGTGGCGCGCCTTAAATATTTACAACGAAGAGCGTTAGGAAAACTACATTCCGAGGTTGATGTTACCAATATGAACGTCGAGTTGGTGATTAACGCGAAGACCCACAATTCCGTCTCCATCAAACGACGACCGTGGCTGCGAATCAACTTCCGTGCCGTTGACCAAAAATCGAATCTCACTTGCTCCAACTTCGACAGTCAATGCATTCGTCGAACGCCCGTCGCTATCAAGAGCATTAATTGCGTCATGGGCAGCCCAGGCGACGACGTCGGGTGTTTCACTGCCCATACGTTTTCTCAAAAGGTACTGACCATTTTCGCGAATCACGAAGTATGAGTACTGTTGGTTCGCGCCGGAGAGATTCGACCCTCCCCAGAACAGGCCGTACGCATTTGGATGCGAGGAAGGTTCTGTCTGCGTGAAACTCGCGCTGATTGAGAAGTTGCCACTCTGGGAGTCACTGGCACGCCAAAAGATCGCAGCGCCCCTACCGGCGGTGGTTGCGTGGACGCCTTCGCCCATCGTTCTGAAGTTGAGTACGCCATCGATGCTTTCACCATCCCTGTCGAGTCTTGCATCCCAACCGCCTGCCTGCACTCCGCCTTCTTGGGCGTGGAGAGTGAATGGAGCAGTCAGCATCGCGACCGCGACGATTATCAATAACTTTCGCATGACTTACCTCCTTGAGCTCACTGAAGAACCAAACTCTAATAAATGAGCGGGCATCATAGCACGGTCCATGATCGTTACTTCATAGAAATCTAGTTTCTCTTAAGCCCTTAAAATTCATAGGTTTAATGGAGAATGAATGTGTTTGGTCGTGAAGGAGGGTATATCGTTTCACTATCCTCACGGGTTATCTTGTTTGTCTGTAACGTCAGGAGTAGGTCGAATGTTCTATCGGGTGACGGCTCGACTCAAGAAGGGAATGGCCGGTAGTCTCAAACAAGCGTTATTCGACGATACAATCCGACAACAGCAGCCGGACGGTCAAGAAATTGTCGATTCGCTGGAACGCGCGATTGTCAGTCATGATGACGTGGTTGAGTGGAGTGAGATGTGCTATTGCGACCCACCACTTCAACACGAGCGCCACACGGTGTTTGATCGCTATTTTGATGAGATTTCGATTGAGCCGGTTGACAGCTACCAGCAGCACACGGGCCGTCGCTTTATGTCGTACCTTCAGGAACTTTCGGCAAAATGACAGAAGGTGGGTTTTATCAATTCGGTCGTAAAGCGGGTACAGCATTTCGACGTGCCCGCTGGGTGTGGGAATCGGTGGCTGGTAGTGAGGAGGAGGCGATCAAGGCTGAGTACGGCGTTGGTCGCGACATGGCAGCAGTGATTGTCGAGCAAACGCCACATCACCCTGATGACCAGGTTCAGGTTTTTCTTAATCACATCGCTCAGAAGCTCGCGTCTTTTGTGAAGAACGAGCACCATCAATTCGAGGTTGCTGTTTTGGCTAGCGAACAACCCACAGCGTTTGCCTTACCTGGTGGCTTCGTTTTTGTCACAAATCGACTGGTCGAGCTATGTCAAGGTAATCGAGATGAACTTGCCTTTGTGGTCGCTCATGAGATGTCACACGTGATTAGGCGTCACTCAATCGACCGATTGATTTCTCAGAAACTACTGTCTGCCGCATCTTTGGCCTCGCCTGGTCGCGGTGTGTTGGCGCCATGGATTCGCAAAGTTGGATTGCAGGCGCTGGAAAAGGCGTATTCACGAGACCAGGAGTTCGAGGCTGATGAGTTGGGTGTGTTGTTAATGCAGGCAGCGGGGTTTGAGTCTTCGGCAGCGATGAATGCACTTAATCGATTTAGCGGACTTACCGCGACATCCGATGATGGAGGACTCAGCGCTTACTTTTCTACCCATCCTCCCGTTCAGGACCGTATTCAGCGGCTCAAAGAGCGATTCGATGGATCCAGCTAGCTGCTTAACGAATGGGTGTTGTCAGTCGGATCCCGAACTGAGTCCATCGCGTGAGTTCCGTCAGCTCTCGGAGTGTTGAGGTCGCATCAATTCGACGTTCGTGGCCAACCAGTAGATCGACGGTGGCCACGCCCGTCGTGATTCGTAGCCCGGCCTCGAGTTGTCCGCCCTCATAACCAGAGCGATTCCTGGCAAACGGATCGATCCGAACCGATACACCATCGATCGTGCCAATTAGAGCCAGTCGGTCGTGGAATGGTCGTATCACCTTTAGGTAACCGCCGTACTGTGCGTCGTAGTCAACACCAGCCCGTTCGACCGTCCATAGGGCACGTGCGCCGGCATCTAGGTTCAGATTGCCAAGTGTGAAGGTGTTGCCGTAGCCCACGCCAAACATGTTCCACGAGACACTCTTGTCAGTTCCTCGGTCAGCGAGATGGCGGGAGACGTGGTGGAAAGTTGTGGAAAGTTCTCCCTTTGGCAGACGGATAAACACTGAGAGGTCAGCGGTATAGTTATTTTGATTCGGGTCAACCCCGCGAAATTCGTTTCCGATGATGGTTTCGATATTAACGAAGAGGTTGCCTCGGAAGTGTCCTGCATCAACCACGTCTACATCAATTGCAAGGTCGGCGTCCCAGTTGAACCGTGTATCGGCATCAGCGCCGTTCAGGTGTTTAATATCGACAACAGTACGAAACGCGGTCAAGAATCCAAAATCACGAGGTGCTGTCGCTTGGGGTCTATGACCGCCGAGAACTTGTCCAGACACCGTGCCCGGTAGGCCGATAAGTATGCAAACGAAGAAGACGTAACGGACGCCGACCGCCGAGAGTCTCACAGTGGCGAAGCAGTGGGTTCTCTGAGGCTGCGCAGACCAAGTCGTTTGAGTAACTCGTGGTCAGCGTTGGTCTCAGGATTAGGCGTCGTCAATAAGTGGTCGCCCAAGAAGATGGAATCGGCACCGGCCAGAAAGCAGAGCGTCTGGGTTGCCTCACTAAGTTGCAAGCGTCCGGCGCTCAATCGGACACGGGCCTGTGGCATCAGAATCCGTGCAACAGCGACCATGCGGACTAAGTGTTCCCAGCCGACGGGTTTCTCTTCAGCAAGGGGGGTGCCTGAAACTGCCACGAGGGTATTGATCGGCACGCTCTCCGGTTGGGGAGTTTGGCTGGCAAGCTCGTACAGTAGGTCAATTCGATCAGAATCTTTTTCACCCATACCGAGGATTCCACCACAACAGACTTTCAGTCCTGCTTGGCGGACTGCACGAAGTGTTTGTCTTCGGTCGTCGTAGGTCCTCGTGCCGATGATCTCGTTGTAGTATTCGGGGCCCGTATCGAGATTGTGATTGTAATAGTCGAGGCCTGCTTCCTGCAGACGTTGAGCCTGGTGGGGTTCTAACATGCCGAGGGTGACACAGGTTTCGAGCCCCAGTCCTTTAACCGTGCGGACCATTTCTAATACCGCGTCAAACTCCTTGCCATCGGATACGGAACGCCACGCTGCTCCCATGCAAAACCGGTCTGCACCATTGGCTTGAGCCGTTTTGGCTGCTTCGTGCACAGCATCTAGATTCATCAAGTCACTAGATTCGACATCAGTCTGGTAGTGGGCTGACTGAGGGCAATAGGCGCAGTCCTCAGGGCAACCACCAGTCTTGACGCTAAGCAAGGCGGCACACTGTATTTCTGATGAGTCCCGGTGTTCCCGGTGGACCTGGCTTGCCTGGAAGATTAGGTCGAGGAGTCCCTGTTGATACAATGTCTCGACATCGTTACGGGTAAGCGACTTGCCTGACGGCACGTTCTGCATCATTAGCGCACAATCATATCCTGTGAGACCGCCAGAACTGAATTGGCGACGGTCATTCCGTGGCGGAGTGGTCAGTTTGTTAAATGAGCTGTGAGTGCGGACTGGTGCTCTTTTTGTTGACACGGCTTGTAACATTAGGGCCTTCTGTAGCTGGCAGGCGCTCCTACAATTGGTTGATTTCTCAGGCGTGCAATGACTGGACTTGATGACAGTCTCGGACCACGTTTGGTCCATCTTGATGCTCGGCACCTTCGCCGAAGGCTGAAAACTATTTCCAGTGGACCAGGGCCGCGTGTACGGATAAATGGGCGTGAAGTGCTCCAGTTCTCCTCGAATGATTACCTTGGGCTGGCTTCGGATGATCGAATAAAACGAGCAACGGCTGATGCGGTGTCGCATTTTGGGTGCGGTGCGGGCTCCTCTCGCTTGGTAGGAGGAACCACCGAACTACACACAACTCTTGAGGCTGCTTTGGCTGAACTCAAGGCAACCGAGGCGTGTTTGGTGTTTACCTCTGGTTACCATGCAAACATTGGTGTCGTATCGGCGCTTACCGGGCCCGGCGACATCATCTTTAGTGACGAACGTAACCACGCCAGCCTTGTCGATGGGTGTCGCCTGTCCCGTGCGAGTGTGGAGGTTTACCGCCATATGGATGTTCAGCACTTAGGTGAGTTGCTGTCGTCGGCGTCGGGTAATGGGCAGCGACTGATTGTCACTGAAACCGTGTTTAGCATGGAAGGCGATGTGGCACCCCTTCAAGAGTTGGTGAACTTGGCTCAGCGCTGGGACGCGTGGCTTGTGGTCGATGAAGCCCACGCCACTGGTGTCTTTGGTGAACACGGTGGTGGGCTGGTCGAGGAATTAGGTCTGGCACAAGACATTGATGTACAGATTGGAACTTTGGGCAAGGCTCTTGGAAGTATGGGTGCTTTTGTGGCGGGAAGCAGACATCTTGTTGATTGGCTGACTAACACCGCTCGCAGTCTTATTTATACGACGGCGTTGTCCCCGCCGGCTGTGGCCGCCGCGCTAGCGGCTGTCAAGGTGGTTCGTTCTGATCCGGCCCGGCGGCAGCGTTTGTGGACAAATACGGAACAGATGCGTTCAGGGCTCGTCGACCGAGGATTTTCTTTAGGGAGTAGCCGTTCACCCATTCTGCCGTTGCTTGTTGGCGATGATGCGCGAGCACTGACCTTTAGTGCTGAATTGTTAAAGCAGGGGATATTTGTTCCGGCGATTCGGCCACCTACCGTTCCAGTTGGGATGTCGCGTCTACGAATCGTGCCAACTGCGAGTCATAGCAGCGCAGATGTCGACATGGCGCTAGACGCTTTTGCGTCGGCGGGTCGGGTTTCTGGAGTAATTGGATGAATGCAGGAAGGAAGGTTCCATCGTCCAGAGATCTAAAACAGTGGGACCATCAATTTCTGTGGCATCCGTTTACACAGATGCAGCAGTGGACCACTGAAGACCCGGTGATTATCGTCCGAGGTGAGGGAAATGAACTGATCGATATTAGTGGTCGGCGTTATCTTGATGGGGTCTCTTCCCTTTGGTGTAATGTCCATGGACACAACCGTGCCGAATTGAACCATGCGGTCGAGTCTCAGTTGGGTGCAATCGCCCACTCAACGCTGCTTGGGTTGACCCATGCTCCTGCGGTTGAACTGGCGAAGAGACTGGTCGATGTGACCCCTTCAGGGCTGTCACGGGTTTTTTATTCTGATAGTGGCGCTACCTCGGTCGAGGTTGCAATCAGGATGGCTCTTCAGTTTTGGCAACTAAGGGGGCAACCTCAGAAAACAAAGTTGGCGTCGTTGGCTGAGGATTACCACGGCGATACGTTGGGTGCAGTCAGTGTCGGATATTCAGAGCAGTTCCACCGCTTCTACAAAGCCGTGTTACCTGAGACCGTTCGTCTTACCCCACCGCATGTGTGGCGTTGGCGAGACTGGTTGTCCGAAACTGAGGCGCTTGACCGCGCAGTAGATGACGCCCAGCGCCTACTGTCGGAACACGGAAACCAATTGGCAGCACTTGTCGTTGAACCTGTCATGCAGGGGGCAGTCGGAATGTGGTCTCAGCCCAGCGGGTATCTTCGGGCATTACGGGAACTGACGACCGAACACGAGGTTCTGTTGGTCTGTGACGAAGTGGCGACTGGGTTCGGTCGCACGGGCACCATGTTCGCCTCCGAGCAGGAGAAGGTGTTACCCGATCTTATGTGTCTTGCCAAAGGGTTGACCGGAGGGTATTTACCGTTGGCGGCGACCCTCACGACCGAGCGGGTGTATTCGGCGTTTCTCGGGTTACCAAATGAGGGACGAACCTTTTATTACGGTCATACCTATACCGGGAATCCCGTCGGTTGTGCCGTGGCTCTAGCGAGTTTGGATCTCTTTGACACAGAACGAGTGATTGAGGGGCTGGCTAAAAAAATCCAACGGTTGACCACTCAATTGGATAGTCAAATGAAGCACTTGCGCCACGTTGCTGATATCAGACAGCGGGGTCTGATGGTCGGAATCGAGTTGGCCCGTGATCCGGCGACAAGAGCGGCTTACGCGTCTGATGAGAGAATCGGTGCTCGGGTTACGGTTGCTGCCCGTGCCCACAACGTGATCATTCGCCCGTTGGGCGATGTCATTGTGTTGATGCCACCATTAAGTATTCGACTCAGCGAAATCGATTCACTGGTTTCGGCGGTCTGTCAGGCCATCGTTTCCGTTACGGAGACATAATGCGAGGAGTCTTTGTAACGGGGACCGATACCGGCGTTGGAAAGACTTTCGTAACTGTAGGTCTAGCTCGAGTACTTAGTAGCCAGGGTTTACGAGTCGGGGTGATGAAACCGATTGAGACCGGATGCGCGCGAAATGGAGATACGCTCATCCCGTCTGATGCGTCACTTTTGAGGAGCGCCGCCGGAGCCCATCAAGACCTTTCTTCGGTGTGTCCCTATCGGTTTGAGGCTCCGTTAGCACCGGATGTGGCTGCGCGCCAGGTAGGGGCCACAATTAATCCGGAAGTGATTTGCGACCAGTTTCGGCTAGTGGCTCGTGCTCATGACGTGGTGCTGGTTGAAGGGGCAGGTGGGTTGTTGGTTCCACTCTGGGAGCGTTACACAATGGCTGATCTCGCCAGCCAGCTAGGGTTGCCACTACTAGTCGTGGCGGCCTCTCGTCTGGGTGCCGTCAATCACACCCTATTGACACTCGAACTAGCCAAGCTTCGGGGGCTCCGGGTTGTTGCGTATGTATTGAATCAACTGGTGTCGAAAACCGACAGTGCGATGGAGACCAATTGTGAGCTTTTGGCCCGGCTGACTGATGTTCCTTGCGCGGGCGTGGTCCCGTGGTCAACGTCGGGGCCCCGTGACACCATACAGCGTGCCGCCGCTGCCGTTGAAAAGGCCTTATCTGTAACCGACCTGTTAGCCCACTCAGTTGAAGATAGCCGAGACCGTCGACTCTGAATTACCCATTCTCCTCCGTGATAAGCTGAAAGCTTGTCTTTGACTTAGATTGGGTGTCTGGTTCTTATGCTTGATTGGCGATCTTTTTCCGGTGTTTTTCTACTCTTGATCCTTATATCCACCATGAGTGTGGTCGGGGCGGGTCAGGATCTTATTCCTGATCCTCAAAATCCCTCTTTTCCGACGTTTGTTTCTGGCTCTGAGCGTGGTGCAACTGTCGTTGTGATTCCGTTCGCGAACTTGAGTGGAAATCTGGCTGACAACTGGCTTGGCGCCGGATTTGCGGAGACTGTATCAGTGGACCTAAAGAATCAGCAGGACCTGTCCGTTCTGGACGGTTCGGCTGGTGCTGGTCGTGAGTTTTTAAGTGACGTGTCCGAAGTTAGCAGTGGACAGTTGGCGATTCTTGGCGAACAGGTAGGGGCGACATGGGTCGTCACCGGCGGTTACCAGCGCGTTGGTGACCGGGTTCGCGTTACGGTTCGGGTAGTCGAGGTGAGCTCTCGCACGGTGGTACATACTGTGAAGCTCGATGGATTATTAGGTGAAATTTTTTCGCTTCAGGACCAAGTCGCCGAGGCCCTGAATTCTCCAGATCTGTTTACTGAGAGGACATTACAATCTGCCCGGCAATCGGCAACATCGGACACAACATCTTCGGCTAATCTCTCTGCTGCGGAGGGTCGCGAAAGCGAACAATCGATTCTTGGGCGACCGCCGGTCATGCGAGGTGAGGGAATAACGTTACCGGGGGAGGTCCCGCCCGCTCGAGGAAACCCTGACACGCGCAGGGTAGTGCCGGAAGACCTGACGGGGACTCTGTCGCTCGGTGAGAGTGCCGGTGTGATCCCGGGACGAACAGTTGCTGCGGGCGCAGGGCGTGGACCTGGCGTGATGCCGGCCCGGGTGCCCGAAGGTCCCGTCATCGATGGTCAAATTGATGATGCTGCCTGGCAAGGTGCCGTTCGCATTACTGAATTCGTACAGATGAATCCTTTGGAAGGAGCGCCGGCTAGCGAACAGACTGAAGTCTATCTGGCGTATGACAACACGAATTTTTATGTCGGCGTGTATGCCCACTATTCTGACCCTACAGTGATTCGAGCCAATCGGGTGGAGCGTGATCAGACGACGAATGATGACAAGTTAACAGTCTATTTTGATCCGTTTATGGATCAGCAGCGTGCGTATACCTTTTCGGTCAATGGCTATGGCGTACAGGGAGATGCCACACTTGATCTCTTGGGGTCGCGTGGGGGCCGTCGTCGATCAGGCCCGGGCCAGCGAGGGGCGGGTGGGAACACGCCGGGTGTGATCCCACCAGGTGATGCATCGTGGGACGCGCTCTACACGTCTGCTGGTAGCGTCAGAGCCGATGGGTGGACGGCCGAGATGGCCATTCCCTTTAAGAGTTTGCGTTATCCAGCACGTGATAGTGGCGAAATACATCGTTGGGGGTTTCAGATTGTCCGCACGATTGAAGGTAAGGATGAGCGCGTGGTGTGGTCACCTGTCTCGCGAGGGATTGCTGGGTTCTTGACGCAGATGGGCACGCTGGATGGGATGACGAATCTATCCGCGAGTCGAAATTTTGAGTTCTTACCGACAGTAACGGGATTTCGGGCTGGGTCGCTCGACACGAACAGTGGCGCGTTTGTTGATCATGATTTTTCGCCCGAAGCTGGTCTCAACGTGAAGTACGGGATCACGTCAAATCTGACGGCGGATTTTACTATCAATCCAGATTTTTCGCAGATCGAATCGGACCAACCGCAGATTGCGGTGAACCAACGGTTTCCCTTATTTTTTTCAGAACTGCGCCCGTTTTTTCTTGAAGGTCAAGAGATCTTTAACATTATGGCGCCGATCAATTTTGTCCACACGCGAACAATTGTTGACCCCCGTGTAGGCGCCAAGATCACTGGTAAGGTGGGGCGGAGCACACTGGGAATTCTGGTCGGAGATGATGAAGCACCAGGTAAACGAGAAGACGTCTCTGATCCCGCGTTTGGTAAGACCGCTCAATTTCTGATTGGTCGCTACCGTTATGACCTGTACGGCGCATCGTATGTTGGTGGGCTGGTGGCCGACCGCGAGTTTATGGGTGGCTATAACCGTGTTGCGGCTACCGATATCAGGTTGCGTCTCGGAAACACCAACACTCTGGATACGGTCGTGACCCGGTC